>SKQW01000216.1 GCA_007118805.1 Rhodobiaceae bacterium | reverse complement strand
CTCCTCTTCGTCTCCATCCCCTGCATCCGCACTGCCATCATGCGGCGTGGCATCGGGCAGTTTGGTGCCGGGGGCACGGCCCTGGGTGAGGCCGGCGCGGCTGACCTTGCGCGGGTCGATGTCGAAGACAAGGCCGGCGGTGTCAGTGTTGGCATCATCGATCGGGTTGATCGATTCGAACTCCGGCGGATCCCAGTCGACGGGAACGAACGGCACCGGCAGTGTCCCGGCGAGATAGGCCGCTTCGCAGAACCAGCGCGAGATCGGCTGCAACGCCATCGGGATGATGGTCAGCCATTGCAGGGTGGTTACGAGGCGCCGGAACTCGATGTTGCGCGTGATCCGGGCCGGCAGACCGATGAGTTCGGCCTTCAGCATGCCGATCGCCTCGTCGAACACCGCGTCGTGCTTGACGATGTCGATCAGATCCCGATCCCGTATCGCCATGCGCTGCTCGATCTCGCGCCGGCGCACGGCCCGCAGATCGGTGTCGCTGATCGCCGCCGAGCGGCGCTGCTCGAGATCGTCGCGATAGGCGATGTAGCCGTGCACCACGCCGACCACCGTATAGCGACCGTGCCCGGCTCTCGGGATCCAGCCATCGGCGACCAGCTGCTGGAGCCGGCGCGGGCTGACCTTGATGAGCCGCGCCGCCACATCCATGGCGATCGTCGAAGCCTCTGAAGGGCCCGATTGCGCGTCGGCCATTGCCATCGATTCCCGTTTCGGCGCAGTCGCTTAACGACTTGATGTCGTGGCGAAACGATGCCTCATGTGTGGGCCGATCAGCGGGCGAAGACGCCTGCTGCCCCGACGCCCCGGAGGCGTTCGGGGCTCGCGGTGGTAGCAGATGGGGTGGTTGCCGCCCTCTTCAGACGGCATCGCGTGTGCCAAAACTGTGGTGCTGAGAACCACGAAGCAGAGAGGACGGCAACCGTGACGAAGGATACGATGATCGGCGTCGATTTGGCAAAGCGCGCCTTCCAGCTCCATGGCGCCTCGATGACGGGGCATGTGCAGTTCCGCAAGAAGCTGTCGCGGGAGCAATTCAAGCGGTTCATGGCGGATCAGCCGCCAGCCATCGTCGTGATGGAAGCCTGCGCGAGCGCGAATTTTTGGGCCCGGGAACTCGCCGACCTCGGACATGAGATCAAGCTGATCGCCCCACAATATGTCCGTCCCTTCGTGAAGCGACAGAAGAACGACGCTGCGGATGCCGAAGCGATTGTCATCGCAGCACAGCGACCCGAGATGCGGTTCGTCGAGCCCAAATCGGAAGGCGCCCAGGCCCGGGCCGTGTTGTTTCGGAGCCGGGCCCGTCTTGTTCGCCAGCGCACCGAGCTGGTGAACGCACTGCGCGCCCATCTGTATGAGTTCGGGCTCACTGTTCCAAAGGGGCTTGCACAGCTCAAACGGATCGCCGCAATCGTCGAAGATCCGGAGAGCGGCCTGCTCGAGCTTGTTCGTGAAGAATGCCGGGATCTGATCGACCAGATTGCCGAGAAGACGGCGCGCATCAATGCCCGGATGAAACGCATCAGGGCCGTGGCCGCCGAGACGGACACGGCACGGCGCCTGCAGACCATGCCTGGCGTGGGCCCTCTCATTGCCCTGGCGGTTGAGGCCTTTGCCCCGGACATGGGCCACTTCCGGCGCGGGCGCGACTTCGCCGCTTGGCTTGGCCTTGTGCCACGCCAGCATTCCTCCGGCGGCAAGGAGCGGCTCGGGCGTGTCTCCAAAGCCGGACAGATCGACATCCGGCGCCTGCTCATCATGGGCGCAATGTCACGGCTCAATTGGCTTGGGCGAAGATCAGTGCCCGAAGGATCGTGGCTGGCGCGGATGCTGGCGACGAAGCCGAAGATGCTGGTCGCAATAGCACTGGCCAACAAGATGGCCCGAGCGATCTGGGCCATGCTGACAAAGGACGCAGAGTACAGGAATCCGGCCCTGACTTCAGCATGATCATGCAGTCACGGAAGGTCAGACGCCGGTGAAGGGGGTGTGAGGAGGCGACGATCTGAATGGGCACATGATCGACGAGATCTGGACCGGGAAAACCAGAGCGGGCCCCAGAGCGATATAGCTCGAGTAGCAGATTTGGACCCGATCCGCAGATCACCATACCGGCCCGCGGCACCGGAAAGGCCGCACCGAGAGGCCTGACACAAGACCGCACTCGATCACCTGGCTCAAACGGCAAAAAGCTACTTGCATCCCGGGCGGCAACCACACAAGAATGACGATGAAGACTTACTCCACCAAGACCAACGCCATCCGCGCCGCGCGCAAGGAACTCGGCGGCGATGCCGTCGCAGGTCTCGACTTCACCCTGATCGAGCAACCGGCCGGCCGATGGACCTACGAGCCACGCATTGCAGCGGCCGGTGCCACGCCCGCACTACAGACCGCCGCACCGTCCGACGACAACGCGCCACAGGGCGCCGACGCGGCGCCAAGCGGCGACGCCGTGAAGGACGAGGCCACGTCCGTCGACTTCACGCCCACCGCGCCCACAGCGCCACCGGTGCGCAAGATCCGCGCGGGCAGCAAGCAGGCCCGACTCGTCGAGATGCTCAAGCGACCCGTGGGCGTCACCATTGCCGAGGCTGCCGAGGCACTGGAGTGGCAGCAGCACACCGTGAGGGGAGAAATCGCCGGCGCGCTCAAGAAGAAGCTCG
>SKQW01000217.1 GCA_007118805.1 Rhodobiaceae bacterium | reverse complement strand
GCCGGCCCCAGCGCCACTCGTGGCCCGTGCGCATGCGGGGTGGCCCGAGAAGCTCGCGGGCGATCAGGCCGATGAAGCCGCCGCCTTTGCCGGCCTCGTGATCGAACCATTGGCCCGCCTTGGGACCGTCAATGACGAGCGACAAGCTGCCGCGCCGGCCCCAGCGCCACTCGTGGCCCGTGCGCATGGTCGGGCGCCCAAGCAGCTCGCGGGCCAGCTCCGGTACCCGGTTCCGTATTGCCGCGGCGAGCTCATCGTAGCTCCGGCTGCGAACTGCCTCATCGACGATGCCGTGCGCGGCCGCATCCCGCGGTCTCGTCGGTATGTCGGGAAGGCGGGCCACGGCGCCGGGAAAGCCTCGATTCGGATGCGATGAGGCTTTCGTAAAAAGCACCAGATTCCGGCCTGCGAAACGTAGAAACCGGTTAGTGCGGCTGACGGCCGGGAACAGCCGAAGGGTTGAACCCTTTGGCTAAATTATTGGGGGAACATAGGAAAAGGGTTAAGCCGACATCATAGCCAATTCGAAACGATTGGCCTTCACTCACCTGCTCAGCGGGATACAGCGTTCAACCAGAAATCAATCGTACCGGATTGGCGGTGATCAGCATTCGTATCGAAGCCTCGTCGAGTCCCGAGGCCATGAGCCGGTCGCAAAATTCGGCGAGGCCCATAGGCGGTGGCGGTTTGTTCGCTTGACCGAGGTCCGTGGCGAGAATGCAACGCTCCGGTCCGAGCGCTCGGATCTCATGCACCGTACGTTCAACGGGAACGTTCCCCCAATCGGGATAATGGGGAAGAACGTTGCGTTCGATCATGGCTCCAAGATCGGCCATCTCTGTCTGAAAGCTCAGATCGAAACCTGACACGGGAAGTTCGGGGTGCGTCAATAGAAGCTTCTCAATGCCGCGTCGCTGAGCCTCCTGAAACAGGACGCGGATCTCTTGCACCGAGAGGTGGCCGCTGGAGAGGGCCGCGTCTGGATTTGCGGCTACGAGGTCGAGTATGATGTTAGTTTCCGGCAACAGCCGCCCCTCGGCATCGAGTATTTCGACCGGCTCGGCAATGCTCTCGCTCGTCGAGGACTTCTGAGCATGAAACCCCGCCTTGCCGAAGAAGCGGATATGGTTTGCCGCGTGAAGCGTCGGCATCCAGACGATTTTCGCACCAAGTGCCAGTGCGCACTCCAAGGCAATGGGGTTCAGCCCTCCGACGAACCGGTTGAGCGTTATGCCGCCTAGCACGCGAAAGCCTTCTGAGTCGTCGAGCTGCGCGGCACGTTCAACCGTCGAGCCTTCATGGGCCTTGATAACAACACCCTTCATTCCCGCCTGCTGCGCCGCGGCCGCAAGCTCTGCATCGTTCATCAGGCGGGGAAAGATGCTGGGTCCGGGGTGGGTGTGGATGTCGAAGGCGCCCTCGAGCCACCGGAGTTTCGGGTCGCTGGCTGAAGCTTCGATCATGGATCGGTTCTCCTCAGAGAATGAGTTGCGGCAGCGCGAGCGTCACGGCTGGCACGTATGCAACTAACGCGAGGACGACGAGTAGGACGAGGAAGAACGGCCACAAATTGACTGTTATCCTTTCCATCGAGACGCCGGTAACGCTCGCGCCAACAAAGAGAGAATAGCCGATCGGCGGCGTTATCATGCCGATCGCGAAATTGATTACGACGAGCGCGCCGAGATGGGTGGGGTCCATGCCGAGCTGCAGCCCCACCGTAGTTAGGACGCCGCTCAGGATGATCATTGCTGCAATGTTGTCCATTAGGGCTCCGAGCACCAGGAGCATCAAGTTGACGATCAGCAGGATGATGATTGGGTTATCGGAGAGCGCAAGAAGCGACTGCGCAAGAGTCACCGGGATCCCCTCAAAAGACATCAGCCAGGCAAAGGGGGCAGCCATGGCAATGACGAAGGTGACGTTAGCAGTGGTGCGAAGTGAGCGTGTGAGTACATGCCCGACGTCGCGCCAGCCAAGCTCGCGATGGACCAAGACGCCGACAACAAGGCCATAGAGCACCGCCACCATCGACGCCTCGGTCGGGGTGAAAACCCCGCCATATATCCCGCCAAGTATGATGATAGGCGCGAGCAATGCCCAGATGCCGGAACGAAGCGCTGAAATCAGTTCCTGGCCGGAGGCGCGATGATCGCGCGGAACGCCGTATCGGCGAGCGTATAACCAGCTGACGCCGATAAAGCCTGCGGCGGCCAGAAGGCCTGGCAGCAGGCCAGCGATGAACAGGCGAGTGATCGATTCCTCGGCCAGCACGCCCCATACTATCATTGGAATTGAAGGCGGAATCATCTGCCCGATCGGGCCGACACCGGTACACAGAGCAGCAGCATAGCTGCGCTTATAGCCGCGCTTTTCCAACTCGTCAGGCATTATGCTTCCCACCGCGGCGGTAGTTGCCGGTGCAGAGCCGCTGATGGCGCCGAAGAAGGTTCCCGCGACCACCGTGGCCATGCTCAGACCTCCGGAGATATGGCCCATCAAGGCAGAAGCGATCCGGATCAGGCGGCGGGTAAGCCCTCCGGCTCGCATGATCTCGCCAGCCAGCAGAAATCCGGGGATGGCGAGGAGGCTGAGCGTCTGGGTTCCTGCGATCAGCCGCCGCGCCACCACCACCGGGTCGATGCCGGCGACGATAAAGCCGATGAGCGCCACGCCTCCTAGGGCGAAGGCGATCGGGACGCCACCCAATAACGCGGCAACCAGCCCGAGCGAAAGGAGCCACCCTAGTTCACTCAAGGCTGTCCTGGCCTCCCAATTTGCTCGCTCGTGGTTGGATGGCAAGCGCCAGGCCGTGAAAGGCGACAAACATGCCCGTTACAGGGACGGCGGCATAGAGAAGGGGCAGCGGGTAGCGGGTTGCCGGTGAGACCTGGTCCCAGTTAAGCGTCACCATCTCCCAACCGGCGCTCGCCATCAACAGTCCGAATAGGGCGATCACCACCAGAATTAGTCGCGCCAAGCCCATTCTCAATGCTTCGGGCAGGTAGTCGACCACTAACGATACCCTCACATGGAAACCCTCGCGCACCCCAACGCTGCCGAACAGGAGCACGACCCAGGTGAAAAGCAAGAGAGCCAGCTCCTCGCTCCAAGGCAGCGAGCGCCGCAGGCCATAACGAAAGAAAACCTCCAGGCACAACGAGACAATCATCATGGCTGCCATGGCTGCGGCCGCGGCCACGGTCATCCGGCTGATTGCCGCGCTAACGCGATCGAAGAGGCGGGCGATCATCGTCATGCCACAACCTGGAAGTACCAAGTGAAAGGCGCCGGACCCAGATAGCGGGGCCCGACGCCTACCTCGCGTCAATCGCGTCCAAGCTCGCTTAGCGCATCGTCGATCAGGCTGCTTCCAATGGTCTCGCGGTAGGCATCGTAGACTGGCAGGACCTTCTGCTGGAACGCCGCGGGGTCATCGATTTCGTTCATCTCCATCCCTCGCTCGATGAGTTCATCCAGAGTGGCGGCTTCGTTCTCCGCATTGATTTGCCGCTGCTTGGCCAAGCCCTGCGCCGCAGCTTGATGGATCGCATCCCTTTCGTCCTCCGAGAGGCCGTCCATGAACCTTTGCGAGACCAGGAGCGCGATCGCATTGTAAGCGTGTCCGGTCAGCGACAGGTAAGTGGTGACTTCGTCGTAATTGTTGGCGGCAATCACAGTGAGCGGGATCTCGAGGCCATCAACAGCGCCCTGCTGGACGGCGGTGAAGACCTCACCCCACGCCATAGGGGTGGGGCTTGACCCGATCGCCTCGAACGCGTCGACGAAGAGATCGCTCGGCTGCACCCGAAATCGGATGCCGTCAAAGTCCTCGGGCGAATGAATTGGCCTTACGTTGTTGATGCTGTGTCGGAAACCCGCTTCACCGAAACCAAGGCCGACGATGCCTCGGTCGGCAAGCGAGCCGAGCAGTTGGTCACCCACTGGCCCGTCTAAAAGGGCATGAGCCTCAGCAGCATCCTGATAAAGAAAGGGAAGATCGTTCAGCTGGAAAGAGCTTTCCATGGTGGCGATCGCGGTGCCCGTGATCACGCCGGCATCCTGTGCACCAATTGCGATATTCTCCAGCATCTCGCGCTCGTCGCCGAGCTGGCGGCTTGGAAAGAAGCGCACGTTAAAGGCGCCAGGCGCCAGTTCCTCCAACGAGGCCGCAAACTGGCGTGCCGCAACGGCATAGGGATCAACTTCGCTATCGGATGTCGTCCAACCTATCCTCAGTTCAGTTGCTGCCTGTGCCGTTGCCAGCCCGCCGGCGAGTAGTAAGGTCGACAATATTCCCGTAAAAATTGTGCGCATGGCCGTAGACCTCCTTGCTTTTTCTGACGTGCTGGAACTCACTCTAAGATGCGGTCAGAGGCTGTCAACTTCGGCAACATTAGCCTGCGGTCTCCCAGGTTCCGCCAGAACCGCGCGCGTATCACGGTCTTGCTCGATCGCTTGGGTGGCGTGAGGCCATTTTGTCCTGTTTACCACATGCGCTTGGCGCCACCGCGCTGCGAAGCGGGAAGCCGCACCAGCGTCGCCATGGCGCTGGCGAGGTTCTCCGATAGGGGCTCGCCCTCGACCTTCTGGCTGCGGAACCAGTCGACCAAGTTGTCCTTCTTGGGCTGATGTACATCGGATATACGAAACTCGATGATCGCCGCACGCAGGAGGTCGAGATAGGGAGTGGAATACTCGACGTCATGCTGCACCGGTGGCGATTCGGGTTGCGGCTCGGGCCAGATCGTCCGCACTATGAAGCGCGGCAGCTGGATGTCGATGAACTCGCCTTCGAGAAACGTCAGCCGTCCTCTGCGAAATTCGCCGGCAAGCCAGTGTGCCTGGGCAACAGGCTCATAGTGACCCGAATGCAGCGTCCATCCCGTTGAGGAGGCGTCATAAAAGTGCTCGCGGTGGGTCGACAGCCGCCCCTTTGCGTGGAGATCGCCGTCGCGCAGCGCCACCAGCAGCTCGGTGTGTGCGATTGACCGGAAGCGATCCATGGGATCGGGGGGCGGTTTCCAGGGTGGTACTACCGTTGGCTCCGGTACTTTCTCCTCCGCATATATGCCACTGACGCTGATGACCGCGGCGACATGCTCCACCGCCTCGTCGAATTTCCACTGATGCCGGTCGAGATTCTGAAGGACCATCGGCGGCTCCATGCTGTTGGGGAGGCGAGAAGAACGTAAAGCGAACATGGAGCGGGTGCAACCCGGATTCGCCAGAAGGGTGGAACCGTTCAACCCGTTTGGCAGCAAGGGCTTCCGAGCAGGGCTGACCGGTTTGCAGGTCGCGTCGGGGGCTGGAACTGGCGCAGATTGGCGCCATGCATATACCGAATCCCATCTGTCCCGACCGACTGACCGCCGCGGAGCGACTCGACGAGCTGGCGGCGATCCTGGCGGCCGGCGTGAGGCGGCTGAAGGCGCGGCAGTCAAGGCGACATTCTCACGAGCACGGAGAAAGTTCGGTGGACTTCGCCGCCACCGCGAGCCGTCATGTCGGTGCATTGGAGAGAGCAGGGGAGGGGACATGACGGACGGGGTGCTGGCACAGCTGGCCGAGATCAGGTCGATGGAGATTGCCGCGCTGAAGGACAAGTGGCGCGATCTCTTCCAGGCCGAGCCGCCGCCCTACAATCGCAAGTTCCTGGAGAGCCGGCTTGCCTATCGGGTGCAGGAACTGGCCTATGGCGGGCTCAAGACCGAGACACGGAAGCGACTGGCGGCCCTTGCCGACGAGTTCAGTCGCGAAAGCGGCGGTAAACGTCGGCAGCACCGCAGCGCCGAGTCCAGCCGCCCCATCGCGGGCACGCGGCTGATCCGCGAATGGCAGGGCATCGAGCACTGCGTCACGGTGCTCACCGACGGTTATGAATATGACGGCAGGCCCTATAAGTCTCTGTCGGCTATCGCCCGGGCGATCACCGGGACGCGGTGGAGTGGGCCGCTCTTCTTTGGCCTGAAGAACCACGCGGGGAGGAGCTGATGGCAGCCGGTTCGGGGGAGCGGCAAGCATCATCGGCCAGGCCCGTTGTGGCTAAGCAGCGTTGCGCCGTGTACACCCGCAAGTCCACCGAGGAAGGGCTGACCCAGGAGTTCAATTCGCTCGATGCTCAGCGCGAGGCGTGCGAGGCCTTTGTTGCCAGCCAGAAGGCGGAGGGCTGGGTGCTGGTGCCCGATCGCTACGATGATGGCGGGTTCTCCGGGGGCACGCTGGAGCGGCCGGCGCTGAAACGCCTGCTCGGCGATGTCGAGGCCGGGCTCGTCGATGTGGTCGTGGTCTACAAGATCGACCGGCTCTCTCGCTCGCTCACCGACTTCTCCAGGCTGGTCGAGCTGTTCGATCGCCACGCCGTCACCTTCGTTTCGGTCACCCAGTCCTTCAACACCACGACCTCGATGGGCCGTCTGACGCTCAACATCCTGCTGTCCTTTGCCCAGTTCGAGCGCGAGGTGATCGGCGAGAGGATCCGCGACAAGTTCGCCGCTTCGCGAGCTAAGGGCATGTGGATGGGCGGCCATGTACCGCTCGGCTACCGGGTGGATAACCGTAAGCTCGTCATCGATGACGAGGCGGCAGCCACCGTCCGCATGATCTTCGAACGCTTCGTCACCATCGGCTCGGCGACCGTGCTGGCGCGCGCGCTGCAGGAGGAGGGCGTCACCACCCGCAGCGGCAAGCCGATCGACAAGGGCTTCCTCTACAAGCTCCTGGGCAACCGGGTCTATGTCGGCGAAGCCGTCCACAAGGGCACCGCCTATCCCGGTGAGCACGAGGCGATCATCTCGGGCGAGCTGTGGGAGAAGGTCCACTCGATCCTCAACCGGAACCCGCGTCAGCGGGCGGGCTACACCCGGCGCCAGACGCCGGCACTGCTCAGAGGCCTGATCTTCGCCCCGAACGGGTGCGCCATGACGCCGATGCACACCCGGAAGAAGGGCAAGCTCTACCGCTATTACACTACGACCAGTGTCAATCGGCTGGGACCCGACACCTGTCCGATCCGCCGCGTGCCAGCCGCCGACATCGAGGCCATCATCATCGATCAGCTGCGCAGCCTGCTGCGGGCGCCGGAGGTCATCGTGAGGACCTTCATGGCGGCCCGCCAGGAAGATGACGGCATCACCGAAGCCGAAGTCCGCGAGACGCTCGTTCAGCTCGACCCGCTGTGGGAGGAGCTGTTCCCGGCCGAGCAGGCCCGCATCATGCAGCTCCTCGTCGAGCGCGTCGATCTGAGTCTCGAAGGGGCATCCATCCGCATCCGGACCGAGGGCATCGACAGCCTGGTCGCTGATCTGCGCGGTCGCGTTGATGTGCGGAGGGCCGCCTGATGGAGCGTGCAGGTGAGTCGAGCATCGAGGTCAGCCGAGACGGCAGTGCCATCACCGTCCATGTGCCGCTCAGCTTCCGCCGCCGCGGCGGCCGCAAGCTCATCGTCTCGCCGGCGGGAGAACAGCCTTGGGCACCGCCGACCCCCAAAGTCGACAAGCCCCTCGTCAAGGCGCTCGCCCGCGCCTTCCGCTGGAAGGAGATGCTGGAGACCGGCCGCTACGCCACCGTCAACGAGCTGGCGAAGGCCGCGAACATGAACGCCTCCTATGTCGGCCATGTCCTGCGCCTCACCCTGCTTGCCCCCGACATCGTCGAGGCGATTCTCGACGGCCGCCAGCCGCCCATCATGCAGTTGCAGCCGCTGATCCGGAAGGGGTTCCCGGTGGAGTGGGAAAGGCAGCGGGAGGTGTTTGGAGCAGCCGGTAGCGTGCCTGCCGACTCGCCGGCTCCGCTACTCTCGGCCGGATGACCTAGGCCTAAATACTTTGTCCGAAAGGTTCATCTTCACGGACGCACCACTGCACTTCTCGCGTCGGCAGACCACCAGCCGGGCAGAGGTGGGGCGACTCGCGAGGAGCGTATGCACGGGAACGGCTTCTCCTTGACGCTGCCAGCGATTCGGTACCGTGAGCCTTATGAGGCTTCGTTCACTTGTCAGACAACAAGGAGAGATGCTAACAGTTCACCACGATTTGACTCACGACGTAGGCACAGAGTGCGACAGCCAAGCGGAATAATCGGGCTTGAAAGGGCAGTGCTTGCGGCCCTCCTTGGCGTGTGCATTCTGCTGCTACCCGAGGCCATTCGTGCTCGATTGTGGGTTTCGGGGCTTCCAGGGCCGGGGCTTTATCCCCTTATCGTGCTGGGCCTGATCGCAATTGCAGGCGCCGCGCTGTTGCTCGGCACATTCCTGCAAGCTAGGTCGGGGTCCGTGCCCGCCGTTACGGCAAGCCCTACTGGCAATCAGTTGATGCCTCTCACGGTCGGCTTGTCTCTGCTGGTCTTCCCATTCGCGATGCCGCTCGTCGGGTTTCGTGCCCTGGCATTCGCTTACACATTGGTGCTTGCCATCGTGCTGTCGCCAGTGCGGACGCCCCACCGCATCATTCTGATTGCTGCCTTTTCAGCCGCGCTTGCCTTCGGCGTCCACCTCTTGTTCTCCCGCGTCTTCAGGGTCGTGCTGCCGGCGGGCAGCCTTACAGGGTTTTGACGGATGGACCTGTTCGTCAGCGCCCTGGCCGGCCTCATGGATGTGCAGCTTGTTCTTCTGTTGTTCGGTTCGGTCGCGGTAGGCATCTGTGTTGGGGCGCTGCCCGGCCTCTCCGCTACGATGGGGGTAGCCATTGCCAGCCCCCTGACCTTTGCGATGGATCCGGTCTCCGGCGTGCTGATGCTGATCGGCATCTATTGCGGCGGTGTATTCGGAGGCTCCCTCTCGGCAATCATACTTGGGATTCCCGGGACACCAGGCTCGGTCGCTTCGTCGTTCGACGGGTATCCCATGTCGCAGCGCGGCGAAGCCGGAGCCGCGATCGGAATCGCCACTGTGTCTTCGTTCCTAGGGGGTGCGTTCAGCGCCATCGTGCTCGCCGCCCTGTCCTATCCGGTTGCGCAATTCGCCCTCGCATTTGGCCCCCGCGAATACTTGGCGCTCGTCGTCTTTGCGCTGACCGCCATCGCCAGCCTTTCCGGGGACTCATTTCTCAAGGGTGCCCTGCTTGGTCTGATTGGGATGTTCATCGCCACCATCGGAATCGACGAGACCTTCGGCGTCTCGCGCTTCCACTATGGGTCGGAGTTCCTGGTGGGTGGTATATCCTTCGTGCCGGTGATGATCGGCCTGTTCGCCATTCCCGAAGTGCTAGATGGATTGAGGGTGGATGCCCGGCAAGCGGCCATCAAACTGCGCGGTGGCGGCTTGCGGTTCACCGGGCTCCTCGCCCTGTTGCCCGCGCAGTTGCGCTCAGCCGGCATCGGCGTCGCTGTCGGTGCGGTGCCCGGAGCCGGGGCGGACATCGCTGCGATCGTTTCCTACAGTCAGGGAAAAGTCTGGTCCCGGAATCGCGATTCTTACGGGACGGGGCACCCGGAGGGGCTCGCAAGTGCGGAGACCGCGAACAACGCGGCCACCGGCGGCACGCTGATCCCGCTGCTGACGCTTGGCATACCCGGAGGCGCTGTGGCTGCCATCATGCTGGGCACCTTCATGACGCATGGGCTACAGCCGGGCCCATTGCTTTTGGAGCGCAACCCAGAGCTCGTCTACAAGATCTTCGCCGGGTTCCTGCTTGCCAATGTGGCGCTGCTGATCATCGGGCTGGCGAGCGCCGGCATTCTCAGTCGGGTGCTCCAGATTCCTCGATACCTGCTGTCGCCGACCATCCTGCTGCTCTGCATCATCGGCTCGTTCGCAATGCGCAACAGCGTCGCCGACGTGGCGATCATGATCGCGGTTGGCCTGTTCAGCTATCTCATGGTCAAGCTTCGCTACCCGCGCGCGCCGCTGGCGCTCGGCGTCATTCTTGGCCCCATGCTGGAAGCAGAGTTCGCGCGCACAACGCTGATCATCGATCACTGGTCCGAGCTGTTCACGCCGATCAGCACGGTCATCTGGCTGCTTGCAGCCGTTCCGCTGCTCGCACCCCTGGTAGCTTCCCGGGTGCGTCGGATGCCGGGGCGGCCCGGCGGAACTGTCGGCAAAGCCGGCGATACTGGAAAGTAAACTTGAGAAGATGCTAGCGGAGGAGACATCATGAGACGATTTGGCGCAATCGCGACCGCGACTTTTGTCGCTCTAGGATTCTCGGCTTCGGCGCAGGACGCCCCATTGCCGGATACAATCGAAGTCGTTGTCCCTTTCAAATAACCATAAAGTAGACGGTAACAAGATCGATTTCAGAAGGGGGTTGAAGGCATGCAGGCAATGGAACTGACGAAACCCGTAAGGCTGAGCCTGAACGATGGGACG
>SKQW01000226.1 GCA_007118805.1 Rhodobiaceae bacterium | reverse complement strand
TGTGGACAAACTGGTCGACGCGCTGGAGTTCTGCCACGAATTATTTGCCTGAAAAGGACGATTGCATCGGGCCATATGTCGTTCTATAGACAGCCCAGAAGCACCCGTAGCTCAGCTGGATAGAGCGCTGCCCTCTGAAGGCAGAGGTTATAGGTTCGAATCCTATCGGGTGCGCCAGTCTTTCCAGTCAGCCGTCGAACAGGCCCCGCGCGGCCCTTGGCCAGGCGTTCGCGGCGTTGTCGCCCGTCCGATCGGCCGCCATCCTCAGCATGCAGCGTCTTGCGGTTGCGCGCGGACAGCCTAGCATCGAGGCACCCGAATCAAGGCCAGACGGGTGGAAGACACCGGCGCGGCCCCGGCCCCCGGATGGAGCGGAAATCTTGAGCGCACCCGTTCGGACGGCGTTTCAGCCGGGCAGCGTCAGGGCGGGCATTGTAACGATGTGCGTGGGCATGCTCTGCCTGACCATCAATGACGCATTCGCGAAGTGGCTGACCGCGCATTACCATCCCGTCCAGATCGTTTTCCTGCGCAATCTCGTTGCCCTGCCGCTGGTCGCCGTCGCCGCCATCGCAATCAGCGGGCCGTCTGTCCTGCGGACGCCGCATGCGGGGCTTCACGCCGCGCGGGGCCTGCTCCTGGTGGCCGGCTCCATCTGCTTCTTCATGGGGCTGAAATTCCTGCCGCTTGCCGAGGCGGTGTCGCTGGTCTTTGCCGCGCCGATCTTCATCACCGCGCTGTCCGTCCCGCTTCTGGGCGAAAAGGTCGGCTGGCGCCGATGGCTGGCCGTGCTTGTCGGCTTCGCGGGGGTGCTGATCATAGTTCGTCCGGGCGCGGCGGCGTTCCAGTATGCCTCGCTGTTCGTCGTGGCGACCGCCCTGTTCTATGCGCTCATCATGCTCAGCGCCCGGCGGCTCAACCCGTCCGAGGGCCTGTGGACGCTTATGTTCTATGTCGTTCTCTTCCCCCTGCTCTTCAGCGCCTTTGCCATGCCGGCGGTATGGCAACCCGTCCAGGCCGCGCACTTCGCCCATCTGGTCGCCCTCGCGATATTCGGCACTCTGGGTTTGACGCTGATCAGCCAGGCCTTCCGCATGGCGCCGGCGCCGGTGATCGCGCCCTTCGACTACACCGCGCTGATCTGGGCGACCCTACTGGGCTGGGCGGTGTGGAGCGAACTCCCCGATTCCTGGACCTATGTCGGGGCGGCCATCATCATCGCCAGTGGCATCTACATCATCCTGCGCGAGACCCGGCCGAACGAGCCGTGAACGCGGCGAGCACGGGCGAAGCTCCGTGGAAAACGCCGCATGGCGACCAACCGGACCGATGACAATGTCGGCCGCCGCGGAGCCCGGTCTGTTCCTTAACGGCGCCGGTCATCGAGGCGACATTGTGCTCGACGAAGAACGAATGGAGGATCGCCATCGGAAGCGATCCCATCAGCGCCCCCGCCATCAGCGGGCCCCGGTTATAGCAACGCCTTCGACGAACTCCGTGATCACGCCGGGTACCATCAGGTTCGACCTTTCGGGTGCAGCCGGATCCGGACGCACCGGACTTTTCAGCGCGAGACGACCCCGACATCGGCCTGATTCACCAGGTCATCCAGCAGGGCCCGCAAGGCCGCGCCCGGATGGCGGTCCCGGCGGCGGATCAGCGCGAATTCGCGCGGCGGCAGGTCGATGGGAATCGCCTTGAGATCTCCTGTCTTGATCGCCGCCCCCACGACGTGCTCCGAGATCACGGTTGCCCCGGCACCGGCAAGGACGGCTTCGCGCACCGACTCGTTGTCGGGCAGAACCAGGGCGATGTTGAGATCGTCCAGCGTCAGCCCCTCCTTCTCGACCAGTTCCTCGAGAATCCCGCGGGTGCCCGACCCCACCTCCCGCACGATCCAGGTCATGGCCTTGAGATCGATCTTGTCGCTGCCCGCCATGGTCGGCGCCGACCGGTCGGCCGGCAGGACGAGAAGCGGCTGGTCGCGGTCAAGCCTGACACGGTCGAGAGAAGCGTGGCGTGTCGGCCCCTCCACGAGGCCGAGATCTGCCGCACCCTCGACCACGGCGCTTTCGACTTCCTGGGTGTTGCCGATGGACAGTTCGAGCTGCACCTGCGGATAGGCGACGTGATATGTGGTCAGCCGCCTGGGCAGCCAGTAGCTGGCAATCGTCTGGCTCGCCGACACCGCCACCGTTCCCGAAATCACACCCGACAGATCGATCAGAGCCGAACGCGCCTTGTCCACACTGGCGAGGACCGCCCGCGCCTCGGGCAGGAAGCGACGGCCCGCGTCGGTCAGCTCGATCCCGCGCCCGACACGCGAGAACAGCCGCGTCTGGTAGCGCGCTTCCAGTGCGGCGATATTCGCGGACGCCGCCGACTGGGTAATGCCGAGATCCTGCGCCGCCCGCGTGACGTGATTGCGTTCGGCCACGGCGACGAAAATGCGGAGCTGCTCCAGGGTCATCGGAAAAACTGATCGCATAACGCGATTGGTTTGACAATTATAACTCGTTGGACAGATCGGTCTTGGAACATCATGCTTCCGCGCAATCAACAGCAGCCATACGGACCGGCGAACGCGCTGCGTTGGAGCCATGATGAAACCGCTTGAAGATCTGATCGAATGGATGCGCGCCCAGCTGAGGGGCGAGGCCTACCGGCCGGAACAGCATTACATGCGCGGATCGGGGCCCAAGTCTCAGGCCAGGGCGCGGAAGACCCGCGGTTCGGAGCCGCGTTCGTGACGGGTCAGGGCGCGAACAGCCGACCCTCTCAGGCCCCACTGAAATCCACGAAAGCTCCCGGTGAGCCTGACGGCGTCGACACCTCACCACGCGTCTCGGACGATGTCCGGCAAACGACCTGTTACATGTGCGCCTGCCGGTGCGGCATCGACGTCTACGTCTCGGACAACCAGATCCGCTATATCCAGGGCAACCGTGATCACCCGGTGAACCGGGGCGTGCTGTGCGGCAAGGGCAGTGCCGGCATCATGCAGCATTACAGCCCGGCACGGCTGAAGAAACCGCTCCTGCGCGTCGGTGAACGCGGCTCCGGGGAATTCCGCGAGATCGAGTGGGAGGAGGCGCTGTCCATCGCCACCGAGCGCCTCGCCCGGATCCGGGACACCGACCCCAAGAAGCTCGCCTTCTTCACCGGGCGGGATCAGTCGCAGGGGCTGACAGGCTGGTGGGCAAGCCGGTTCGGCACGCCGAATTACGCCGCCCATGGCGGCTTCTGCTCGGTCAACATGGCAGCCGGCGGGCTCTACTCGATCGGCGGCTCGTTCTGGGAGTTCGGGGAGCCCGACTGGGAGCACACGCGCTATCTGCTGCTGTTCGGCGTCGCCGAGGATCATGACTCGAACCCGATCAAGATCGGTCTTGGCCGGCTCAAGGAACGCGGCGCCAAGGTGGTCGGCGTCAATCCCTGCCGCACCGGCTACAACGCCATCGCCGATGACTGGATCGGGGTACGGCCGGGCACCGACGGGCTGTTCGCGCTCGCCCTCGTCCACGAACTCCTCCGGGCCGGCAAGGTCGATCTGACCTATCTGGCCGAATACACCAATGCACCCTTCCTGGTGATACGAGAGCCGGGCGCCGCCGATGACGGCCTGTTCGTCCGGGATGACAGCGGCACGCCGCTCGTCTGGGACCGCAAGAGGGTCGCGCCCGCCGAAATCGGCGCGGCGGACCTTTCGCCCGCCCTTACCGGCGCCTATACGGTCAATGGCCGCACATGCACGCCCGCCTTCGCGCTTCTGGCAGAGCGCTATCTCAGCGAAACCTATTCGCCGGACGCCGTGGCCGAAACCTGCGGCGTAGCGCCCGCCACCATCCGCCGCGTCGCCGCGGAACTGGCCCATGCCGCCTTCGAGCAGGTCGTGGAGCTGCCCATCGCCTGGACCGATGCCCGGGGGCGTCGCCATCAGACGATGCGCGGGCGACCAGTGGCGATGCATGCCATGCGGGGCATCTCGGCCCATTCCAACGGCTTTCATACCTGTCGCGCGCTGCACCTGCTGCAGACATTGCTGGGCACCATCGATGTGCCGGGCGGCTTCCGTTACAAGCCCCCCTATCCCAAGCCCGCGCCGCCCCAAGTCAAACCGGCCGGCAAGGACGGAGGGACGCCGAACACCCCGCTTGACGGTCCACCGCTGGGCTTCGTCGCAGGCCCGGAAGATCTGCTGATAGACGACGACGGCCGACCGGTTCGGATCGACAAAGCCTTTTCCTGGGAAGCCCCGCTCGCCGCCCACGGCATCATGCACATGGTCATTCGCAATGCCTGGGCGGGCGATCCCTACCCGATCGACACGCTGTTCATGTATATGGCGAACATGGCCTGGAACTCCTCGATGAACACGAGCGAGACCATCGCCATGCTCACCGAGCGCGACGCGGAGGGCGAATACCGGATCCCGTTCATCATCTATTCGGACGCCTATTACTCCGAGACGGTGGCCTATGCCGATCTCGTGCTGCCCGATACCACCTATCTCGAACGCCATGACTGCATCAGCCTGCTCGACAGGCCGATCAGCGACGCCGAGGGGCCGGCCGACGCCATCCGGCATCCGGTCGTCGAGCCCGACCGGGACGTGAGGCCGTTCCAGTCGGTGCTGCTCGATCTCGGCGCCCGTCTCGGCCTGCCGGGAATGGTCGACGAGGGCGGCAAGCCGAAATATCGCGATTACGCCGACTACATGGTCAATCACGAGCGTTCGCCTGGCATCGGACCGCTCGCCGGCTGGCGTGGGCGGGAGGGCGAAAGCCATGGGCGGGGGGAACCCAACCCCGATCAGCTCGCGCGCTATATCGCCAATGGCGGTTTCTGGAAACACGAGCTCCCGCCCGACCAGAGCTACTACAAGATGGCCAATCGCGGCTATCTCGACTTCGCCAAGAAGATGGGCTTTGTGCCCGCCGCGGAGCAGATCGTGTTGCAGCTCTATTCGGAACCGCTGCAGCGTTTCCGTCTCGCCGGACAGGGACATGGTGACGTCCTGCCGCCCGAAGAGCTGCGCGAGCGTCTCGTCACCTATTTCGATCCTCTGCCATTCTGGTACGAGCCTCTCGAGCAGCAGGCGCCCGATGGGGCGGAGTTCCCGCTTCACGCCGTCACCCAGCGGCCCATGCACATGTATCATTCCTGGGGCGGGCAGAACGCCTGGCTGCGCCAGATCACCAGCCAGAACAGGCTGTTCGTCAACCGGGCGACCGCGGCGCGCCTGGGCATTGCCGACGATGACTGGGTCTGGATCGAAAGCCGACAGGCGCGCGTCAGAGGGCAGGTCCGGCTCGTTGACGGCGTCAATCCCGACACGGTCTGGACTTGGAATGCCATCGCCAAGCGGCGCGGCGCCTGGATGCTCAAGGAGGATGCCGGCGAGTACGAGAAGTCCTTTCTGCTCAACCACGCCATCGCCGAACTCCTTCCCAGCGAGGAGAGCGGTTACCGCTTCTCGAACTCCGACCCGGTGACCGGCCAGGCCGCCTGGTTCGATCTGAAGGTCCGTATCAGGCCCTGCGCGCCGGAAGAGGCCGGCCACGGCGCCCCGCAATTCGAGCCGATCAAGCCGCCACCCGATCCGGAGACGCCGCCCCACACGCTGCGCTACGGCGTTCGGTTCCGCACAATGCGCGAGAAGGCGGAATGACCAGCCTGCCGGGAAAGACGGAAAAGAGCCTCGGGCTCGTTATCGACCTTGACACATGCGTCGGCTGTCATGCCTGCGTGACCAGTTGCAAGGAGTGGAATACCGGCGGCCACATGGCGCCGCTGACCGATTTCGATCCCTATGGCGGCGCGCCGGACGGGACCTGGTTCAATCGCGTGCACACATACGAGCAGTCCTGCGGCGAGGGCGGCCGGACGGTCAATTTCCCCCGGTCCTGCCTGCATTGCGAGACCCCCGCCTGCGTCACGGTGTGCCCCACCGGCGCCTCCTACAAGCGCAGCTCCGACGGCATCGTGCTCGTCGACGAGGACAAGTGCATCGGCTGCCAGCTCTGCGCCTGGGCATGCCCCTACGGAGCGCGCGATTTCGACTTCGATGTGGGCGTGATGAAGAAGTGCACGCTCTGCGTCGACCGGATCTACAACGAAAACCTCGACGAGGTGGACCGGGTGCCCGCCTGCGTCGCCGCCTGCCCGACCGGCGCCCGCCATTTCGGCGATCTCGGTGATCCGAACTCCGCCGTCTCGCAGCTCGTGGCCGAACGGGGCGGCGTCGATCTCATGCCCGATCTCGGCTACAACCCGGTCAACAAGTATCTGCCGCCCCGTGCCAAGACGTCCGCGCCGACCGACGCGCCGGCCAAGGAACTCGAATCCGTCACGGCCGAGGGCGGCTTCCTGGGCTGGGTCGACCGCATGCTCTCTGAAGAGGCGCTCTAGGCATGCATCCGGCTCTATCCATCATCCTCTTTACGACCGCAAGCGGTGCCGGCTACGGGCTGCTGGCGCTGCTCGGCGTGCTCGGGCCGGCCGGACTGACGCCGGAAGGTCCATGGTTCGGCGGCGTTTCCCTGGCGCTGGCCTTTGCGCTGATCGGGGGCGGGCTGCTCTGTTCGACCGTCCATCTGGGACGGCCGGAGCGCGCCTGGCGCGCCTTTTCCCAATGGCGCAGCTCCTGGCTGTCCCGCGAGGGGGTGCTGAGCGTGGTGACCTTCGTTCCCGCCGGAATCTTCGCAATCGGCTGGGTTATCCTGGCCCGGCTCGACGGCGCGATCATGGTGGCCGGTCTCCTTGCCGCTTTGGGCGCGGCGGCCACCGTCGTCGCCACGGCCAAGATCTATGCCTCGCTCAGACCGATCCCCGAATGGGCAAGCGTCTACACCCTGCCCGCCTATCTGATCTTCGCCCTGATGACGGGGGCGGTGCTGTTGAACGCGCTGCTGCACCTTTTCGGCGCGTACAGCACGGCCTTCTCCTTGTTCGCGGCCGCGACAATCGCCGCCGGATGGGCGTGGAAACGGGCGACCTGGCGGCACAACGACACCGCCCCCCTGCCGGTAACGGCCAATGACGCCACGGGGCTGGCCGGTGGCCGCATCCGCACCGTGGAATGGCCCCATACCGAAGCCAATTACCTCATGAAGGAAATGGGCTACAGGATCGCCCGCAAGCACAGCGCCAGGCTCAGACGCATAACCGAAGCCGCGGCTTTCGCAATCCCTCTCGGGCTGACCGCCGGCGCGGCCCTGATCGGCGGGATCCCGGCCGCCGTGCTCGCCGTGCTCGCGGTTCTTGCCCAGGCACCGGGAATGCTCGTGGAGCGCTGGCTGTTCTTTGCCGAGGCACGCCACGTTGTGTCCCTTTACTACATGCCCGAGCATAGTGGCCAGGCGGCCTGACCGACCGGCCTGGCGCTGAACGCACACGGAAGACGATGACGCGAGCTTCCTTCTTTCAACCCTGAACCCGAACCGAACCTCGATGCAGATTTACCTGCCTGTTGCCGAGCTTGCGGTGAACATGTTCGTGCTTCTCGGCATGGGCGGGGCGGTCGGGTTTCTGTCGGGGATGTTCGGGGTTGGCGGCGGCTTTCTGATGACGCCGCTATTGATCTTCTACGGCATTCCGCCGGCGGTGGCGGTGGCCACCGAGGCCAACCAGATCGTTGCCGCCTCGACCTCGGGGGCGCTGGCCCACTGGCGGCGCCGGGGGGTCGATGTCCGGCTCGGGCTGGTCCTGCTCGCCGGCGGGCTCGTCGGCTCGCTGATCGGCGTTATGGTGTTCCGCGTGTTGCGCGCGGTCGGCCAGCTCGACCTTCTGATCTCGGTTCTGTATGTCGGGCTTTTAGGCAGCATCGGCACGCTGATGATCATCGAGAGCGCCCGGGCGATGCGGGCGCGGCGGCGCGGCCGGCCGGTGTCGGGGCGGCGGCCGGGCCAGCACACCTGGATCCACGGCCTGCCCTTCAAGATGCGCTTCAAGCGTTCGCGGCTTTATGTCAGCGCCATCCCGGTGCTGGCGATCGGCGCCACGGTCGGGCTGCTGGCCGCCATCATGGGCGTGGGCGGGGGCTTCATCATGGTCCCGGCGATGATCTATCTGTTGCGGGTGCCGACCAGCGTGGTCATCGGCACCAGCCTGTTCCAGATCGTCTTTGTCACCGCCTTTACCACCGTTCTGCACGCGACGACGAACTACACGGTCGATGTGGTTCTGGCGCTCATACTGATGGTCGGCGGGGTGATCGGCGCCCAGTTCGGCGCCTTTGCCGGGCACAAGCTGCGCGGCGAGCAGCTGCGCGGGCTGCTGGCGCTGCTGGTTCTGGCGGTGGCCGGGCGGCTGCTCTACGACCTGGTGTCGACGCCCGACAGCCTTTACGTCGTCGAGACGGGGCTGGGCCTGTGAGGGGCGGCGGTCTCATCGCGGCGGCGGCGCTCCTCGCCCTTGTCCTCATGCTGGTGCCGGGTTCGGGCCCGGCGCGGGGGGAGACCGTCACCGCCGGGATGTCCGACACCCGGGTCGAGATCCAGTCCAACTTCGTGGGCACCGAGCTGACGCTGTTCGGGCTGATCGAGCCCGAGCCCGGCGCCGAGCTGGCCGAGGCCTACGATGTCGCGGTGGTGGTGCGCGGGCCGGGCGCGGACACCGTCACCCGGCGGCGCGAGCGGGTCGCCGGCATCTGGATCAACCGCCGGGCGGTCAGCTTCGCCGATGCGCCGTCCTATTACGCGGTGCTGTCGAACCGGCCGGTCGCCGAGATCGCCGATGCCGAGACGCTGGCCGCCTACCAGATCGGGCTTGGCAATATCCGGCTCGAGGCCGACGGCGCCGACTCCCCCGCCCAGGCCGAGGAGTTCCGCCGGGCGATGATCGAGCGCAAGGCCGACCGGGGGCTGTATGTCACCGCCGAGCGCGCCGTCGACATGATGGCCCCGGCCCTGTTCGCCACCCGCATCCCCCTGCCCGCCTATATCCGCACCGGCGCCTACTCCGCCCGCATCCTGGTCTTCGCCGAGGGTTCGCTGGTCGCCACCCAGCGCGAGACCTTCTGGGTCGCCAAGTCCGGCTTCGAGGAGCGCGTCTCCAACTGGGCCACCCGCCGACCCCTCCTCTACGGCCTCGGCGCCGTCGCCATCGCAATCTTCGCAGGATGGTTCGCAGGCGTCATATTCAGACGGGATTGAGACACCCGCTCACCCGACGAGAAGATGCCCGGGCAGCGGATAGACCGATCGCGCGCCCAGCAGCCAGGCCGTGAAGCCGCGCCCGGCAAACAACCCCTCATAAGCGGCATCGAGCACGTTCAGCCCGCCGGTAAAGGCACCGAAGGCGGGCAGGATGGCGCGAAACCCGTCGCAGACCAGGCATCGCCGGCGCAGCGCCCGGCCCTTGAGCCGCACCCTGGCGACCGGATGGAGATGGCCGGCGATCTCGCCGGTCCCGCCCCCGGTTTCGGGAGCATGCCGGAAGGTCAGCGGACCGATGGTCACCTCCTCATGCCAGGCACCGCCGATCCCCTCGGGCGGCGCCGGATCGTGGTTGCCGGCGATCCACAACCAGTCGCAGCGGCTCTGCAGCCGGACGAGCCGGTCGCGGTCGCAGTCGGCCAGCCGGCCACCGGCTCCGGAATCATGGAAGCTGTCCCCGAGCGCAATGATCCGCCGGGGCCCGCGCCGCGCCGCGGTTTCCTCGAGCCGGGCAAGCGTGGCGGCGGTGTCGTAAGGCGGCAGCATCGCCCCGCGCGCGGCGAAGGCCGAACCCTTCTCCAGATGCAGGTCGGCGACCACCAGCGTCTCCGTCTCGGGCCACCACAGGCCGCCGGAGACGTCCGGAACGAGCCGGGCACCGCGGATGTCGATCACTTCCCCCTCACGGCCCATCCATCGCCTCCCTGATGAGTTCGTCCGCGGCCTCGGCCAGAAGGCTCTCCTCGGCCTCGCCGGCAACGCTCTCGCGGCCGATCTCCAGCATCACCGGCACCGCCAGCGGCGAAATGCGCGCAAGCGGATTGTGAACGATTCGCCCACGGATGCGCGCCAGCATATCCGACAGCCGCCCGACGTCGAGAAGACCGGTGGCCGCATCGGCGCGGGTCGCCTTGAGAAGCAGATGGTCGGGCTCATGGCTCCGCAATACGTCGTAGATCAGGTCGGACGACATGGTGACCTGGCGGCCCGTCTTTTCCCGTCCGGGATGGCGACGCTCGATCAGCCCGGCGATCACCGCGCAGTTGCGGAAGCTGCGCTTCATCAGGTTGGACTCGTCGAGCCACGCCTCGAGGTCGTCGCCCAGCATGTCCTGATCGAACAGGTCGGCGAGCTTGAGCTGCCCCGCCGCGATCATGCCGGAGAGATCGCCGAG
>SKQW01000103.1 GCA_007118805.1 Rhodobiaceae bacterium | reverse complement strand
CGCCGCCGGCCGGGCCGGACGGCCCGCCGCGCGCGCTGCGCCAGTGGGCGGAGCTGACCAGCCGGCTCGCCGCCGTGCCGGCCGAAGCGCGGGAGATCGCAGGCCACGGCCTGGCCAAGGTGGTGGAATTTCAGGACCCGGCCTATGGTGGCGAGTATCTCGACCGTCTGGCGGCCGTCGCCGCCATCGACCGCGCTTCAGGGGGCGCAGCGCACGGTCATGCGCTGACCCAGGCCGCAGCCAAGCATTTGGCCAATGCCATGGCTTATGACGACGTCATCCGGGTCGCCGACCGCAAGACGCGGCCGGCGCGCTTTGCCCGGATTCGCGACGAGCTGGGCGCGGCCGAGCATCAGGTGGTCAAGCTGACCGAATACATGCATCCGCGCGGGGCCGAGGTGTGCTCCATGCTTCCCGCCAGGATCGGCCGCTGGGTAGAGGGGCGCCCACGGGCCTTTCGGGCGCTCGACCGGCTGGTCAATCGCGGCCGCCGCGTGCGCTCGGATTCGATCCTGTGGTTTACGACGTTGTCGGCCATCGCCGGCCTGCGCCGTTGGCGGCGGCGCATGCTGCGCCATGAGCGCGAGATGGCCCATATCGGGGACTGGCTGGACCGCGTGCTGGCCATGGCGCCGGCCAATTACGAGCTGGCGGTTGAGATGCTCAACTGCCGGCGGCTCATCAAGGGCTACAGCGACACGCACGAACGGGGCCTGTCGAAGTTCGCCCGGGTGATCGACACCGCCGAGATGCTGCGCGATCGCCGCGATGGCGCCGACTGGCTCCGCCGCGTGCACGAGGCCGCCCTTCAGGACGAGGACGGAGAGCTTCTTGACGGGGCGATCCGCACGGTGCGCTCCTTCGCCGATCAACCGTAAAGTCATTGGCGAGGGCCCCGACTCCCTCTAAACCGCCTGTCGAAAGCAGAAGGGACACCGGACGAAGACATGCCTGCCAAGAAGCGCCAGCTTGCGATGAGCGATGACCCTGCGACGAAGCCGGACGCGGAGGGCCACGAGGACATCGTTCTGGAGGACATTCTTCCCTATCTGATCAACCGTCTCACCTTTCGAATGAACCGTCTGCTCAATCGCGACCTTCGCGCCCATGGGCTGACCATCTCCCACTGGCGGGTTCTGGCGGTGCTCGATTCGGCCGAGAGCGTTACCGTCAACGAGCTTGCCGCCTATGCCATGATCGAGCAGTCGACGCTGAGCCGGCTGGTGATGCGGATGGAGGCGGACGGGCTGGTAAGTCGGGAGCGAAGCGAGCCGGATGGGCGCGTGGTGACAGTCTCGATGACGGCGCGCGGCCGCGCAATCTATGCGAAGCTGCGCACCCTCAGCATTGCCCATGCCAGGCGGGTGACGAAGGGCTTCGGCGAGGCCGAGCAGGCCGGGCTTAAGCAGTCCATCCGCCGGATGATCGACAATCTCGACAGGCATCCAATCGTGGTGGAAGGCAGCGCCAATCGGGATTAAAACGCGGAGATTTTCCGTCGAATGGCCGCGACGCGGCAATTGTGTTCCTGCCGCGCCGTAGCCTGGATGGCGGCCTTACCGGTGCGAGGCGCCGATCGCCACCGGCCGCACCGGCGAGCCGGCCCCGCCTCGTGACCGCAGGGGCAGGATGATAGTGCAGGACGTCCACACCTGGTCCGCGGCGAGCTCGTCGAGCTTGGCGTTCTGGATCTGATGGATGCCGGCCTCCACCAGATTGTAGTGATGGATTGCGAAGGGCAGACCCTCCGGCGTGCCCTCGGGCGGCCCGGCTTCGCCGACAAGCGCGCCCTCATTGACCGGGTCCGTGAACGGGTTGTCCAAGGCAAGCAGGACGATGCGCTTGTCGGCCAGGTATTGGGTGCCGTCATAGGAGATTCCCGGCCCCATCGTGTAGTAGGGCGACTCGTCCACCGGATCCTGCCAGTTCGCGCCCCAGCCGGTATGGATGTAGACCACGTCGCCCGGCAGGATGCCGCGCTCGGCTAGCCCCTGGGCGTCCAGCATCGCCTCGATGTCGGCAGCCGTGACGAGGTCGCCCGGCCCGAGCGGCTCGCCCCCGTTATGCGCCTGGGCATCGAGCAGCACCGCGGTGGTCACGATCGGCGGCGCCTTCTCGATGCCGAGCTTCTCAAGCGGAGAATCCGGGCTCGGCTTGACCTCGTCCTGCGTAAAGCCGCCGTAATAGGTCACCCCGTCGGCCGGGAAATCGCCCTCGCCGCCCCAGGGCTCGGACAGCACGCCGAAATGACCGAGCGCGTCCATCTGCGTGCCCTGCGCGCCGGGCTCTCCGCTGACCACCTGTTCCCCGTTGAAGGCGTGCAGCGTGCCGGGAATGCCCACGGTCGGCCGGTATTCGTATTCGAGCGGCACCCCGAACGGGGACAGCGGCATGGTGTTGGAGCGCTCATAGGAGATTTCGTAGACCCTGGCACCAGGTGCCGTCAGATGGCTCGCGCAGCGCAGCCAAGTGCCCGCGCCCTGCGTGTTCGCCATGCCGACCTCATCGCCCTCGGCCCATGGCGGGCTCGGCGTGAGGCCAAGCGATTCCTGAATGATTTCGGCCGGCTCACCGGCCTGAGCCAGGGCTTCCGGCGAAGCCAGCAAAGCGAGCCCCATGGCTCCCGCAACAGCCTTGTGCATTATGTCCCTCCACGGTTTCCAACCGGCGTCGATGGCGGATCGTTCGTCGATCTCGAATT
>SKQW01000363.1 GCA_007118805.1 Rhodobiaceae bacterium | reverse complement strand
TTCCGCCGGCTCCAGGTCCTGCCGGGTGAGCTCGGTGGCATAGGCCTTGATCGCCTCGCACAGCGTGTCGACCTGATCGTCGAGCCGGCCGATCTCGGCGAGCCGGCTGCGCTCGGCACTGTGGAGGGTCTCCATGGCGGCCCTCAGCATGGCCTCGACAAGGTCGATCATGCGCAGCGTCTCGCGCACCAGCGAGGTCAGGGCCAGCGAGGGCAGGGTGTTGCTCGGCGTCGACGACAGATAGATCGGCCCGAACTTCTCCTCTTCCTCCTCCGGCGCGCCGGGCAACAGCCGGGCCAGCAGTCGCTCCACGGGATGAATCAGCGGCAGGAACGCCACCGCGAGGCAGACATTGAACAGGATATGGGCGATCACGGTGCGAAAGCCGGGATCGCCCGGCAGGGCGCCATAGGCCAAGGCCAGCCAGGGCAGCAGCGCCAGCCCAGCCGCCGCGCCGGCGAGCTTGAACAGGCCATTGCCGATGGCGATGCGCCGAGCCTCGGCCGGCTCGGCCAGGGTCAGCATGATCGCCGGCATGGCGCCGCCGATATTCACGCCCAGCACCATCGCGACCACCAGGGCCGGCTCGGCCAGAACCCCGGCCGCGGCCAGGGCGGCCACGAACAGCAGCATGGCGATGCTGGAATGGGCGAGCCAGGTCAGCACCGCCACGATCAGCACCGCCACCAGCGGCTCGTCGGCAAGCGCCTGCATCAGCATGAGGATGATCGGGCTGTCCGACAGCTCCGCCGACAGCGCCGACATGCTCTCCAGCGCCAGCAGGATGAGGCCGATGCCAAGCAGGATCCGCCCGCTCTGCTTGCCGCGCGCGCTGCGCAGGTCATAGACGGTGTGCAGCACATAGCCGACAAAGATGAAGAGTGGCCAGAAGCGCTTGATGTCCAGGGTCAGCAGCGAGGCGATGATCGCGCTGCCCACATCGGCCCCGAGCATCAGGGCAAGCCCCAGCGCGACCCCAAGAAAGCCCGCCTTGACGAAGGAGGTGACGAGCAGCGCCACCGCGGTGGAGCTTTGCAGGCTGCCCGCCGCCAGGGCGCCGCTGCCGGCTGCCAGCAGCCGGTTGGAAAGCCCGCGCGCCAGGATGCGCCGCATCTCCGTGCCGAAGCCGCGCGTCACCCCCGTGCGCACCATCCGCGTGCCCCACAACAGAAGCGCCGCCGCGCCGAAAATCAACAGCAACAGATAGGTGCCCGAGGGTTCCATGGGCGCGGCGTGCTCCGTTCGTTCGAACCTGACATAGTAGTGGAATGAACTTCACATTTGATACCGACGCGCGGCCAGCGCCCGATCAAAATGTGACATTCGAAAAATCCAATTAAAGAACAATAGTTTGCCAGCGGTTCTTTGGGAACCGCGAGGGCGAACGCGATCGTGGTTCACACGCTTCTTGCCCGCAAGCTTGCGGCAGGCGAAGCCGGCGGGGGCGATGGCGATTAGGATATGCCGGCTGCGCGGCCACTCGGCGGCAGACGGCGCGGCCGGCACCTGCGCTAATAGAGCCGGCCGCCGTCGGGCACCTGGCGTTCGGGGCCGACAAGGACGACCTCGCCGTCGCCGTCCGGAAAGCCCAGCGTCAAGACCTCGGACATGAACTTGCCGATCTGGCGCGGTGGAAAGTTGACCACGGCGGCCACCTGCTGGTTGACCAGATCCTCCGGCTGATAGTGCTTGGTGAGCTGGGCCGAGGACCGTTTGCGGCCAATCCCGGGGCCGAAGTCAATGGTCAGCTTGTAGGCGGGCTTGCGGGCTTCCGGGAAGGGATCGACGGCAACGATCGTTCCCACCCGGACATCAACGCGCAGGAAGTCGTCAAAGGTGATCTGAGAATTGCTGGGCTGGTCCATGGGCACCTCCGGATGGTCGGGCTAGCATGGACACAGATCGGGCTCAACCTGGCGAGGTTTCCGGGCCTTCTTCCGGCATTTCGTCGCGGCGGGCCTGGCGCCGCCGGCGCGTCGCGCGTCGTGCCATGCCGGCGAGCCCGCACAGCGAATCGATGCGGCGCAGCCAGTCCTCGCCGTCGCGCAGGCGCCGGTCGAGCGCCACCATGGTGCGCGCCATGCCCGGATCGTCGTCGTCGAGCCAGACCCGGAGCGTGCGCCCATAGGCCCAGGCGAGGCCCTGCGCCCGCAGCGCGCCGAACCGCCCCGAGGCGTCGATTCCGGCGCCTTCCAGCATCCAGCGCATCGACCGCAGGGCAACCGAATTCCAGGCCATGAGCTCGGCCGGGCGGCGGTTCAATGCGCGGGCGATGGAGCGCACCGCCTCGCGATAGGGCTGTAGCGCATCGAAGCGGCCCATGACCACATCGAAAATACGGTCCCGGGCCGGCTCGGCAGCAAGCTCGGTATCGATGCCCTCGAGAACCTGGCGGTCGATGCGGGCGGCGAAGGCGCTGAGAATGTCGTGCTTGCCGGAGAAATGGCCCCGCAGCTCGGCAAGGCCGATACCGGACCGCTCGGCGATCTCGCTCAGCCGCACGCTGTCCCAGTCGCGCTCGCTGGCCAGCGCCAACGCGGCGTCGACGATGCTGTCAGCTGTGTTGTCGGCTGTCGGGCTTGCCGATTGGGAACGTGGTTGTCGCGCCATTGCACCTTCCAAGCCGCACAGCATAGGGGCAATGCGGGCCGGTTCAAGAGGCTCAATGCCTAATCGGCAAGCTCCGCCGCGCGTTTCTTGGCTGCCGCGACGGCCTTGACCATGAGCGGTTGCAGTCCGTCCTCGGCCATGAGGACCGAGAGCGCCGCCGCCGTCGTGCCGCCGGGCGAGGTGACGTTCTCCCTCAGCTGGCCAGGCTTGTCGTCGCGCACATGAATCATCTCTCCGGCGCCGCTCACCGTTGCTCGAGCCAGTCGCTCGGCGAGGTCCGCCGGCAATCCGGCGGCGCGACCGGCTTCGGCGAGGCATTCGGCGAGCCAGAAGACATAGGCGGGCCCCGATCCCGACACCGCGGTCACGGCGTCGATCAGCCCTTCATCCTCAATCCACTCAACTGTGCCGCTGGCGTTCAGCATCGCCGTTGCCATGGTGCGCTGGGCCTCCTCGACGAATTCATTGCCGACACAGACCGTGATGCCGCGACCGATGGCGGCGGGCGTGTTGGGCATGGCCCGGATGATGGCGCTGCCGGCGGGCAGAAGCCCGGCGAGCGTGTCCAGGCGCGTGCCGGCGGCAATCGAGACGACCACGGTTCCCGGCGCGACCTGCCGGGCGATGCCGGGCAACACATCGCGGATGAGCTGGGGCTTGACCGCGACCACGATCACCGAGGCCGGTGGGCCGAGTTCCTTCGGGTTGTGGACGAGGCCGCGCTCGGCGATGAGCTGTTTCGTCTCGGCGGGCGGGGCCGGATCAACCACGATCGTGGCGGTTGGGTCCAGGCCGCGATCCAGCCAGCCCTCCAGCATGGCGCTGCCCATCTTCCCGGCGCCGACCAGCAGGACCGGGCCGAGATCGGCCAGCGTCATGCCTCGCCTGCCGTTTCGAACAGGACGGATTCCATGGCCTCGCTGGCGGGCTTACCGGCCCAGATAACGAACTGGAAGCTCTGGTAGAAGCGCTCGCAGCTCTCGATGGCGGCCTCGAGCAACGCCTCGCATTGGCGCGCGCTGGCTTCGGCCCCGGCCAGCGGCAGGGCGTGCCGGAAGATCACCACGCCCTCCTGCTGCCAGAGATCGAAATGGCCGATCCAGAGTTGCTCGTTAATGCGCGAGAGAAGCTCGATGATCTCCCGTCGGCGGCTCTCGGGCACCTTGAGGTCGAACGCGCAGGCCAGGTGAAGCGCCTCGATCTCGTCCATCCAGGTGAACGAGATGTGATAGTCGGTCCAGTTCCCGGCGACGCTGATCGATATCTCGTTATCCCCGGAGCGGTCGAAGGCCCAATCGTTGAGCGCGGCGATATGCTCGACCGTGTCGACGGGGTTGACCAGGCGTTCGGTCTCGAAGTCGACGTGCGTCATATCCGGTCCTCGCGAACGTTTGTCGGCTGGAAGAAGCGCGCGACTGCCGGCGGGGCAGCGGCGTATTGGGTGGTGGCGGCTGAGAAGAAAGGGGCCGGCGAGGGGCCGGCCGTGACACGGGGCACCTTTGGCCCGGGCCGCACCACCCCGGCTGGGATTGGTCGCAACGAAAGACCGAATCGCAGCATGAACTCACTATAGCTTGGCCGAATCCTCATCGGCTACCGCAATCGCCGCGACCTGTTAATGACTTGGCTGCGAACCTTCAAGAGACCTCTCGCCGCACCGGCCGGTCAATCCGATGTCGAAGGGGCGCTGCCCTTCGACCCGCGCGGCTTACGTGTCGCGGCCGCCTTCGGTGCTGCGCCCTCGGGGCCAAGACGTTTCTCGAGCTCGACGATCCGCGCCGCCAGTCGCTCATTCTCCTCGCGCGCCCGCGACGCCATCTCGCGGACGGCCTCGAACTCCTCGCGTTGCACGACGTCGAGATCCCGAAGCACCTTCTCCGCCTGGCTGCGAAAAACGGTCTCGGCCTCCTCGCGCATGCCGCGCGCCACGCCAGCAGCGTCGGTCATCAGGCGCGCCAGTTCGTCGAAGACACGATTGGATGTCTGACTCATGACAAATGGGGGCGAGTGGCCCCGTCTCCTCCACGTTCGTCTTGGCCCACTGAACAATGGGGCGTCGTGGAGGCCACTTCAAGTGCCCGTGGCACGCCACGTCCGCTCAAAGTGGAAAAGGGGCGCCGCTCTTGCGCGCCCCTTGCTTGGCGTTCGGCCGGTCGGGCGCCTGGATCAGCTTGCGCGCTGGAACTGGGCCGTCATCTTCGATACGCCCTCCTTGAAGGGCTTGGCGGCATCGGACTGCACCTTGGTCGTCAGCTCCTGGAAGTCGCGGGCCTGCTGCGACAGCGCCTCGAACTGCTGACGGGCGAACTGGGTCTGGAGTTCCATGAGCTCGGTGACGGACTTGGCGGCTAGGGCGCGGGTCGCGAAATCGAAACCGGCATCGACATTCTTGCGACCGGCATCCAGAAACTTCGCCTGGAACGCGCTGACGCCCTGATTGACGCTCGAGAAGCTCTCCTCGAACAGCCCGGTCGCGTCCTCGGCCAGGGACTTGTAGGAGTCATAGGCCTCCTTGGCCTGGCCGAGCCCGGCCTCGGTGGCTTCGCGCATCGCCGCGCCGACCTCAAAGCCGGCCGGTCGGGTGGCGGAGGACTTGTCCTTGGTTTCTGCTGTCTTGCTGGTTCCGCTCATCGTCAACTCCTTGCAATGTTGCACGGCAATAGATTTGCCGCTGGCGGCAATCGGCAGAAAATGCTGAAAAATCAGCCTATCTCCGGTGTGCTCGCAGTGTCGCATCACAATATAGGCAATAATCTAGTGCGTTGCAACAGAAAATATTGCAACGCACAAAAAGGCGGGTTGCTGACCGTGATTAGGTCAGCGGGGCTTGCTCGGCCCCGTGCCCGAGGCGGCGATCTCGGCCAGGCGGCGGCTCTGGTCGGCGAAGGCGGCCATCTGCTGCTGAAGATATTCCTGCTGGATGCGGACCATCTCCTGCGGATCCCGCGCCTTCACGATACGCTGGGCGAGTTCGAAGCTGGCGGTCACATTTGCCTCGGCGAAGGCCATGGTTTCCTCCTGCAGGCGCTTGACGCTGTCCTGGGCGGCCGTGCCTGAGCCCGACATGTCCTCGGCCGCTTTCTGGGCGGCACTGATATAGTCGTCGAACGCCTTGCGCGCCTGTTGCATGCTCTGCATCGCGAAATCGCGCATGGTTTCGGGGATTTCGAACGGGTTGCTCATCGTTTGCTCCGGGTTCGCGTCTCTCGCTCGCCTTCGGCGGCAACGGTGCGCCGCCGAAATGGACTATCGTCTTCCTTAACCACGCCCCCATCGAACACCGAGATTGCCAAGCTCGATGCTGGACGGGTATCGCGTGCCGCGACTATAACATCCCCGCGACGGGATGCGGAGGATGCGGCGGCTTCTGGCGCCCGTTCGTGGAGGCCGGATGCCGAGCCGGCGACGGTGGGCGTCGCCGGACCGACACACGAGCGACTCGACATGCCGACCGGCTCCGTGATGCTTTGCGATATCCTGTCCGTGCCGCGTGTGCGCGAGATCGTCTTTGACGGGACGCCGGCGTGGCTGTGGGATGGCCCCGCCGGGCGCATCCTTTTCGCCAATGCCGCGGGCGTTGCCTTCTTCCGCACTGCAGGACTGACCGCGCTTCAGGCGCGCCGGTTCGACGTCTCGCGCCCCGGATTGATGCCGCTGGCGCGGGCGGCAACCAGCCTGCCGCGCGATGGCGCACCGCGGCTTGCGACGTTGCGCTTCTTCGTCGGCGCGCGCGACATTCCCCTGCTGTGTTCCTGCCGCCTGGTCGGCGACCGGATGGGCCCGAATTGGGTCCTGGTCGAGGCGGCGCAGCCGTCCGGCGATGAGAGATCGCTCGAGGCGCAGGCGGCGGTCCTGTTCGATGGCTGGGACGAACCTGTCCGGCTGCATGGTGAGTATGGCTTGCTCTACGAGAATCCGGCCGCGCGGGCCGGCAGCGGCGGGGCGGCGGGGCAAACCGTCGAGCTGGACGGGACCGGGCAGAAGTTGCGCCTGGAAATCGGCGGCGCCATGAGCGGGACGGGCGGGGACGCGCCGCGGGAGGACGCAATGGAGCGCGAGACGGATGATGCCGGACAGGTCCGGGAGGTGGCGCCTCAGGCTTGGAAGCCGGACGTGCCGGGCGATCCTCGCCGGTTTTCCTTCGTCCTGGATGAGGCGGGCCGGTTCGTCGAGGTCGGCCCGGCGCTCGCCAAAGCGGTCGGGGCGCGGTCCGCGGCCCTGACCGGGCGATCGTGGCGCGACGTGGCCGACGCCCGCGGACTGGACACCGACGGTGCCATTGCGGCGGCGCTCGCGGACCGCCAGCCCTGGGAGGCGGAGGCTCTCGACTGGCCGACCGACACGGGACAGACCGCCCGCGTTCATCTCGCCGCCCATCCGCGGCTCGGCGAGGGGGGCGCCTTCGTCGGCTATCGGGGTTTCGGAACCGTCGTCGCCACCGAGGTCGGAACCGCGTCCGAGGCTGCGTGCGGGGGTGCCGGCGGTGCCCCATCCCCGGCCACCGACGCCGCGGCGCGCAATGCGGCAGCGCTCAACGAGGTCGAGGTGAGCGCCTTCCGGGCGATCGCCGAGGCGCTTAAGGCCGACGGTGGTGCCGGCGTCGCACCGGCCGCGCATGCCGGCCTTGGCGATGACGGGGACGGCGATGATGCCGACCCTTCGCCCGGCCAATCCGAGGAAAGGCACCCGGCGCATGAGGAACATACTGGCGAGGCGGACTCGGTCCTTGGCGGGGTTCTCGATCGGCTGCCCCTCGGGGTCGCCGTCTTGCGCGATGACCGGATCGTCTATGCCAACCCCGCTATGCTCGACATGTTCGGCTATTCCGACCTCGATGACCTCGAGATCGCCGGCGGCGCGGCCAGCCTGTTCACCGGCGAGCGCGACACCGACAGCGGAACCGTGATCGCACACCGGCAGGATGGCGACGCGTTCGCGGTGGAGTCGCAGATCAGTGTGATTCCGTGGTTCGGCGCGATGGCGACACTGCTAACCGTACGGCCGGCGCCGCCGGCCGAGCCGGATCAGGCCCAGGCCGACGAGATCGCCGAATTACGCGCGATCCTCGATACCGCGACCGACGGTGTCCTCGTCCTGTCGAGCGAGGGCAGGGTGGAGACGGTCAATCGCAGCGCCGAGGCTCTGTTCGGCCGCGAGGCCGGCGAGATGGTAGGGCACGGGCTCGAGGAACTCGTCGCCGAGGAAAGCCGCCAGACGGTGCGCGACTACGTCTTGCGCGTTGTGCTGGGTGGGGTGGAGGGGCTCATCAACGATGGCTGCGAGGTCGTCGCGCGCACCAGCGGCGGCGAGGCGGCGCTGTTCCTCACGCTCGGGCGTCTCGGCGATTCGGCCTCGCCGCGTTTCTGTGCTCTGTTGCGCGATCTGACCGAGTGGAAGGCGGCCGAAGCCGAGCTGGTGGCCGCTCGCCGGCGCGCCGAGGAGGCGAGCGCCCAGAAATCCGACTTCCTGGCCCGGATGAGCCACGAGATCCGCACGCCGCTCAACGCCATCGTCGGCTTTGCCGAGGTGATGCTCGAGGAACGCTTTGGCCCGATCGGCACCGAGCGCTACCGCGAATATGTCCGCGACATGCGGGCCAGCGGCGAGCACATCATGAGCCTGGTGAACGATCTGCTCGACCTGTCGAAGGTCGAGGCCGGCCGCTTGGAGCTCGACTTCACCGATCTCGACCTCAACGACATCGTCGAGCAATCGGTGGCCATCATGCAGCCTCAGGCCAATAGCGGGCGGGTCATCATCCGAAACAGCCTGGCGCGCCATCTGCCGCCGGTGGTGGCCGACAGCCGCAGCATGCGCCAGGTCATGCTCAATCTCCTGTCGAACGCCATCAAATTCACCCCGCCGGGCGGGCAGGTCTTCGTGTCGACCGGTGTGAACAGCGAGGGGAGGGTGACGCTGCGCGTCCGCGACACCGGGATCGGTATGTCGGAAGGTGACATCGAAACCGCTTTGGAGCCTTTCCGGCAGCTTGCCGTGCGGCCCGAATATCAGCAGCAGGGCACCGGGCTTGGCCTGCCCTTGACCCGGGCTCTGGTCGAAGCCAATCAGGCCGAATTCGCCATCCGCAGCCGCCCCGACGAAGGCACGCTGGTCGAGATCGGCTTTCCGCAAGCGCGCGTGTCGGCCGCCGAGTAGCCGGCGCGGGCGCGATCCAAGAAAACGGGCGACGGCGGGGCTGCCGCCGTCGCCCTGTCCACCCCGGCAAGCCGGCGACGGCTCAGGCTGCTGCCTCTTCCGCGCTCTCACCCACGCTAAAGTGCAGTTCGCCGCCGGCCTCGCTGACCTCGACCCGGGTGCTGTCGGGCACCTCGCCGGCCAGGATCTGTTCGGCCAGCGGGTCTTGCAGCGATTTCTGGATCACCCGCTTGAGGGGACGGGCCCCGTAGGCCGGATCGTACCCCTTGTCGGCGAGCCACTGGCGCGCCGAGGGCTCTAGGTCGAGCGTGACCTTGCGCTCGGCAAGCAGCTTGCGCAGGCGTTCGAGCTGGATATCCACGATGGCCGCCATCTGCTCGCGCTTCAGGCGATGGAACAGGATGATCTCGTCGAGCCGGTTGAGGAATTCCGGCCGGAAACTCGCCCGCACCATCTCCATGACCTGGCCGCGCACGGCGTCGCTGTCCTCGCCTTCCGGCTGGTTGACCAGATATTCGGCGCCGAGATTGGAGGTCATCACGATCAGCGTGTTGCGGAAGTCCACGGTGCGCCCCTGGCCGTCCGTCAGGCGCCCGTCATCGAGCACCTGAAGCAGCACGTTGAAGACGTCCGGATGGGCCTTCTCGATCTCGTCGAACAGGATCACCTGATAGGGCCGCCGCCGCACCGCCTCGGTCAGCGCGCCGCCTTCGTCGTAGCCGACATAGCCGGGCGGGGCGCCGATCATGCGGGCGACTGAGTGCTTTTCCATGTATTCCGACATGTCGAGACGGATCAGCGCCGTCTCGTCGTCGAACAGGAACGCCGCCAACGCCTTGGTTAGCTCGGTCTTGCCGACACCGGTTGGGCCGAGGAACATGAACGAGCCCATCGGCCGGTTCGGGTCCTGCAATCCGGCGCGCGCCCGGCGCACCGCGGTCGACACGGCATGGACCGCCTCCTCCTGGCCGACCACACGGCGGGCCAGCGCATCCTCCATCCGCAAGAGCTTGTCGCGCTCGCCTTCGAGCATGCGGTCGACCGGGATGCCGGTCCAGCGCGAGACCACCTGCGCCACGTGATCGGGCGTCACTGCTTCCTCAAGCATGAGTTCGCCCGACTGCTCGGCCTCCTCGATCTCGGTGACCCGACGCTCGAGCTCGGGGATAACGCCATAGGCCAGTTCGCCGGCGCGGGCGAGATCGCCGCGCCGCTGGGCCTGTTCCAGTTCGAAGCGGCGCTGATCGAGCTCTTCCTTGAGCTTCTGGGCGCCGGCCAGCTTGTCCTTCTCGGCGCGCCAGCGCGTCTCCAGCTCCTTGGCCTTCTCCTCAAGATCGGCGATCTCCTTTTCGAGATTGCCCAGCCGGTCCTTAGAGGCCCGGTCGGTCTCTGCCTTGAGCGCCTCGCGCTCGATCTTGAGCTGGATGATGCGCCGGTCGAGCTCGTCGAGCGCCTCGGGCTTGGAATCGACCTGCATCCTGAGCCGCGAGGCCGCTTCGTCGACGAGGTCGATCGCCTTGTCGGGCAGGAAGCGGTCGGTGATGTAGCGGTTGGACAGTGTGGCGGCCGCCACCAGCGCGGAATCGGTAATCCGCACCCCGTGGTGCAGCTCATATTTCTCCTTCAGACCGCGCAGGATCGAGACGGTGTCCTCGACCGCCGGCTCGGACACGAACACCGGCTGGAAGCGCCGCGCCAGCGCGGCGTCCTTCTCGACGTTCTTGCGATACTCGTCGAGCGTGGTTGCCCCCACGCAGTGAAGCTCGCCGCGGGCGAGCGCCGGCTTGAGCAGGTTGGACGCGTCCATCGCCCCTTCCGCCTTGCCGGCGCCGACTAGGGTGTGCATCTCATCGATGAACAGCACGATACGGCCTTCCTCGGCGGTGATCTCCTGCAGCACCGCCTTCAGCCGCTCCTCGAACTCGCCGCGATACTTCGCCCCGGCGATCAGGGCGCCCATGTCGAGGGCGAGCAGCTTCTTGTCCTTGAGGCTTTCCGGCACGTCCCCATTGATGATCCTGAGCGCCAGCCCCTCGACGATGGCCGTCTTGCCGACGCCCGGCTCGCCGATCAGCACCGGGTTGTTCTTGGTGCGCCGGGACAGCACCTGGATGGTGCGGCGGATTTCCTCGTCGCGCCCGATCACCGGATCAAGCTTGCCCTCGCGGGCGGCTTCTGTGAGGTCGCGCGCATAGCGCTTGAGCGCGTCGTATCCTTCCTCGGCGGACGCCGAATCGGCAGTCCGGCCCTTGCGCAGCTCGTTGATGGCGGCGTTCAGCCCGTTGGCGGTGACGCCGGCCTCGGCGAGGATACGCGCCGATTGCGTGCCCTTCTCGATGGCCAGCGCAAGCAGCAGCCGCTCGACTGTGACGAAATTGTCGCCGGCCTTCTTCGCCGCCTCTTCGGCGGTATTGAACAGCCGCGCGGTCTGGGGGGCGAGATAGAGCTGGCCAGCGCCGTCGCCCTCGACCTTGGGCAGCTTGGATAGCGCCAGCTCGACTGCCTGCCGCGCATCCGTCGAGCGCCCGCCCGCCTGGTCGATCAGGCCGGAAGCCAGCCCCTCCTGATCGTCGAGCAGAACCTTGAGAAGGTGCTCGGGCGTGAATTGCTGATGCCCCTCGCGCACGGCAAGCGCCTGTGCCGCCTGCACGAAGCCGCGAGCTCGTTCCGTATAAGTCTCGAAATTCATCTGTTGTTCCTTCCTGCGGCGCGCCTGCACGACCCTGACGGCATCGCACACACGCCCTCAATGACGAAAATCAAAACGGATGCTGAAGCCACCCGCTCTTGACATATGGTGTTGCATTTCGGCCGCGAAAGAGGGGATGGTGCGGCGCAATATCGATGGAGGAGGAGCCCCGGACCATGACACGCATCGCCGCGATCCAGCGCTGGCCGGTCAAGGGGCTCGGTCCCGATCCGCTCGAAGACGTCGAGCTGCGGGCCGGCGATCCGCTTGCCTTCGACCGCGCCTGGGCGATTGAGAACGGGCCGAGCGGCTTCGATCCGGTGGCCCCCAAGCCCCTGCCGAAATCCCGCTTCCTGATGTTGATGAAGAATGAGCGGCTGGCCGCGCTGGCGACGGCCTTCGACGCCGAAACCCGCCGCCTGACGATTTTTCGCCATGGCAAGCAGGTCGCCGCGGGCCGGCTCGATGAGCCGGTCGGGCGGTCGATCATCGAGCAGTTCTTCGCCGCCTATATGGCCAATGAGCTGCGCGGTGTGCCGAGGCTGTTATCGGCCGAGGCGCACACCTTTTCCGATGTCGGTGCGCCGGTCGTCTCGCTGATTGGGCAGGGCAGCCTGGCGGAGCTGGAGCGCGTGGCCGGACGGACGATAGATCCCCTGCGCTTCCGTGCCAATTTTCACATGGCCGGGCTAGCGCCCTGGGCGGAATTCGATCTGATCGGTCATCGGCTGGCGCTGGGGGCGGACGTTGTCCTGCGCGTTATCGAGCCGATTACGCGCTGCGCTGCCACCAATGTCGATCCCGCCACGGGTGCCCGCGACATGCAGATACCGCGCCTGATCGACAATGCGTTCGGGCATTCCGAGTTCGGCGTCTATGCCGAGGTCGTCCAGGGTGGCCGGGTGCGGCGCGGCGATGCCATGACCGTGCTCGACGAGACGTCGGTGCGGCCCGCTCTTCCGTTCTGACCGCAAACGTGCCGAAGCCCGCGTCTCTTGATACCGGGCAGGCTGTCCCGGCCTTACGCGTCGACGTCTTCCTTGTTCGCGCCTTGCGAATCGCCGCCCGGTTCCTCGGTTGCTCCGCCATTGCGCTTGGCCCTGGTGCGAGGCCTGGGCGCGCGCGGCTTTGCCTCCGCTTCGGCACTTTCTGATGCGCTGGCCTCGTCGCTGGAGGTGCGGCGCCGGCGCCGGCGCGGTGCCGGCGCGGATTGCTGCTCGCCCTGGGCTTCGCCATCGTCGGACGGTTGGGCGGCCGCCTCTGCTTCGGGCCCGTTTGCCCCGTTGGCGCCGTTCCCGCTTTCATGGGCCGGCTTCTGGGGCGCCTGGTCGGCACTGTGCTGCGCGCCGGCATCCTGAGACGGGCCGTCGTCGGCGTCCTCGTCGCGGCTGTCATAGCGGCCGCCGCCATTGTAGCGCGGCTGCGGTGCCTCGCCCGAGCCGGCCTGCTGCTGGCTCTGGGCGGCCGCGATAATCCGGAAATAATGTTCGGCGTGCTGAAGATAGCTTTCCGCCAGGACCGGATCGCCGGAGGCGTGCGCGTCACGCGCCAATTGCATGTATTTCTCGGCGATATGCGCGGCGGTTCCGCGCACCTTCACGTCCGGGCCGTTGCTTTCATAGCTCCGCGACAACGGGTTGGGCCCGCGCCGGCCGCGTCCGCGCATTCTCTTATTCTGCTGTCCCGGTCTCATGGGAAATAGACGTCTCCATTCCTGGTTCAAAACCTCGCAGCGGTGACACCGCCGTCAGCCGCCCTCAACGGCGAACGGCACTGCTGCCGCCGCATTCGTGTCCATGTCCAAATCGCCATGGCGGCGCACGCGCCTGCCAGCTCCCCAGCCTGTGAGTCCGGCCGGACGATTCGCCCGGCGCTCCACGGAAAGCGTCAGCTCAACCTCACGCAGTCTCCCGTCAGTACAGCGTCACTGACATTTCGGATCATGCTCGCAAGGTTCCGCCCGCTTGCCGGCCAATCGGTGCTGTGGCCCCGGTCGGCGCGTGTCGCGCCCTCATTGAGGCCTAGCACCTCTCGTGCTCGAGATGCAGCTCGAAGGGTGGCTCGTCTATCTCTGCCTACGCCCCCGTGGCAGAGCGTCTTGCGACATTAGCCTCGAACGCCACCCTGATCGCTGCTGGAACCTATCCTGTTCGCCGTTCTTTTCCAAGTGCTATTTGCAATGCGGCCTGTGTTCGCATGGCCGGAATGCGTTCGCCGTCACTCGGCAGGCGCCGCGATCATGACCCGCGCCACGCCCGAAAGGTCGGCCCGTTCGTCGATGACGCGAAGCCCCGCGCCCTCGACCAGTTGCGCCAGTGGCGCCTCCTGCCTTGCCCCGTGCTCCAGGACGAGCGCGCCATCCGGCGACAGGGTCTGAACCACTGTCGGCAGGAGCGCGCGGTAGCAATCGAGCCCGTCATCCCCGCCGTCAAGCGCCTGCCAGGGCTCATGCGCGGCCACTTCGACCGACAGGCCGGCGATTTCCTCGCTCGGTATATAGGGAGGATTGGCGACGATTAAACCAATCCCGGAACTCATTACCGCCTCCGCCCAGTATCCGGTCACAAAGGCGGCGCGTTCGCCTACCCCGGCAGCCCGCGCATTCGCGCGAGCTGTGCGCAGGGCCGCCTCGCTGACGTCAATCCCAATTCCCGTAGCCTCGGAAAGTTCCATGAGCAGGGCGACCAGAAGGCACCCGGAGCCGGTGCCAAGGTCAAGGATCCGGATGGGCTCGGCGCGGCGGCCGCCAGCCGTCACCCAGTCGAGCGCGGCCTCGACGACCGTTTCGCTGTCGGGGCGGGGAATCAGCGTCGCCGGACTGAGCTTGAAGTCATGGCCCCAGAATTCCCGCCGGCCGAGCAGCCGGGCGACGGGTTCGCCGGCGAGGCGGCGCGCCAGCAATGCCTGGAACCTGGCCTCCGCTTCGGGGGGCAGCGGTTCTCGGGCGGCGGCAATCAGCGCCGCTGCGTCGAGGCCCGTTGCATGGGCGGCGAGGAGTCGGGCATCGAGTTCGGGCGTCGCTGCCTGGTTCGCCCGCAGGGCGGCGGCGGCCTCCCGCAGGAGGGCGCTCATGGTCCGTGGGGGCGCGAGGATACTCACGGCGTTTCCGCGCCGGCCTGGGCGGCGAGCTTGCGTGCCTGGTCCTCGGTGACCAGCGCCTCGAGCAGTTCGCCGAGCGCCTCGCCGCTCAGCACGCGATCCAGCTTGTAGAGGGTCAGGTTCAGGCGGTGGTCGGTCACCCGGCCTTGCGGGAAATTGTAGGTGCGGATGCGCTCGGAGCGGTCGCCCGAGCCCACCTGGCCGCGTCGCTCGGCGGCGCGCTCGCTCGTCAGGCGCTCGCGTTCTTCGTCGAACAGCCGCGCTCTGAGGAGCTTCATGGCCTTGGCTCGGTTCTTGTGCTGTGACCGCTCGTCCTGCACCGCCACGACGATGCCGCTGGGCAGGTGGGTAAGGCGCACGGCCGAATCCGTCGTGTTGACGTGCTGCCCCCCGGCGCCGGACGAGCGGAAGACATCGATCTTCAGATCGTTGTCGTCGATGGCGATGTCGACCTCTTCGGCCTCCGGCAGCACCGCGACGGTGGCGGCCGAGGTATGGATGCGGCCCGAGGATTCGGTCTCGGGAACGCGCTGGACGCGGTGAACGCCCGATTCGTATTTGAGCTGGGCGTAGACGCCCCGGCCGCTGATCTCGGCGACGATCTCGCGATAGCCGCCAAGGTCGGAGTCATGCGCCGACAGGACGGAGACGCGCCAGCCCTGCAATTCGGCATAGCGCTGATACATCCGGAACAGATCGCCGGCGAACAGGGCCGCCTCCTCGCCGCCCGTGCCGGCCCGGATCTCCAGAATGGCGCTCTTGTCGTCGGCGGCGTCGCGGGGCAGGAGCATGATCTGGATGGCCTGCTCGGTCTCGGCGATCCGCCCATCGAGCTCGCCGGCCTCCTCGCGCGCCAGCCGGGCCATGTCCGGCTCAGTGGCCGGGTCGTCGATGAGTTCGGCCAGGCCGGCCCGTTCCGCCTTCAGCGCCAGAAGCGCCTCCGCCCGGGCCGCAAGCTCGGCAATCTCGGCATGCTCGCGCGACATCCGGACATAGTCCTCGCCGCCGGGCGCGGCGGACATCGCGTGTTCGAGCTCCGCCCGCCGGTCGATCAGCGATCTAAGTCTGTCGTCGTCAATCATCGCTTCGTCAGAGTTCGACCCCGTGCGTTCGGGCGAACGCCAACAATTCGTTCCGCAGGTTGCAGGACCCTGCGATCTCGCTTTCGATCATGGCTTCGAGCGGCGCCAGCTCGATGCTGAGCACCATCTGCTTGACGGCGCCGATCGCGGAGGGTGCCATCGATATAGCGCGATATCCTAGCCCGATAAGGGCCATGGCCGACAGCGGATCGCCCGCCATTTCGCCGCACAACGTCACCGGCACGTTCCGGCTCCTGGCCGCTCCTGCGATATGGCGAAGGGCCCTCAGCGAGGAGGCCGCCAGCGGATCGAACCGGTTGACGAGCCGGGTATTGGCGCGGTCGCTGGCGAACAGGAATTGCAACAGGTCGTTCGAGCCCACCGACACGAAGTCGCAGCGATCGAGCAACTCGTCGAGCTGCCACAGGATAGACGGCACCTCGATCATCGCGCCGAGCAGCACGCGTTCGGGCAGCGCATGGCCGAACCGCTCCAGGTGCCGCCGCTCGCGCTCGACCAGTTCGCGGGCCCGGTCGAACTCCTCGACCTCGGCGATCATCGGGAACATCAGCCGCAATTCGCGGCCCGCCGCGGCATGCAGCAGGGCGCGGATCTGGGTGCGCAGCAGGCCGGGTCGGTCGAGCGCCATGCGGATCGCCCGCCAGCCCAGCGCCGGATTCTCCTCTTGGGCGGCCCGGAGATAGGGCAGCATCTTGTCGCCGCCGATATCGAGCGAGCGGAACGTCACCGGCAGCTCGCCGGCGGCAGTGAGCACGTCGCGGTAGAGCGCCTGCTGCTCGCGCATGCGCGGGAACGTGGCCGCGACCAGGAACTGCAGCTCGGTGCGAAACAGGCCGATGCCCGAAGCGCCGGCTTCCTTGACCTGTGGCAGGTCGACGAGCAGGCCGGCATTGACGAACAGCGAGATCTCCGTGCCGTCGCGGGTCGTGGCGGGGCGCTCGCGCAGCCTGGCATACTGTTCCTGGCGCCGGGCGCGGAACCTGACCTTGTCGACATAGGCCCGCTCGATGTCGGGTGGCGGGCGCAGATGGGCTTCGCCGGAGTCCCCGTCCAGGATGATCGGATCTCCGGGGCGCACCAGGTCGAGGATTCCTTCGACCTGGCCCAGCGTTGCGATGCCGAGGGCGCGTGCGACGATGGTTACATGGCTGGTCGGCGCGCCTTCCTCCAGCACCAGGCCGCGCAGCCGATCCCGGTCATAGTCGAGGAGCTCCGCCGGTCCCATGTTGCGGGCGATGATGATGGCGTCGCGCGGCAATTCGCCAAGCGCGGGGTGGATCTGCCAGCCGACCAACTCGCGCAGCAGCCGATTGGCTAGGTCGTCGAGGTCGTGCAGCCGTTCCCGGATCACCGGATCGGTCTGGCGCAGCATGCGCGCCCGCGTGTCGTTCTGGACACGCTCCACCGCCGCCTCCGCGGTCAGGCCGCTCATCACCGCTTCGCGCATGCGCTCGGCCCAGCCCCGATCATGTGCAAACATCCGGAAGGTTTCCAGAATCTCCCGGTGCTCTCCGCCGCGGGCGAACTCGCCCCGTTCCAGCAGGTCCTCCACCGAGGTCCGCAGGCTGTCGAGCGCGGCGTTGAGCCGGCGCAGCTCATGGTGGACATCCTCGGCGATCAGGGTGGTGACCACCATCCGCGGCTCGTGCAGCACGGCATGGCCGAGGCCGAGCCCTTCGGCCAGCGCCAGCCCAGCCAGATGGTGCGGGCGGCGTAGCGCCAGGCTACCCCCGGAGCGGGCGAGCGGCTCCAGCTCGCCGCCGGCGATCATCTCCGCCAAGACCATCGCGGTGGTCTGGAGGGCCTCGACCTCTTCCTCGTTATAGGTGCGCGGCGTGCGGTTCTGCACGACCAGCACACCGAGCGTCTGGCCGCCGCGCAGCACGGGCACCCCGAGAAACGACTGATAGTGTTCTTCGCCGGTCTCCGGCCGATAGGCGAAGGCGGGATGATCCTGGGCGTTTGACAGGTTGAGGGGCTTGGCGTCCGAGGCGATGACGCCGACCAGGCCCTCGCCGAGTTGCAGGCTGGTCAGATGGACGGCTTCCGGCCTGAGGCCTTCAGTGGCGAACAGTTCGAGGGTGCCATCGTCGCGCAGTACATAGACCGAGCACACCTCGGCCACCATGTTCGAGGCGATAGTGACAACGATCTTGTCGAGGCGCTCCTGCGCGCTGACCGGCTCCGCCATGAGTTCGCGCAACCGGCGAAGCATTACACGCGGGCCGCCGATCGAACCCCGCATCGTCCAACTGTCCCTGATTGACCTTAACGTACGGCGTCAGCTTCGCCCGCGCATTGCGGGAGTGCACGGCATTTGGGCGCCGGCCTACGGCCTGTCCAGTTCGTATAGCGAATGCAGGGTTCGCACCGCAAGCTCCGTATAGGCCGCCTCGATCAGGATCGAGATCTTGATCTCCGAGGTGGTGATCGCCTGAATGTTGATGCCCTTGCTGGCCAATGCCTTGAACATCTGTGCGGCGACGCCGGCATGGCTGCGCATGCCGATGCCGATCACTGACACCTTGACGACGTCTGCCGAGCCGCTGAGCTCCTCATAGCCGATGACCTCGCTGGCATCGCGAATCACCTCCATGGCCTTCTCGAAATCGGCCCGCGGCACGGTGAAGGTCATGTCGGTGTGGCGGGCATCGGCCGAGACGTTCTGTACGATGACGTCGACATTGATCTGGGAGTCGGCCAGCGGGCCGAACACGCTTGCCGCGATGCCCGGCTTGTCGGGCACCCGCCTTAGGGTGATCTTGGCTTCGTCCTTCGAATAGGCGATTCCGGTAACGATTTGCTTTTCCACGATCTCGTCCTCGTCGCAGATCAGGGTTCCGGGCGGCAGATCGCCGTCTCCGGTCTGGGCGTCATCGGGCTCGGCGAAGCTCGAGCGCACGAAGACGCGGACCCCGTGAATCATCGCCAGCTCCACCGAGCGCACCTGCATGACCTTCGCCCCGAGCGAGGCCATCTCCAGCATCTCCTCGAATGATATGCGGGTAAGACGGCGCGCTTCGGGCACGATGCGCGGATCGGTCGTATAGATGCCGTCGACATCGGTGTAGATGTCGCAGCGCTCGGCTTGAAGCGCGGCGGCAACGGCGACCGCGCTGGTATCGGAGCCGCCGCGGCCCAGCGTGGTGATGCGGTTATCAGGCCCAAGGCCCTGGAACCCGGCGAGGACGGCAACCTGGCCCTGGCCGAGCCGGTCGCGCAGGATCTCCGCATCGATCCCCGTGATGCGCGCCGCGCCGTGGGCGTCGTCGGTCTTGACCGGCACCTGCCAGCCGAGCCAGGAGCGGGCCGCAACGCCGATGTCCTGCAGTGCGATCGCCAGGAGCCCCGCCGTCACCTGCTCGCCGGCGGAGACCACGGCGTCGTATTCGCGCGCATCGTGGAGCGGGGAGATCGAGCGGGTCCAGTCGACCAGCTGGTTCGTCGTGCCGGCCATGGCCGAGACGATCACCGCGACTTCGTGGCCCGCCGCAACCTCGCGCCGCACATGGCGGGCCACATTGCGGATGCGATCGAGATCGGCGACCGAGGTTCCGCCGAACTTCATTACGATGCGGGCCATGGCGAATCTCGGGAACGGCCGGACGCGGGGGAAATGGCGGCTTCCAGGGGCCGCGCGGGGCGGCCGGACCGCCGCTTGATACGCCACAGGGTCGGCGCGCGCAACCGCGGCGCTTGACACCACCCGCCGCGCGGTGGACGAAATTCGAGGAATGAACACGCAGTCCGACCACCCGTCCCGTAGTGTCGATGCCGACGAGGTCGCGCGATTTTCCGCGCTGGCCGAGCGCTGGTGGGACCCGGCGGGCGAGTTCGGCGCCCTCCATAAGCTCAATCCGGTCCGGCTCGGCTATATTCGGGATCGGGCGGCCGAACGGTTCGGCCGCGACCCCTGCAGCACGCGCCTGCTCGACGGGCTCACCGTCCTCGATGTGGGCTGTGGCGGCGGGCTCCTGTGCGAGCCGATGGCCCGGCTCGGCGCCGCGGTCACCGGCATAGATCCCTCCCCGGAGAATGTCGGCGTGGCGCGCGCCCACGCCGCGCAGAGCGGCCTTATCATCGACTATCGCGCCGTGACGGCGGAAGAGCTCGCGGCAGGCGGGGCGGGCTTCGACATCGTTCTCAACATGGAGGTGGTCGAGCATGTCGCCGACGTGCCGGCCTTTCTGACCACCTGCGCCGGGCTGGTGGCGCCCGGTGGCCTCATGGTGGTGGCGACCATCAACCGCACCGCCAAGGCCTTCGCGCTGGCCATTGTTGGGGCGGAATACGTGCTTGGTTGGCTGCCGCGCGGCACCCATTCATGGGACAAGTTCGTCACCCCCGAGGAGGTCGAGGGCCCGCTCGCGGCGGCCGGCCTGTCGGTAGTCGAGCGCACCGGCGTCGTCTATTCGCCGCTTCTCGGCGAGTGGCGCCGCGCCCGCGACCTGGACGTCAACTACATGCTGGCGGCCGAGAAGCCGGCGGGCTGACCCGCCTCAATTCTGGTCGTCTGGCAGGCGGGGCAGGGGGAGAATGTCGATTCCCTCCTCGATCAACTCCTTGGCGTCGTCTGCGCTGGCCTCGCCATAGATGCTGCGTGGCTCGGCTTCCTCGCCATGATGTATCCGGCGCGCCTCCGCGGCAAAGCGCGGGCCGACATAGTCGGCGTTCTCGGCGACGTATTTGCGCAGGCGGCGCACGGTCTCGACCAGCGCCCTGGCCCGCGGATCGGCGGTCAGGGCGTGGGTTTGCGTCGGCGCCGGCTGGCCCGTGGGCGTCGCCTCGGGCGATCCGGCGGCTGCCGTTTCCGGCGCGGGGGCCGGGTAGTCCTTGCCAAGGGCCGGCGCCATCAGGGCCTTGTCCACCTTGTCCGACCCGCAGGCGGGGCATACCACCAGGCTGGCGGCGGCCTGCCGGTCGTAATCGCTGGAGCTGCGAAACCAGGCCTCGAATTCGTGGCCTTCGTGGCAGGACAGGGCGTAGCGGATCACGAGGCCTGCCTTTCGGGCGGACGGGTCGGGATGGCGAAGGGCCGGTCATGGGTGAGGGCGGCGATGCGCCGGCGCGCCTCGTCTACCTCGGCGAGGTCGATTTCGGCAAGGATCACGCAAGGTTCGGTGCCCGCTTCCGCCAGGATTTCGCCCCAAGGGGCGACGATCAGGCTGTGGCCGAAGGTTTCGCGGCCGTTCTCGTGCTGGCCACCATGGGCGGCGGCTATGACGAAGGCGCCGTTTTCGATGGCGCGGGCGCGCTGAAGGCTGTGCCAGTGCGCCTCGCCGGTCTGGCGGGTGAAGGCGGCGGGCACGGTCAGCACCGTGGCGCCGGCCTGGGCGAGCGCCCGGTAGAGTTGCGGAAAGCGCAGATCGTAGCAGATCGACAGGCCGAGCCGGGCCCACGGCAGATCGGCGACCACCGCCGCTTCGCCGGGCCGGTAGGTGCGCGATTCCCGGAAGGTTTCGCCGTTGGGCAGGTCGACGTCGAACATGTGGATCTTGTCGTAGCGGGCCGCGATTCCGCCGTCCGGCGTGATAAGGAAAGCGCGGTTGGCGGCGCGCGCGTCGTCGATCCGGATCGCCAGGGATCCGATATGCAGCCAGATGCCAAGCTCGCTCGCCAGTTGTCGGAACGCTTTCAGCGCCCGGTCCTGCTCCTCCGGCACAATCACGGCGAACAGTGCCTCGCGCTTAAGCTCCATGATCGAGGTCTGTTCCGGGGTTTGCACGTAATGCGCGCCGCGGCCCGCCGCTTCGCGAATGAGCTCGCTCGCCTCGGCAACATTGCGCGCATAGTCCCGCGATCCGCAGAGCTGCACGCAGGCGGCGACAAATCGCGGCGATTCACTCATATTGCCTTGCCTTTCCCTTGCCGTTGTGGCGGTCAGGCGGCGAGCAGACCGTCCAGTTCGCCGTTCCGCTCGAGCGCATGCAGCTCATCCGATCCGCCGATCGGCGTGCCGTCGATGAAGATCTGTGGAACCGTGCGTCGCCCGCCCGTCCGGTTCGTCATCTCCGAGCGCCGTTCGGGATCGAAGGTGACGTCTATTTCCTCAAAGCCGATACCCTTGGCGCTCAACAGGCGCTTGGCGCGGGCGCAGTAGCCGCAGAGCGCGGTGGTGTAGATCTCGACGCGCGACATTCTCGATTTCGTCTCCAGCCAGATTGGTCCGTTCCTTATATGGCCCCGCGAGATGGCCCCACAACCCTGGAGAAGACGAGCACGTCGACCCGCTCGGCGCCGGCCTTGCGACAGGCGCGGGCGCAGCCATTCACGGTCGCGCCGGTGGTCAGCACGTCGTCGACCAGCAGCACCCGCCGCCCCGCGATGCGGCCCCGCTCGTGCTCGGCAATCGAGAATGCGCCGCTGACATTGGCCTGCCTCTGGCGTCTGGTCAGCCCCACCTGATGCCGCGTCGCCTTCAGGCGGCCAAGCGCGAACGGGGCATAGGCGCAGCCGGCACGGGCGGCAATGCGCTCAGCCAGGAGGGCCGACTGATTAAAACGCCGCGCGAACAGGCGATTGCGGTGCAGCGGCACGGGCACGACTACCTCGCACGCCTCGATCAGCTCGGCCCCGGCGCGGGCCATCCAGCCGGCCAGGCAGTCCGCCGTCTCCAGCCGGTCGCCGAATTTCAGCGCGTGGATCAGGGCGCGGGCCGGGCCGGCATGACGGGCGACTGCCCTTGCCCGGTCGAAATCCGGCGGTGCCGCGATGGCCGCCGGGCTTTCGGCCGCCTCGCCCGGATCGTGGGGGAACGGCGTGCCCAGACGGATGCAGTAGGGCGGGGCGATGAAGTCGATGCCGGACCAGCAGGCGCCGCACAATCCGGGCGGGCCCGCGGTGATCGTGCCGCAGGCCAGACAGCGCGGCGGCAACAGCAGATCGACCGCGCGCCGCAACACGGCCGGCAGCGGCATGGTGGGCGGGCCTTGAAGCCGGTGGCTGGGCAGTGCCACTTTCATGGCACGACTTTAGCCAGAAGGGGCAACTTTTTGCCAGTATTCCCGGTGACTCCATGACCGACACGCCCATCCTCTTCGATCGCGGGCAGCTTGCGCGCAATCGCCTGCGAGCGGCGCGGGGCGGGCGGATCGACTTCCTGTTCCGCGAGGCGGCCGGGGCGCTGGCCGACCGTCTGGCCACTGTCAATCGGCAATTTGCGGTCGCGGTCGATCTCGGCGGCCGGGCCGGGTCGCTGGGCGATGGCGGTCAGATCGAGACCCTGATCTCGACCGATGCCGTGCCTGACCTCGTCGAGGGGACGTCTGGCCTGTGCGCGGCCTGCGACGAGGAAGCGCTGCCCTTCGCCCCCGAGAGCCTCGATCTCGTGACCTCATCGCTGACCTTGCAATGGGTCAATGACCTCCCGGGCTGCCTCGTGCAGATCCGCCGCGCCCTGAAGCCGGACGGGCTGTTCCTGGCCGCCATGCTGGGCGGCGGCAGCCTCTACGAATTGCGCGGCGCCTTGATGGATGCCGAGATGGAGGTCACCGGCGGCGCCAGCCCGCGCGTTGCGCCTTTCGTCGATGTGCGCGAGGCCGGGGCGCTCCTGCAGCGGGCGGGCTTTGCCCTTCCGGTCGCCGATGCCGACCTGATCACCGTGCGCTACCCGGATGTCGCCGCGCTAATGCGCGACCTGCGCGGCATGGGCTGGGCCAACGCGCTCGCCGCGCGCAGCCGCGTTCCCTTGCGACGCGCGGTGCTGCGACGGGCCGCGGCGCTCTACGCCGCGCGCCACGCCGATTCCGATGGGCGCATCCGGGCGAGCTTCGAGGTCGTGCATTTGTCGGGCTGGGCGCCCCATGACAGTCAGCAGAAGCCGGCCCGGCCGGGCTCGGCGCAGATGCGCCTGGCCGATGCCCTGGGCACGCGGGAAATCGCCACCGGCGCCAAGGCGCGGCCGCGACAGAACGAGGACTGAGGCGCCCGTCCGGCCGCCTTACAGGAGGTCCCGCAGATGCGGGATCAGCGGTGCGTCGGCCGGCGGCATCTCGTAGTCGCCGAGCCGCACCGGCCTGACCCAGGCAAGCTCCTGGCCTTCGAGCGCGGTGACCGTGCCGTGCCAGCGCCGGCATACAAAGAGCGGCATCAGGAGATGGAACGCGTCGTAAGCGTGGCTCGCGAAGGTGAGCGGGGCAAGGCAGGCATGGGTGACCGTGATTGACAGTTCCTCCGCCAGCTCGCGAATGAGGGTGTCCTCCGGCCGCTCGCCGGGCTCCACCTTGCCGCCGGGAAACTCCCACAGGCCGGCCATGGGCTTGCCTTCGGGCCGGCGCGCGATCAGCACGCGCCCGTCGGCGTCGACGAGCGCGCAGGCGGCGACCAGCACGAGCGGGCGTTCGGCGGCGTCAGCTTCGATAGTCGGCATTGATCGAGATATAGTCGTGGGTCAGGTCGCAGGTCCACACCGTGGCCCGGCCGCGGCCCAGCCCGAGATCGACCTTGAGCGCGATCTCGCTGGCCTTCATGTAGGCGGCGACCTGACCCTCGTCATAGGCCGGGTCGCGCTCGCCGTCGACGGCGACGCGGATATCGCCGAACCAGATCGCCAGCCGGTCCCGGTCGGCCGGCTCGCCGGCCTTGCCCACCGCCATCACCACCCGGCCCCAGTTCGCGTCCTCGCCGGCGATCGCCGTCTTGACGAGCGGCGAATTGGCAATCGACAGGCCGATCCGCCGCGCCGAGGCGGCGCTCTTTGCACCCGTGACCTCGACCGTGACGAATTTCCTCGCCCCTTCGCCGTCGCGCACCACGAGCTGGGCGAGGTCGGTCAACAGCGCCGTCAGGGCGCGGCGGAAGGCGGCAAGGCGCCTGTCCCCCGCCGCGGCGATCGGCGTTCCCCCGGCGGCGCCGGTCGCAAAGGCGAGCACAGTGTCGCTGGTCGAGGTATCGCTGTCGATGGTGATCGCGTTGAAGCTTGGGCGCACCGCGGCCGACAGCGCCGCCTGCAAGGCCGCGGCCTCGATGGCCGCGTCGGTGAATACGAAGCTCAGCATGGTCGCCATGTCGGGGGCGATCATGCCGGCGCCCTTGGCGATCGCGTTGATGGTCACCTCGCACTCGCCGAGCTGGACCCGCCGCGTGGCCTGCTTGGGGAAGGTGTCCGTGGTCATGATCGCCTGCGCCGCCTCGGCGTAGGCATGCGGCGCGGCGCGCTTGGCCAGGCCCGCCAGTTCGCGCTCGAAGGGGGCGGGGTCGAGCGGCTCGCCGATCACCCCGGTGGAGGCCAGGAACACCTCCTCCGGCCGGCAGCCGGCGGCCCGGGCCGCTGCTGCCGCCGTTGCCGTCACCGCGGCCTTCCCCTTCATGCCAGTGAAGGCGTTGGCATTGCCGGAATTGATCACCAGGGCGCGCGCCGCGCCGCCTGCGAGATGGGCCCGGCACCAGTCGACCGGTGCCGACGGGCAGGCCGAGCGGGTGAACACCCCGGCCACCGTCGCCGCCGGCTCGAACAGGGCAAGCAGCAGGTCCTTGCGCCCGCGATAGCGGATGCCGGCTTCCGCCGCCGCGAGGCGCACCCCGTCAATCGGCGGCAGGTCCGGTTGCGCGGCCGGCGCCAGGGGCGAAACCGGCATGGTCATTTCCCCCCGCGCCCCGGTCTTCAGTCGACGAGGTCGGGCGTCACGTCGGGCTCGGCCAGATCGGGGTCGACATCGTCGGCCTCGATCTCGATCTCGGCGGCCTCTCGCAGCTCCAACAGGGCGTCATGTTGCGCCTGCCGGGTCAGCAGGCTCATCAGCTCTTCCTCGACCTCCTCGTAGCTCGGCGGCTCGCCTTCGCGGCGATCCTCGACCCGCAGGATGTGCCAGCCGAACTGGGTCTCCACCGGTTCCGACAGGGCGCCGGGCTCCAGTGCCATCGCCACCTCGGCGAATTCGGGGACCAGCGCCTGCGGCTGGATATAGCCGAGATCGCCGCCCTGCTGGGCCGAGCCCGGATCCATGGAGTGCTCCTCGGCGAGCTCGGCAAAGTCCTCGCCGGCCTCGATGCGCGCGCGCAGCTCCTCGGCTTCGGCCTCGGTCTCGACCAGGATGTGGTGGGTGTGGAGCTCGGTTTCGGGCTCGACCCGCTGGATAACCTCCGCGTAGAGCTCGCGCGCCTCCTCCTCGGTGGCCGCGTCGGTGGCCAGATCCTCCAGGTAGAACTCCATCAGCGTGCGGTTGGTCAGATAGGTGATGCGATTGGCAACCCGCGAATCCTCAGCGTAGCCAGCTTCCTCCGCCGCCTGCGCGACGACCTGGAGATCGGTGAGATAGGCCAGCACATAGTCGCGGTGCTGGGCCTGCGGCAGGTTTTGCAGCGTCTGGCCGAGCTCGCGTGTCGCCATGGCGACGTCGCGCTCGGTTATCTCCACGCCGTTCACCCGCGCCACGACCTCGTCGTCGGCAAGGGCGGGCCCGGCAAGCCACAGCGCGCAGACGCTGGCAATGAGAATGCGGCCCGGCCGCATCGTCGCTCTGTCGTTCATGATGGGGCTTTCCGTTTTGTGGGTTTCGTGGCGTCGCAGAGCCATATAGGGCGAAGTCGGGTGTGGACATGGCGCCATCTGGCTGGCTCCGTAAGGCGCATGAGGGCGAACCTCGCGCAATCGCGTCGCGTTGACAAGGCGCAATGCGGCTCTTATTTCAGCCAAGCGGCCCATCTGCGGCCGCAATTTAAGCGTTTGAACTGTCGCTGCGGCGCGGCGCATCGCGTAATGTCGGCGGCAGCGCCCCGGGGGCCCGGAAGGGCTGCCTTTGCGCATCGAGGCGTCACACGCGGTCCCGCGCGCAGTGGATTCCGGCCGCCGCGAGAGAAACGGAAACTCTATGTTGGGCTTCGGCAGCTTCGCAGCCAAGATTTTCGGCACGTCGAACGACCGCAAGGTCAAATCCTATCGCAGCCGTGTCGACGCCATCAATCAGCTTGAACCGGAGATCGAGCAGCTCTCCGATGACGAATTGCGCGCACGCACGGCCGACTTCCGCGAGAAGGTCGCCGGCGGCGCCAGCCTCGATTCGCTGCTCGTGCCCGCCTTCGCCACGGTCCGCGAAGCGGCCAAGCGCACCCTGCGCCAGCGCCATTTCGACGTCCAGCTCATGGGCGGCATGGTGCTGCATGATGGCACGATCGCGGAGATGAAGACCGGCGAGGGCAAGACGCTGGTCGCCACCCTGGCGGTCTATCTCAACGCGCTGGCCGGCAAGGGCGTTCATGTCGTCACCGTCAACGACTATCTGGCCCGACGCGACGCCGAATGGATGGGCGAGATCTATCGCTTCCTCGGGCTTTCGGTCGGCTGCATCGTCCACGGCCTGAGCGACGACGAGCGCCGCGCGGCCTATGCCTGCGACGTGACCTACGGCACCAATAACGAGCTCGGCTTCGACTATCTGCGCGACAACATGAAATACGATCTGGCGCAGATGGTGCAGCGCGGGCACAACTTCGCCATCGTCGACGAGGTCGATTCGATCCTGATTGACGAGGCGCGCACGCCGCTGATTATTTCTGGGCCGGTCGAGGACCGCTCCGATCTCTACATTTCGATCGATGGCTTCATCCCCGGGCTGGAGCCCGAGCACTACGAGATCGACGAGAAGCAACGCAGCGCGACGCTCACCGAGGCCGGCACCGAGTTCATCGAGGACAAGCTGAAGGAAGCGGGCGTCCTGACCTCGGGCTCGCTCTACGACACCGAGAACGTCACCCTCGTTCATCACGTCAATCAGGCGCTCAAGGCGCACAAGCTTTTCCAGCGCGACAAGGACTACATCGTCAAGAACGGCGCGGTCGTCATCATCGACGAGTTCACCGGCCGCATGATGGAGGGCCGGCGGTTCTCCGAGGGGCTCCACCAGGCGCTCGAGGCCAAGGAGCAGGTGGCGATCCAGCCCGAGAACGTCACGCTCGCCTCGATCACATTCCAGAATTACTTCCGGCTTTACGACAAGCTCGCCGGGATGACCGGCACGGCGGCTACCGAGGCCGACGAGTTCATGGACATCTACGGCCTCGACGTGGTCGAGGTGCCGACCAACCTGCCGATCGCCCGGCTCGACGAGGACGACGAGGTCTACCGCACCACCGAGGAGAAATACGCCGCCATCCTCGAGCTCATCGAGGACTGCCGCACGCGCGGCCAGCCGGTATTGGTCGGCACCACCTCGATCGAGAAGTCCGAACAGCTCGCCGAGCGTCTGCGCAAGCTCGACTACAAGCAGAAGGATTTCTCCGACCCCGACGCCTTCAAGGCGCTCTATGGCGAGGATGCCGACGCCAAGGTCTTCGCGGTGCTCAATGCCCGCTACCACGAGCAGGAGGCGCACATCATCGCCCAGGCCGGCGTGCCCGGCGCGATCACCATCGCCACCAACATGGCCGGACGCGGCACCGACATCCAGCTCGGCGGCAACCCCGACATGCGGATCGCGCAGGAGCTCGGCGATATGGCCGAGGGGCCGGAGCGCGAGGCAAAGGAGCAGGCCATCCGCGAGGAGGTGGAGCGGCTCAAGAAGAAGGCGATCGAGGCCGGCGGGCTCTATGTGCTGGCGACCGAGCGCCACGAGAGCCGGCGCATCGACAATCAGCTCCGGGGCCGCTCGGGCCGCCAGGGCGATCCCGGCCGATCGAAATTCTACCTGTCGCTCGAAGACGATCTGATGCGCATCTTCGGGTCGGACCGGATGGACGGCATGCTCCAGAAGCTCGGCCTCCAGGAGGGCGAGGCCATCGTCCATCCATGGATCAACAAGGCGCTGGAGAAGGCCCAGTCGAAGGTCGAGGCGCGCAACTTCGACATCCGCAAGAACCTCCTGAAGTTCGATAACGTGATGAATGACCAGCGCAAGGTCATCTTCGAGCAGCGCATCGAGCTGATGGAGGGCGAGGAGATCGCCGACACGGTCGCCGACATGCGCCAGCAGGTGATCGACGAGCTCGTCGCCACCCACATTCCCGAAAAGGCCTATGCCGAGCAGTGGGATGTGGCCGGCCTCAAGGAACGGGTCACCGACCTCCTCGATCTCGATCTGCCGCTCGAGGAGTGGGCCGCCGAGGAGGGCATCGCCGATGAGGAGATGCGCGAGCGGCTGAACAAGGCGGCCGACGAGCAGTTCGCCCGCAAGGTGGCCGAGTTCTCGCCGGACATCATGCGCCGGATCGAGAAGGCGGTGCTGCTCCAGACGCTCGACAATCTGTGGCGCGAGCATCTCGTCACCCTCGATCATCTGCGTCAGGTGATCGGCTTTCGGGGCTACGGTCAGCGCGATCCGCTCAACGAGTACAAGACCGAGGCGTTCGAGCTGTTCCAGGCATTGCTGGGCCGCTTGCGCGAAGGAGTCACGCGCCAGCTCATGCGGGTGGAACTGGTGCGCGAGGCGCCCAGGATGCCGAGCGACGAGGAGCTGCCGCCGATGGAGGCGCACCATCTCGATCCGATGACCGGCGAGGACGAGATGGCCGCGGCCGAGCTCGAAATGGCCGGTGGTCCGCCGCCCGATCGTGCCGCCGGCGGGGCTGC
>SKQW01000003.1 GCA_007118805.1 Rhodobiaceae bacterium | reverse complement strand
TGCACAGAGCATAAAGGGTTGGCACGTGGCGCGGGGGAGAGACGCCGAGCGAACGCAGCTCGTCGATGTGATGGTCAAGTGCGGCACGGTTGCTTGCAGCCCAGCCGGCGTTGAAGACACGCTCAACGGGGAACAGGATCTGTCGCCGGCCGTGGTTGAGCGAGTCGATTTCAAGGGGCAGTTCGGTCTTCATGGATCTCCTTGTGAGGTTCGTCGGGCGCGCCCGTGAGCTTGGGCGGACGGTTGAGGCTGCCCGGCACGTTGTGGGCTTCGGGGGCGGCGCCGCTACGAGCGGCAGGCAGCAGCCAACCGATCAGAAGGCCGGCGCAGGCGAGGAGTAGCATGCCGGATGCGAAGAAAGCTGCGGCGAGACCCAGGGCTCCGGCCACGAGGCCGAGCGTTGCCGGGCAGAGCGCTTGCGCGCTGCGGTTCGCGGTGACCTGTATGCCCAGGGCGGCACCGCGGACTTCCGCGTGCTGGTGGTCGGCGACGGCCACGATGGCGAGCGGGAGTGAGATGCCAACGCCGACCCCCACCAGCACCGAGATCGCGACGACCGCCCAGAGGGCGGAGGCGGTACCTGCGAGGCTGATGGCGAGCATCACACACACGACCGTAACCAACATGGTCGCTTGCCGGCCGCTGAGGGCGGTGATGATGAGGGGCATGAACGGGCGGACGACAGTTGATGCCAGCGCGCGCACGCCGATGATCAGGCCGATGGTGGCGGTGCTGTAACCAAGGGCCGCCAGGTGCAGTGGAAAGAAGGTGAGGTAGGCCGTCAGGGCGAAGAGGACGCAGAAGCTCACCAGCACTCCTACCCTGAAGCCGGAAACGCCGGCCAGATGCCGCAGCTTCTGCCACGCGAAGCCGCTCGCCTGCGCCGAGCGGTGGACCTGCGTAAAACGGAAAGGCAAGAACCCGATCAGGGCGAGGAGGCCGACCGTTGCCACCAGGGCGTAGGCGGCTAGGAAGGAGAGCTCGTCGGAGGCGACGCCCGCGACGATGGGGCCCGCGAGTTGCCCGCCGGACATGAACATGGTGTACCAGCCGAAGTTGGCCTCGTGCTGCTTGCCCGAGCCGACTGAGGCGACGTAGGCCTGCGAGGCGACGACCAGTACGAGGTGAGAGATGCCGAGGAGCACTTGGGTGAACGCCAGGCCGGTGGTGCTCATGAACGTGATGACGGGCAGGGGCGCCGCGGCCAAGATGGCGGCGGCCGGGATGAGCATCGCCTTGTGGGGGACTCGATCGACGATCGCGCCAACGGGAATGGCCAGGAACAGGGGGATGACGAACGCCGCGGCGACGAGCAGCCCTATGACCTCGGTGGTGGCCCCCAGTTCCAGGGCGTAGAGCGGCGCCAGCAAGAGCGCCATCGAGTGTGCCGTCGACACGCAGAACATGGCCGCGCAGATCGGCCAGATTCCGCCGGTCTTGGCACCATTAGGAGTCACGGCGTCACCGTTGGGTAATGGCGCTCAGTGCGGGCGGAGGGCTTGGCGCGGGGGCAGCCGAATGCGCAGGGAGCAGCGCGAACCACTGATCTGAACCTGTCTGTCGGTGAAACCGGCGGGGTCGCGCGGGCCGCCAAGACGCGCGAGGCAGGCGGCAGGCTCACGTCAAGGATGCGTCGTTGCCAGTCGCGCCGCCGACGTTCGCATGCGGCGGCTCGGCACCGCTCACGGTCTCAAGAAGCCATTTGCGACTGGAGCCGCTGCTTCGTGTAGGCGAGGCCGCCACCTGCGCTGACGATCTCCATGAGCAGGGCGTTTAGGGGCTCGAGTTGCTCGTGTTCGTCGCGGCTTGTGTTCTTGACGACCCCTTCCTTGAAGTCCACCTCGATTTCATCGCCGGTCTGTACAACGACTTTGGAGCCGGTTAGGACGGGTACGCCAGCGTTGATGCAAGCGCGAAACGGGCCCCGGGAGATGGAACCCACCACCAGGCCGACGCCGAGGCCTTTGAGGCCCAGAAAGCCCTGCACGTGCGGGTTCCCGTATCCGAAGTTGCGCCCGCCGAAGATGACGTCGCCGGGCTTTGCCTCTTGCGCGAGCGTCGGCATCAGTCGCGAGAAAACGTGCTTGGAAAGGATCTTCGGGTCGTACTGCTGTTCGAGGACGAACTTGAGCGGCATGATGCCGCCGTCGTTGGCGATGTCGTCACCGAACGCCCAGGCTCGGCCTTGATAATGAAAGTCCATGTGTATGCCTCCTTCAGCCGGTCAGGAAGTCGAATGGGTCGGCAATGTGCCCCTTGAGGGCCGAGGCGGCGACCACGGCTGCGTTGGCGAGGTATATGTCGGCATCGTGACTCCCTTTTCGGCCCGGCTCGTTACGGGTGCCGGTGCAGATGCAGGTTTCGCCGTCGACGAGGGGCGCTTGGGCGACGTAGCAGGGTCCGCAGCTGGAGGTGAGTACCGCCGCTCCGGCATCGATGAAAATGTCGATGAGGCCTTCGCGCAAGGCTTGCTGGTAGAGGCGCTGCGACGACGGGACGATGATCGTCCTGGTGTTCGGGTGGACCCGCTTGCCCTTCATTACCTGCGCGGCCATGCGCAAGTCCTCGATCCTGCCGCCGGCGCACGAGCCGATGTACGCCTGCTGTACGCCCTTGCCGATGTGTCCCTCGAGCGGCTGCGAGTTGTGGGGAAACGGGGGAGGAGCAATGAAGAGCTCGATCTCGGACAGGTCGTATTCAAGGGTCGTCGCATACTCGGCTTCGGGGTC
>SKQW01000272.1 GCA_007118805.1 Rhodobiaceae bacterium | reverse complement strand
TTGACCAGCGACCCGACGCCGCTGGTGATGAAGTAAACGTGGCCGATCGGCTCGTTGGCCTCGTAGAGCGAGGCCTTATACGGCAGTTCCAGGGCTTCCAGGTGCGGATGCAGCCGCTCTCGGTCCGTCGCCGAGAGCGATGCCAGTAAACGGTTCTGCGTAGGATCCGGGTCGCTTTCTGCGGTCATTGATGATCCTCGGGGTGACAAACGACGCGCGACTTGTTCTCGACCAACGATCCTGGGGCCGTCGGTCACGAAGAATTGTTAGAGTTGGGGTCAACGCCTGTCTTCGCGGCCACGTTCCATCGCCGTGCTGCCCTTGTTCGCCATGGCCTGCTTAAGCTAGGCGCTGCTTCCGGTCCAGGTTGCATTATCCGGCCGCGTTCCGAACAGGCAGCCGGCGCTGCCCGTATTCAAGCCGGGAGCAAGTGGTGCTCAAATGAATCCATTGGTGTGTTCGACTGCGTACGTTAGGCTGCGTCCGTCGTTATGGAAGACGTGCCTAAGGCTGTCTTCGCGAGAGCTGCCCGAACGAGGCTGTGGGACCCTCGCCCGAAGGGCAGGCCCAGCGATCTCAGTCCAAGACGCTTTTGACCCGAACAGCCGGGAGTAGGTGCCCGCTGGGTATGGGTGGCGGACGCAATCCCATTGGAGGAGATCATGCACGAGTCGTGCGACGAGTTTGTGCGCCGGAAGAACATCGAAAACTTCAAACGACAGCTCGGTGCGGCAACTAATGAAGGCGAGCGCCGGATGCTGCGGACGCTCCTGGCCGAGGAGCAGCAAAAGGAGCGGCAGGCGAAGCCGGGGTGAAAGGCGCAATGCAATGTGGGGCAGTTCCCCATCCCGTCAGCCCCCTGCGCGGCCTTGTCGAGCGCGCAGGCCCGCGTCCTTCTGCACCGCAATACCGGTCAGACGATCCCGGGCACGGCGGGCACCATCCAGCTGGACATCGTCCTGTCTTTCGGAGTTCGCGGCGGGATGGCCTTTGGCCTTTGGACAGGCTGCGGCCTGGGGGCGCTGCTGCGGTCTCGCCTTCGATCGCGCGCACAGGTCGCAGAATGCGTCGGGGGTTCGAGGCACGGTTGATCTGCATCAACGTGGGGGTCGGTACGGTTCGATACGTTAACAACAAGAAAAAGGGCACATGTCCGGGAGGCAGTGATGCGGCTTGTCGTGGTTTCCAATCGAGTAGCCGTCCCGAACGCCAGTGCCGGGCAGGCAGGTGGCATGACCGTCGGCATTGTCGGCGCCCTCAAGACACATGGCGGCCTGTGGCTCGGCTGGAGCGGGCAGCTCATCGAGAGCACCACGGCCCAACCCCATCGCCACGTCGACGGCGCGGTCGAGTATGTAACGCTCGATCTGCCGGCGACCGAGTTCCAGGGCTATTACGCGGGTTTTGCCAATCAGGTCCTGTGGCCGCTTTTCCACGGCCGGTGCGACCTCGTCGCTTACAACCGCGCAGCTTACGAATCCTATCTTGCGATCAACGCGCTCTTCGCCGACGAGCTGGCGCGCGCCCTGCGTCCGGACGACGTTGTGTGGGTCCACGACTACCATCTGATCCCGCTGGCCCACGGCTTGCGGGCACGGGGCGTGCGCAATCGCATCGGCTTCTTCCTGCACACGCCATTCGCCGATCCGGACGACCTGATGCGCCTTCCGGTAGGCGACAGCGTCGCCGAGTTCCTATGCGCCTACGATCTGGTCGGCTTGCAGACATCTGCTGACCTGCAGGCATTTCGTGAATTCCTCGCGCTACGCCCGCTCGCAAACCGTCGCGGCCCGCTGCGGCTGGCAGTGCCGCCGCGCAGTGATGCCTTCCCCATCGGCATCGACACAGAAGAGTTCGAAGACACGGCCGCCACCGCGGTGATCGAGGATCCCGCGCTCGTTGCTGCCTTCGAGCGGGTGAAGCCCGACGCAACGCCGATCATTGCCGTCGATCGGCTGGACTACAGCAAGGGTATCGCCGAACGGGTCTGCGCCTTGGAGACTTTCTTCTACCTGCACCCCGAGTTCGCGCGCAAGGTTTCGCTCATTCAGGTGGCGCCGGTCGGGCGCAGCGAGATCCCCGCCTATCGGAACGAGGCAGCACGGGTCAAACACGCGTTCGACGCGCTGAAGACGATACAGGATTGGGGCGACGTGCCGCCGGCTCAGCTTCTGACCGACGGCGTCGACCGGCGGAGCCTCGCCGCTGCCTATCGCCGCAGCCGCGTCGCAATGGTGACACCGCTGCGCGACGGCATGAACCTGGTGGCCAAGGAGTATGTCGCCGCCCAGGACCCGGACGATCCGGGAGTCCTAGTACTCTCGCGCTTGGCCGGCGCAGCCAACGAGCTCGATGTCGGAGCGATCCTCGTTGATCCCTGCGACCCTGAGGATGTTGCGCAGGCGCTGCACCGAGCGCTCATCATGCCTCTCGCCGAGCGGCAACAGCGCTGGAGGCGCATGATCGCGGTCCTCCGACACAACGACGCGGCCTATTGGTCGTCGCGCTTTGTCGCGGCGCTTGCGCGCGTTGAGCGTTTGGAGGCCAGAACGCCGGCACGGCCGCTCGCTTCCGGCCAGGGCACAAGAAGCCGGGTGCCGGTCGTCTGGAAGGACGCCCATGGGGCCCCGCTGGCGGTAGAGCTCACCGCCGGGCGCGCGCGCTGAGAAATCGGGGCGGGCCCGCGAGAGACTCCGGGGGAGCCGCCGACGCACGCAAGGCTCTGCGAAAAGCCGACGTATGACTGATCGAGATGAATGCGATCAGTATCTTGCACGAAGCAATCTGCTGTCAGCGGGGGAGATGATCTTTCCCGCCTTTGACAGGTCACACCAAGGAGGGCCCGAAAAGGGCTTAGCGTGTTCCATGGCCACACATCACCTTACTGGGACAAATTCGCCCCGAGCCACGTTGAACTTGCGTCGTGGCTCCGTGGTTCCGGCGCCGATCTCCTCATACGTACCGTTGCTGAGAGCGGTCGCCCGCACCCGGACCCGCAACGACGCTGCGGCCGACGACCTCGTCGCGGACACGTTGCTGGAAGCGGTTATCCACATCGGCGAGCTCGCTCCGGCGACCAATCGAAAGGCCTGGCTCCTGGCGCTGCAGCGCGGCGTCTTCAACGCGAACGGGGGCGGTAAAGCGCCCTCGTCGCCGACGCAGCAATCCGGGCATGATGTCGAGACGCCCCGGCAACGCGTGCGTGAAGCCCTGCGTGAGCTTCCCGACGCGTTCCGCGAGCCCCTGTTCCTGTCCGACGGGGTGGGCTGCGGCGTCAAGGAGGTGGCCGAGATCCTTGGCTGTCCCGTCGGTGCGGCGAAAGCTCGTATCATCAAGGCCCGGTCGAGACTGCGCGATTTGCTGGATAGCCGGACGCCTGTGGCCGGACCGGCCCTGTATCGCTCTTGAGAGCCGACCTCAGCGACACGTTAACCCGAGGAAGCGCCGTTATGGACCTCAAGGATCCTGCCGACCGCCGCGACGCAGATTCGGCTCAGCCAGCCGACCTCAAACCCGTCCAGCCGACCGATCCGGACTTCAGAGTCCTCAAGACCGGTGCAGCCACCTGGAAGATGGTAGCGGTCTCACCACGAGCGCGCGACTTCATGCATCGTAATCTGGCGCTTGGAGATGACGATGCTCAGGCTGGCATGGTCTTCACCGACCATCGTGGCGTCAATGATCTCATTCTGGACGTCAGGACGCGCGGTTACACGACTGATCTGATCGGCCCGCGGGGACCGATGCGCATGTGACGTTCGGGCCAATTTCTTCCTAACCGCCAAGGGAGCAGGTGCAGTGAGCAGAGCCGATTACGTGCTGATCAAGCGGACCGGCGGTTGGGCCGTCGACTGCTCGGGGAAGGAGTTCGGCCCCTTCAGATCATGGGTCAGGGCCGCCCGCTTGGCGATCACCCAGGCCAGGCATACGCGGCGTGCGGCGCAGATCCGAATAGAAGGGCGGAGCGGTCGCTGCCATATCGCCCGCGTCTACCATGCGCCGTCCAAGCAGTCGTGAGTGGCTCGCCCGAGGGGCCGGCTGAAATCCATCGCTCGAACCATTTACTTCAAGACTAGGTCGCCCTGGTCAAGGTCGACTCTGATCACATGCGTCCCGCGCGGGATCGCCATGTTCGGGCGCTGTCTGTCTGTCGGTCAGCATCGTGGGTCTGGCAGGGTCCAACTTCGCCTTCGGTTAGCGGGTTGCGCGAATGTGACCTTCTGGACACCTTCCTGCGGTGAGCCTGTCCGACCCCCGTGTCACATCCGACCCGATCAATGTCTGCAACCTGCTGCAGGACCAACCATTGAGCCTACCCGGGCCAAGGACCGCCTCGGGTCAGGTCGTGATCCCCAACGGATATCGAAAGTCGTCGCTGAACGCTGCTCCGAATTCCTCCCCGCAGTTTTTCCCACTTCACCGGAAACCCCTTCTGATGAACAGCTGCAGCTGCATGGTGGTCCGCTGGCGGCCGTCGAGGATCGACTCCGGGTCATGACTTCCCAGTGGTGTTGCACTGGGCATCGTCCGCAGTGAGGTCGACTCAGCTCCCATGCCGCGTCCAGTCCCATGCGTGAGATTTGCACCATTACAGCTGCCGCTTCCACTCGCGCAGGGTGCGGCGGATGGCCTTGGGATCGCCGCGCGATGCAGTGGCGCCGAGCGAGAGCTGCTCGGCCCGGTCCCTGAGCTTGGCCTTTTCGATGACGAACACCCACGCCATGAGCTCGCGCGGGGTGTAGCGCCAGGCGATCTCGGGCGGGTGGCCGTGGGCTATGACGGTCTGGAGGGCCTGGAGGATTTCGTAGCCGGAGCCTTCCCAGTAGCGGCGGATTCGACGCCTGGCAGGCCGAGACCGTCCGCCAGCCGGTCGGCTTTGTCGAACAAAGGGTCGGGGCCTCCCGGCGCGGTGCACTCCATGATGGCGAGCAAGAGCGTCATCTGGTCGTCGAGGGCAAGCGTTGCGGCATGTGCCTCGTGCTTCTCGTCGCCCGGCTCGCCGCAACCCGCGGCGATGGCCGCGGCGGCGGCTTCCGGCACCAGCGTGACCATACGCTCGGCGGTCAGCTTGACCTCGCGGCCGGCGAGCATCGCCTTGACCTCGGGAAAGCGCTGCATGAGCTGGGCGATGCCCATGGCCGACAGGCCGAAGACGCGGACCGTCGTGCCGCCTATGTCGACATCCTTGAAGCGCGGCGCGGCATCCATGAGACCCGGCATGGGATGGCTCCTCCATGATGTATAGTGTGTCAGCGGGCGTGCTGCCCGAGCGCTATTCGGTCGGCGGCTCCGACGGCGGCTCGCTCGGCCCGTTGGCGTTCTTGATCAGCTTGATCTGGCCGAAGCCGAGTTCGGGATCGCGCAGGATCTCGCCCTGGATGGGCAGCTGGTTCCACTCATCGCCGATCCACGGGCTGGCGCCATTCGGCCGGAAGCTGACGCGCGGCAGGTCGAAGGTGTAGCGCGGGCCGATCGTGTTGGTGCCCTCGAACTCCAGGCGCCCGACGATCTCGGCCACCGAATAGATGTCGATGACGATCTCGTCATTGTCCTCGGTGACGCCCGACAGCATCATCAGGGCGAGGTTCTCCGGGGTGATTTCCTCCAGCAGCAGGGTGACGACGCCCTCCTGCTGCACCACGACCTCGCGGTCCTTGGCGCGCACGCCTTCCATCGAGGAGAAGTGTTCGAGCGTTTCCGGGTCGAGCTCGATCTCGCATTCGGGCACGTTGCCGACATGCCGGCGCTCGCCGCCGTCGGGGGTGAAGTAGATGTTGCCCTTGCCGATCTGGTAATTGCGGGTGTCGGGGCTCGCAAAGGCGGTCATCTTATAGCTCCTCGGGATCGAGTGGATAGGTGAACGAGAAGGCGAGCATCATCTCGCGCTGGAAGGATCTTCCAGCGGCAAAGCCGGTGACGCAGCCCTCATAGGCGATCTCGCCATTGCTGGTGCACAGCCCGTGCAGCTCGGCATCGACGGCGATGGCCCTGATGATCTCGCGGCGCAGGCGCGAGAGCTCGGTCCGGGTCTGGTTGATCGGCACGTCGACGACGACATGGATCTCCGGGCTCATGGTCTGGAGGTTGACGGCATGGCCGGGACGGCCGCGCCCGCGCGCGCCATCGTCGGCCTGCTCGTCGGCATCGAAGAGTCGGATCGCCGGCCGGTCGGCCTCGTTGGCATCGTCGCGATTGGCGGCATAGGAGGCGACGCCGGGAATAGCGGCGAGTATGTCATCGAGCCGTTCGAGCAATGCCTCGCGTCGGTCCTGCATCGCGTCACCTCATCATTCGGTCGGGGTTTCGATGTCGCTTTCCGTCGCCGGGGCAAGGCTCGGGTCGCGATAGAGCGTCAGCATGGTCTCAGCCTGGCCCTCGCCGCCAGGCGTCGGGCGCGGCTGGACATTGGCGATCCGCCACAGGGCGCCATTCAGCAGAATCGTCCCGTCGACAAGGTCGCGGGGCGACAGGCCATGCTGGGCAAGCTCGGCGTTGCGGACAAAGGCGGCCGGCTCGAGGGTCGGCACCTCGACATTGGTGCCGATGCGCGCGCCTTCGCCGGCGTCGATCGCGGTGACCTGGTGCTCGGCGCCGTCGAGGAGAGTCACGACGGCCGGAACGCCGAGGCCTTCATAGATCGGCGCCAGCAAGTCCTCGTCCCAGTCGATACTCATCGCCAGTGCTCGGCGATCCACGGCACGGCCCGCATCCGCGCGTGCCACGGCTTGGGCTGACCGTGGAACCACACCACGCGGGCCTCGGCCGGCAGCGGCCTGTCCTTGACGTCGTAGCGGTAGCTGAGCACCCCGTCCGCTTGGCCCCAGGTCGCCTCGTCGGGGCCCAGCCGATAGCCAATCCAGCGCTGATCGGAGCCGATATAGCCGAGTTCGCTGCCCTTGGCGGGCGATGTCGCGGGATCGAAGTCGTCCCAAACCTGGCGCCTGGCGCCGGCGGTCAGGAGCCACATGCCGCCATTATAGGGAACCCGCTGGCGGGTGCCGCGACCGGCAGGCGCCGTGGCGTCTGTACCCGACGATCCATTCGAGGCCCGGCGTCCTGTCGACTTGGCGGACCGCCCGAACAGCGGATCGTGCCAGATGACGAAGGGCTCGGGACGGTCGACGAGCGGATCGAGCGGCCCGGAGATCACCCCGTCGAGATCGAGCATCAGGATGCGCCGGCCGAGCCAGTCGCCGGCATCGGCCGCGAACAGCCGGAGCCGGCGGTAGCAGGACAGGCGCTTGGGCGGTCTCGCTTGCGCGATCTCCGGCCACAGCGGCAGCGTCTCGGCCTCGATGCCATCGACCCGGTCCGTGATGCACACGAAGCGATGGGGCATCTTCAGATGGCGCGCCACCATGCGGGCCATGGTGTTCACGTGCTGCGGCCCATAGGCCTCCATGCCGGGGCGCGCCTGCCACAGGAAGGTAACGACGGTGATGGCGTCCCACCGTGGGCGCATGTGGAAGATGGCCTCGGCGCCATTGGCGCTTTCGCGCGCGGCATCGACCCAGAAGTAGCGGCCAAGCCTCTCCCGCCACCAGGCGAGGGGCTTGACGATACGATGCGGGTTGGAGCCGTCGGGCAGCGCCTTCGAGCGGTCGGGCTTCAGGCTGATGACGGCGTAGCACTTGAACCTTGTGCGATCGCGTAAGTGAGCGAGCACCGCATCGAGGCAGTCGGGCTCGACATGTTCGAGCACGTCGGTGCAGACGGTAAGATCGGCGGGACCGGGGTCCGCGGCATGGGCGGGCACTGCCGGATCGTAGCTGCGCACATTGGGAAGCGCGGCGGCGAGCCTGCCCTTGCCGCAACCATAGTCGAGCACGTCCTCGGTCTTCCAGCGCGCCATCAGTTTCGTGACGACGCTCGCGTGCCGATCGCCGCGCCGGCCATAATCGGGGCGGGACTGGTGCAGCTCGGCATTGAGCGCGCGATAGGGCTCGGTAATCAGCGTGCCGGCAGAGGCAGGAGGGACAGGAGCGGCGGAAGCCGCAGGGAGTGGCTCGGCATGCGGCGCAACGGCGTGAACGCCATCCGCCACTCCCGCCATTGCAGCCAATTCCCCCGAGCCCAGCTCGGCAAGGACCTCGCACGGATCCCGCTTCGGCCACCAGTCGATGCGGCTGGCCGGGCTGGCATTGATCACCTCGATGCCGAGCTGCTCGAGGGGCTCGACGGTGAAGGAAAGCTCCTTCATGTGGGCGTCCCAGGAGCGGTTGCCCGGCTTGTTCTTCCAGCGATGGGGCGGATGATGGTGGCAGCGCCCCTCATCGTCGCGGCGTTGATCGAGGCCGAAGATGACGATGCGCGTGACGCCGAGATGGACGAGGAGATTGAGCCCCGCCGTCGTCACGGTGCGCGCCATGGCGGCGGTGTCGCGGCGGGTCGCCAGTCCCTTTTTCGGATCGGCGCGATGCAGGCGGCGGAAGCGGTGACCCTTCGCCCCCGCCGTGCCATGCACCGCGACCACCTCGCCCTCGAAGCGGTCGCGGATGGCGGCCTGGTTGTCGGCTTCATTCCACCAGCGCACATCGCCGAAGACGAGGTAGTCCGCGAAGGGGGCAATCAGGAAGGACGAGTTGACGGCAACGACGTTGCGCCCCCGCAGGGGCTCAAGATCGACACCAATGAGGCTCGGTCCGCCGCAGACGAGATAGCCCGTCTGCCCTGCCCATGAGGGTGGGGCACTCCAATAGTCTGTCGCCATCACCGATTGTTCCCTTTTCGCCAAACGCAACGGGGCGGCCAAGAAGGCCGCCCCGCTGATCAGGTCCTGCAATGCCGAAGCGATTATTCGCTGGGCGGCTCGCCACCGGCGGCAACGGCCGCGCCGGGCGTCAGGCGCACGCGCCCGACTTGCGCCTCGTCGGTGGCGGCCTCGGTAGCCGCCCCGATCGGCGTGTTGTCATTGGCCTCATGGGTGGCGCGCCGTTCGCCATCGTCCCAATAGATGACGGCACCTTGCGTCCACGGCGTACCAGTCTCCCGGGCAATCTCGAAGACGCCCTCGACGGCGGCCTCGACTGGGTCGCCTTCACTGGCGTAGAACGAAGCAACGCCGAAGATCGCGCCGACCAGGACGCCCTGGCCGGAGGCGACATCGTAGGGCGCCACGAGCGTCAGCGTGTGGCCCGGCTGAATCCAGTTCTTCATGGGTTCGATCTCCTGGAGAATGAGGGAAGGAAGCCGAGACAGGGCGTGTCGTTAGCCAGGCGACCCCGGGCTCACCGCGATTGGCGAGCCCGGCATGAGCCGCAGCGGACTTCGCCTTGCCGCCCGACCTCAGTCTTCCGCTATGATGGGATTGATCACTCGCTCGCCGGCTCAGCGCCCGGATCGCGCCAGGCGCCCCGGTAGTCGATGCCGGTCACCCCGAAGTCGTGCTCGAGCTTGACCTTGATGCCCTGGACGTCGAACACGTCCTCGCTGGTCAGCCGCGGACCCTCGAAGCCTTCGAGGAACCCGTAGGCGATGACCGGGGCGACCATCGGATCGGCGAACAGATACCAGCCATTGCCTTCGAGATTGGCGTCACTGATCGGCTCGAGGCTCCGGATCGAGGCCGGTACCGCCTGGCTCTGCTGGGCCGGGGTCAGCTGGGTCAGGAGCTGTTCGGCCTGGGTGATCCGGACCGGGCTCGTCAGCAGGATGCGCGGCTGGAAGTTCGCCTTGATGCCGTCGAGCGTCGTCTGCATCGCCATCGCCGCACGGCCAGCAGCGACCGAGTCGACATCGATGGCCGAGCCCTCGGCGGCAAGATTGCCGTGCTGGGTATGGAAGAGCCGGCGGTTGCCGGTCTTCAGCATGGGACCCGCACCATTGCCGTCGAGCAGTACCTCGTAGAACTTACCGTTCTCCCAGTCGGCAACACGCTGGCCGCTCGAGCCCAGCACCTGATCGATGGCCCCCAGCTGATCGTTGACCAGCATCTGCCGGGTGACCTGGAAACGCACGCCATAGGGGTGGACGCGGAACACCTCCTTCGATTCCCCGAAGGTGCCGCCCCGGATCTCGCCGGCCTCGTTGATCGGCTGCAGGGCCGGGAAATCGCCGGCCCGGATCACGTTCATCTCGCGGAAGTCGGCGGCCGTAAGACGGGTCGCCAGTCGCCGATAAGTCGGCGCGGCGGCCTCGTAGCGGGCAAGCAGCCGGTTGTTGAGCGCATCGGTGAAGATCGCCGGGAAGTCCGACACCGTATGGAAGGCACGCTGGAACATCTCGGTGATCTGACGGGCGGTGCGCAAGTTTCCCCGCCAGGCGATGCATTCGGCCGCCATCTCGGCAAGCTCCATGCCGGCATAGCGCTGGGCGGGCTCGGGCACCTCGACGTTGCGCTCGCCCGATGCGCGGGCGAGCCGCGCCTCGATCGCCCCCGTCATGCCGCGGCGCATGATGTCGCGCTCGTCTTGCATCCCGGTCGTCTCGACATGGGGGAAGATCCGGGTCT
>SKQW01000376.1 GCA_007118805.1 Rhodobiaceae bacterium | reverse complement strand
GCAGTTGGCCGACGCGCTCGTCCGCGATGCGGTAATAGAGCGTCTGGCTCTCCCGCCGCGTGGTGACCAGGCCGTCGGCCCGCAGCTTGGCAAGGTGCTGCGACAGCGCCGACTGGCTGAGACGTACCGCCTCGCCGAGCGCCGTTACCGACATCTCGCCCGCCTGTGCCAGGCGGCACAGCACGAGCAGCCGCTTCTCGTTGGCGATAAGCCGCAGCGTTGCGCTGACCTCAGCGGCCTTATCTTCCAGGATCTCGATGGTGTCAGTCGGCTGCATGATCGCTGCCCTTATTTCACGTATTGCTAAATTAGTTATCACTCATATATATGTCAACGACCGAAGCTGATATTCCCGCGCGAACCGCAGGAGAGGACATCATGAACAACAGTGAAAGGCTGGCGATCCGGGCCTTCTTCGACGAGCCCACCAACACGGTCAGCTATCTCATCTGGGACCGCGAGACGATGGATGGCGCCGTCGTCGATCCAGTCCTCGATTTCAACCACCGCTCGGGCAAGGCCTCGACCGCCTCTGCCGACGAGATCCTGGCCGCGGCACGAGACGAAGGTGTGAAGATCGAATGGGTGCTCGAGACCCACGCCCATGCCGACCATTTATCAGCAGCGCCCTACGTTAAGCTGAAGACGGACGCCAAGGTCGGGATCGGCGAGCACATCAAGGACGTGCAGCGCATCTTCCGGCCGGTCTTCAACTTGACCGACATCTCCGGCGATGGCTCCGAGTTCGACCGGCTGTTCGGCGATGGCGAGAAGTTTCAGATTGGCGGTCTTGAGGTCGAGGTCATCTACGTGCCGGGCCACACGCCGGCGGACATTGCCTACAGGATCGAGGATGCGGTGTTCGTCGGCGACACACTGTTCATGCCGGATTATGGCACGGCGCGGGCCGACTTCCCTGGCGGCGATGCCCGCAAGCTCTACGCCTCGATGCAGAAGCTGCTCGCCCTGCCGGACGAAACCCGGCTCTTCATGTGCCACGATTACAAGGCGCCGGGCCGTGATCATTTTGCCTGGGAGACGACGGTCGCCGAGGAGAAGAGGAACGTCCACCTTACTGGGCGCACCGAGGATGAGTTCGTTACCTGGCGCGAGGGTAGGGACTCGCAGCTCGAAGCGCCGCTGCTTCTGCTGCCCTCCATCCAGACCAATATCCGAGCCGGCAAGTTCCCGGAGGCCGAGGCCAACGGGGTTCGCTACTTGAAGCTTCCGGTGAAACTCGTCGAGCACGCTCTGTGATCTGACAAGAGGGCGGCGGAGCCTTTTGCGCCGCCGCCCCTCCCTTCCGGGCACGGCAATGAACACCTCCAACTCTCAAGCCACAGCGCCTCGGGTCCGGCCGAACCGGTTGGCGCGCTACCTGCCCATCCTCGACTGGGGGCGCGGCTATCGCCTGTCGACACTCTCCGACGACCTCCTGGCCGCGCTGATTGTGACCATCATGCTGGTGCCGCAGGCGCTGGCCTATGCCATGCTGGCCGGCCTGCCGCCCCAGGTCGGGCTTTATGCCAGCATTCTGCCGCTCGTGGCCTACGCCGTTTTCGGCACGAGCCGGACCCTCGCCGTCGGGCCGGTCGCCGTCGTCTCGCTGATGACCGCAGCTGCCGTCGGCCAGCTCGCTCTGCCCGACACCGCCGACTACGTCGCGGCGGCCGTCGTACTTGCCTTCATGTCCGGCCTGATCCTGGTCGTAATGGGCCTATTCCGGCTTGGATTTCTCGCCAACTTCCTGAGCCATCCGGTTATTGCCGGGTTCATCACCGCCACGGGCATTCTGATCGCGGCAAGCCAGCTCAGGCACGTTCTGGGCATCGAGGCCTCCGGCCACACGCTCTTTGAGATGGCCCTGTCGCTTTCCACTGCGATCGGGCAGACCAATCCGGCGACGCTCGCCGTCGGCGCCGCCACGCTCGCCTTTCTGTTCGCCGTGCGTCGGTGGCTTCGAATACTTCTGATGCGGATCGGGACGCCGGCGCGTGCGGCCGACATCGCGGCCAAGGTCGCGCCGATCGCGGCCGTCGCCGCCACCGCCTTCGCCTCGGCCGTCCTTGAACTCCCGGATCGGGGCGTGCGCGTGGTCGGCGACATCCCGCAGGGCGTGCCGCCATTCACCGTGCCGAGCTTCCAGTTGGAACTCTGGCTTCAGCTCGCCGGGGCCGCCGTCCTCATCAGCATCATCGGCTTCGTCGAATCCGTCTCCGTGGCGCAAACACTGGCTGCCAAGCGGCGCGAGCGTATCGACCCCGACCAGGAGCTCGTCGGGCTCGGCGCCTCCAACGTGGCGGCTGCCTTCAGCGGTGGCTATCCGGTCACCGGTGGGTTTGCCCGTTCCGTCGTCAACTTCGACGCCGGCGCCCGCACGCCGGCCGCCGGTGCCTTCACCGCCGGCGGCATCGCCTTCGCCACCGTTTTCTTGACGCCTTACCTCTACTACCTTCCCCAGGCGACGCTTGCCGCCACCATTATCGTTGCGGTGCTCTCGCTGGTCGATTTCGGCGTTCTGCGCCGCACCTGGATCTATTCGAAAGCCGATTTCGCTGCGGTCGCCGCCACCATCCTCACCACTCTCGGCATCGGCGTCGAGGCGGGCGTACTTGCCGGCGTCATCTTGTCACTGCTCCTCTTCCTCTATCGCACCAGCCGTCCCCACATGGCGGTCGTCGGCCTCGTCCCCGGCACCGAGCACTTCCGCAACGTGTTGCGCCATCAGGTGCGAACGAGCCCGCGCCTGTTGAG
>SKQW01000360.1 GCA_007118805.1 Rhodobiaceae bacterium | reverse complement strand
CCGCGCCATCGCCGCCCTCGGCCACCGCGCTGGCCCGCCGGAACGCGCGCAGGCTGGCCTCGACGCCGCGGCCGGAAGCCCGAATGGCGTCCTCATAGGCGCCGGCCGGCAGGGGCAGCGTTCCCGATCCGGCCAGGGCGCCGAGCAGGCTCGCGGAAATGATGCTTCCTTCGGCCGCCGCGATGCGCTGCATGTCGAAACTGACGAAGTGCCGGGCGGCCGCCTCCGCCGCCGCGGTCACCGCGTCGGAATCGGCGATGCCGTCGCCCGGCGCGATCTTCTCGGACACGGCGAGGACGCGATGGGACGAGGCGATCAGCGTGGTGCGCTCCGGCGTGACCAGGCCGCGATTGATCGCCCGCCCCGCCTCCATGAGCTCGGCGGCGATCACGATATCGACATCGCCCGGCGCCGGCATCAATGCAAAGACCGGCGCTGACTGCGGCTGCGGCATCATCTCGATGTAGTAGATCGTCGCGCCGGTGCGCTGGGCAACGCCCGGTACGGAGGTCGCCTGCACCGCCCAGCCGCTATGTTCGGCCGCCGAGACGATCCAGCCCGACAGAACGGCACCACCCTGCCCGCCGACCGCCAGGATGGCCAGCTTGATTATCGCCTGCGGCGCTAGGCCGGCCTCTACCGGCGCGGGGGGCATCGCGGCTGCCGACATCGCTCAGGCTTCGGAAACGGTCAGCCGCCGCCGCATGCGCCACTGGCCGAGCGCATCCACGACCCGGCGGCGCAGCGCCGCCAGCAGCCGGTCGAGCCGCGACGGGTTGTGGATGACGTCGGCGCGATAGAAGGAGGGGCAGAGCACGGCGGCATCGGCGACCTCGCCGCAATTGCCGCATCCCACGCAGGACTCGTCGATGGTCGCCACCGGATCGTCTCGCAGTGGATCGTCCAGCTGCTTGACCGACAAAGAGGGGCAGCCCGACAGCCGCATGCAGGCATGGTCGCCGGTGCAGACATCCTCGTCGACGCCGAATCTCGGCTTGACCATCCGTTCACCATCTTTGACCGCCTGGGCGACGATCGGCCGTTCGCGGCGCTGCTTATTCAGCATGCATTCCGACGAGGCGATGATGACCTTGGGCCCGTCCTCCGGGGTCGTCAGCGCCTCCTTCAGCGTGTCGCGCATGCGGCCCACATCGTAGGTGTGATCGATCTGGCGGACCCAGTTCACGCCGATCCCCTTGACCGCATCGGCAATCGGATGCCGGGTGGATTTGGAGCGGTTGAGGGCCCGCGAGGACGGGATGTCCTGGCCGCCGGTGGCGGCCGAATAGTGGTTGTCGACGACCAGGATGACGCCATCGGCCTTGTTGAAGACGGCGTTGCCGATGCTTGAGGCGAGCCCATTATGCCAGAAGCCCCCGTCGCCGATGATCGAGATCGCCCGCTTGTCGCCGGTGCCGTGAAAGGCGCTGTTTGAGGCCGGCCCCAGGCCGTAGCCCATGGTCGTGCCGCCGATCTCGAAGGGCGGCAGAATCGAGAACAGGTGGCATCCGATGTCCCCGGCGATCTGGTGCGGCCCCAGCTCCGTCTCGACGAGCTTCATGGCCGCAAAGATCGGCCGTTCCGGGCAACCGGTGCAAAAGCCCGGCGGACGCTGGGGGACGATCGCCGACAGGTCGGGACGGGCCTCGCTTTCCTGTGCCCGATTGGGCGCGCGCATGGCATCGGGCAGCCGATCGGGGGCTGTCTCGCGTAAGAAGTCCGCAACCCCGTCCAGCATCGCCTGACCGGTATATTCGCCGGCCCTTGGCAGCACATTCTTGCCGAAGAGCCGGGTTCGGCCGCCGGCCTCGTAGAGGATCGAACCGATCGCCTGCTCGATATAGGCGGGCTGGCCCTCCTCGACCACGAGCACCGCCGCCTTGTCGCGGCAGAAGGCAAGGACCTCGTCCTCGATGAGGGGATAGGTGACGTTGAGCACGTATAGCGGGACCGATGTCGCGCCGTAGATGTCCGCAAGCCCGAGGCGCTGAAGCGCCCGGATCACGGAGTTGTACATGCCGCCCTGAAGGACGATGCCGACTTCACCGTCGGGCCCGAACACCTCGTTCAGCCGGCGGTCGCGAATGAAGTCCTGCGCGGCCGGCCAGCGTTGCGCGACCTTCTCCTGCTCGTGCTGGAAGGCGGCCGGCGGCAGCACGATCCTGTCTGTCTTGCGGCGCGGATCGTCGAGGCCGTCGCGCACCGACAGTGGCGGGCGGCGATTGTCCTTGGCCGTGAAGCTGCCGTGGAGATGGCAGGCCCGGATACGCAGCTCCAGCATGACCGGCGTATTGGTCGCCTCGGACAGCTCGAAGCCGTCCTCGACCGCCTTGACGATCGACGGCAGGTCGGGCCGCGGATCGAGCAGCCAGATCTGCGATTTCATTGCAAAGGCATGGCTGCGCTCCTGCATGATCGAGGAGCCCTCGCCATAATCCTCGCCGACGATGATCAGCGCACCGCCGGTGACGCCGCCGGAGGCAAGATTGGCAAGCGCGTCGGAGGCCACATTGGTGCCCACCGTCGACTTGAAGGTCACCGCCCCACGGATCGGATAATGTATCGAGGCCGCGAGCATGGCCGCCGCGGCGGCTTCCGAGGCACTGGATTCGTATCGGATGCCCAGTTCCGCCAGCACGTCCTGCGCATCCGACAGCACGTCCATCAGATGGGAGATCGGCGCCCCCTGATACCCGCCGACATAGCCGACCCCGCATTGCAGTAGCGCCTTGGTAATGGCCAGGATCGCCTCGCCTCGGAACGTCT
>SKQW01000372.1 GCA_007118805.1 Rhodobiaceae bacterium | reverse complement strand
CCGCGACAACCGCCCCGGCGGGCACGGGCACCCGGCTCGTCGCCCCGCCCGTAGTAGAATGAATGTGACATTTGATACCCGGTCTGCGCGCCCGCTCGATCAAATTTCAAATTCGAAATTCCACGATAAAACAATATCTTGCTAGTGGTTTTTTTGAGTCCGACATTTGCCATGGCGGGTGCGGTAAAAGGATGCAAGTTTCGGAATCGAACCGCTAGCGCGCGCCACACACGGAATTCCAGGGCGGCGCAACGTCAGCGACGTCTCCAGGATCAGAATTTTCGTGAATTTCGGCGGAATGGCTTTAATATTTCTCCCCTATCGTATAGAATTAATCCATGTGCCGAATGAGTCGGATGAAAAATCTGCACCGGCGCTTGGGGTTTGAATGACCAGAAGGGAACTTGAATAATGGCTGACAATGACAAGCGAAATCTGACGCAACGCTGGGAAGAATTCCGGCCCACGAAGACCATGCTGATGTGGGCTTGTATCGGCTCAGTCGCGGCGACGGTTGCTCTCGGCTTCACGCTTGGGGGATGGGTAACCGGCGGAACCGCCCACGGAATGGCCTCCGACGCTGCTGATGAGGCGCGCGCGGAGCTGGCGGCCGCCGTCTGCATGGAGGAGTTCCTTGCTTCGGCCAACGCCCAGGGCCAGCTGACCGAGCTGAAGGGTATCGACAGTTCCTTCCGCCAGCGGCAGTTCATCGAAGAGGGAAACTGGGCACTGATGCCGGATCGGGACTCGGCCAGCCGGCAAGCGGCGGCACGATGCGCCGAGATGCTCGCTGAATGGGAGCCGCCGGCCGATAGCACCGCCGCGGCCGAGGAAGTCATCGAGCATTAGGGATACCGGCCCGACATTTCCGCCCCCGCGCTGGCAAATGTCGGACTCGAGAATCCACTGGCAACGTATCGCATTCCGCTGGAAATCTAGAGTTTGACATTTGACGACATTTGACTGGGTCTGGACGCGAACCGGGTGTCAGATGTCAAACTCAGTCCACCAGCGTCCGCGCGCGGGCTGCCGATCGCGACGAAGGCGTCCCGGTTTTCCAAGCGGGCGACGGACAACGCGCAGACGCCGCAAGCCGTAGATGTCCCCCGACATGTCCGGGCATGAAAGATTGCGCCAGAGCTCTGCGCCGTCGCCGCCCCCTCCCAACGCCGAACCGGAATGAATAACGAGCACCGAGAGGCGCAGGCCGGCCTATCGTGTCTGCCTGCGCCGTCGCCATGCCTGCGCCAATCGACGGCACCGGATCAGCGCGGTGCCAGCACCATGACCATCTGCCGGCCCTCGAGCCTGGGCTCGGCCTCGACCTTGGCAACCTCGTCCACTTCTTCGCGCACCCGGTGGAGAAGCTGCATGCCGAGGTCCTGATGGGCCAGCTCGCGCCCGCGAAAGCGCAGCGTCACCTTGACCTTGTCGCCCTCTTCGAAGAAGCGTCGCATCGACCGCAATTTGACATCGTAGTCATGCGTGTCGATATTCGGCCGCATCTTGATTTCCTTGACCTCGATGGTCTTCTGCTTCTTGCGCGCCTCCGCCGCCTTCTTCTGCGCCTGATACTTGTATTTGCCGTAGTCGAGGATCTTGGCCACGGGCGGACTCGAATTGGGCGCGATCTCGACAAGGTCGAGCCCGTTCTCTTCCGCCATGGCAATCGCTGTTTCGGTATCGATAATGCCGTGGTTCTGGCCGTCCTGGTCGATCAGCTGAACTCTCGCCGATTCGATTTCGGCATTCACGCGCGGGCCTTCCTTGACGGTCGGCGGAGCCTTCATGGGACGTCGTGCGATTGCTCGATCTCCTCTCTTGACCTCGATAAGGGTTAAACGCTGTCTTGAATCACAAGCGCTCCCCGGCGGAATCCCGGCGGAGTGCCGTGCTTATAGGATCGGCAAGAACACCCGACAAGTCAATAATTCCGCGCCGGTCGGCGGGCAGATTAGGGCACTTTGCACCGATCACATCCGGCCCAACAGTCGCCCATAGAGCTCAAGCGTGGCGCCCGTCATCGCCGCCAGCGAGAAATGCGCCCGGACATGGGCTTGCGCCCGCTGGGCCAGAGCGGTCCGCGCCTCAGGCGACAGCGCCAGCCCCTGGGCGATCGCGTCAGCTAGGCCGGATGCGTTGCCCGGCGTTACGCGCCACCCGGTGCGCTTGTCGGGCAACACTTCCGGCGGTGCGAGGACGGTCTCCGGGGTGGCGCCTAGATCGCTCACGATGACGGGACGGCCCGCCGCCTGGGCCTCGACGGCCGTACGCCCGAAGGCTTCCGGCTCGGTGGACGGCACGACGACGAGATCGGCCAGCGCATAGGCCGCCGGCATGTCGGCGCAATGGCCGACGAGGCGAACGCGCTGGCCCAGCCCGGAGCGCAGCATCCGCGCGATCAGCGACTCGCGGTAGCTTTCCCGCCCCTGGGCATCGCCGGCCAGCACGAAATCGCTGTCCCGATCGCCGCCTCGCACCAGCTCGGCGGCAGCATCGATCAGCACCTCCTGCCCCTTCCAGCCGGTAAGCCGCGCGGGCAGAAGCACGATCCGCCGACCCTCGGCAATGCCCCAGGCCGCTCGCAGGCTGCGCAGGCGATCCGGCGCGATCGCGGCCGGATCAAGCTCAGCCAGATCACTGCCGCGATGAATGACGCTGATCCGCTGCGCCACGATGCCGTGGCGCTCGCGGATCAGGCGAGCGGTGTAGTGGGAGTTGGCAATCACCGCATCGCCGCGCGCCATCACCGAATTGTAGAGGTTCTTCAACCCCCCGCCGCGCTTGTAGGCGCCATGATAGGTCGTCACCAGGGGCAGGCCGGCGCGGCGGGCGGCGATCAGCGCGCTCCAGGCCGGCGCCCGGCTGCGGGCGTGGATGAGGGCGACATTCCGCGACTTCGCCATCCGCTTCAGGTCCGCGGCATTGGCGATGATACGGGCCGGGTTCTTGGTCGCCGCGGGGAAGGAGATGCATTCCACGCCGGCCGCTTCGGCCTCGGCGACCAGACGCCCGCCCGCAGAGGCGATCAGCGCCCTGCCCCCGGCGGCGACCAGGGCCGCGGCGATGTCGACTGCCGTGCGCTCGGCACCGCCTGTGTCCAGCTCCGGGATGACCTGCAACACGGTGACGCCGGTGAGATCCGGCCGGGTTGGCGAAGATGCCTCGTCCATGCGAAGACCCTTATCCGAATGCACTCAGCGAGACGAGCCGGGAGGGACCGAATTGAGCGCGCCGGACAGCCTTGAGATCGAGGTCGGCGAAGGCGGGGATGCCCGTCACATCGCCATAATGAAACGGACCGGCCGCCCGCCGGCGGCGGTGTGGCTCGGCGGCTTCCATTCCGATATGGCGGGCACCAAGGCCGAAGCTTTGGACTCCTGGGGCGCCGATGCCGGACAGGCGGTGATCCGCTTCGACTATTCCGGCCACGGCGTCTCGGGCGGGGACTTCACCGACGGGACCGTCGGCCGCTGGCTCGACGAAGCCGATGCCGTGGTCAGCCGGTGCGCCGAGGGGCCGCCGCTGCTGGTGGGCTCGTCCATGGGCGGCTATCTCGCCCTCCTCCTCGCGCTCCGCCTGAAGGCGCGCGGCGCGCCGCCACCGGCCGGGCTGGTGCTGATCGCGCCGGCCATCGACATGACCGAGCGCCTTCTCTGGGCGCAGCTCCCCGAGGAGGCACGCCGGCAGATCACCGAGACCGGAGCCTGGCAGCGCCCGTCCGAGTATGACGAGGCCGGCTATCCGATCACCCGGGCGCTCATAGAGGAGGGGCGCAACCATCTCCTGTTCGACCAGCCGGCCATCGAGCCCGACTGCCCCGTGCATATCCTGCATGGGCGCGAGGACCCCGATGTGCCGCTCGCCGTTTCCCTCGACCTTGTCTCGGCGCTGGTCTCCGATGATGTCACGTTGACGGTGGTGCCCGACGGCGATCATCGCCTGTCGCGGCCGCAGGACATCGCACTCCTTAAGCGGGTGGTGGGCGAGATGGTCGCCGCTCACCGGCCCTCGCCCGCTTCGTAGAGCGCCGTCAGTCCCGCCTTGTAGTCGGGCCAGGCGAGGCGGACACCGAGTTCCTCGACGATGCGGCGATTGCCGACGCGCTTGTTATCGCCATAGAAGCTGCGCGCCATCGGCGTCATCTCCGCCTGATCGAAGGGGATCTCGGGCGGCGGTGCGATCCCCATGAGGTGCGCCGCGAAGGCGACCACCTCCTGGGGCGGCGCCGGATGGTCGTCGGCGACGTTGTAGATGCGCGGGGCGGGCCGGGCCATGGAGGCTTCGAGCGTCGTGCCGATGTCGTCGACATGGATGCGGTTGAAGACCTGGCCCGGCTTGACGATGCGCTTGGCCCTTCCCTCCCGTAGGGCGACGAGCTGGCTGCGGCCGGGCCCATAGATGCCGGCGATGCGGAAGATGGCAACCGGCACGCCGATCTCCTCGCCCAGCGACCGCCAGGCCGCCTCGGCGGCCACCCGTCGCTCGGTCCGCGCATTGACCGGCTGCGGGGGGGTGTCCTCATCGATCCAGGCGCCGTCGAAATTGCCGTAAACGCCCACCGTCGACAGATAGCCGATCCAGCGAAGTCCCCCTGCGCGCGCGACAAGGTCGGCGCGGTGATGCGCGAGCACCGGATCGCCGCCCTCCGGAGGGGCAATCGAGACCAGCACGTGATCGCAAGTCGCCAGCATCGGGCCGACCTCCGGTGCCGGCTGTGCGCCGTCGAATGCAATCGCCGCGATTCCCTCGCGCCTCAGCGCCTCGGCCCTGTCGGCGCTGCGCACCGACCCGGCGACATCCCAGCCCTTGCCGATCAATCGCCGGGCGAGCCGCGTGGCGGTATAGCCCAGGCCGAAGACAAAGAGCCGGCTCACCGGGCAGGCTCTTCGATTTCGGCCAGCGCGGCGCGCCACTCCTGGCGCACCGCATCGTCGGCTTCGCCATCGCCGTGGCGCTCGGCAAGCCCGCGAAACTCCTCACCGGGCAGCAGCCGCGACAGCGCCCACACCGCCGCGCCACGCACCAGGGGCGAATCGTCGCCGAGCCGGGCGTGCGCAACCGACACGAGATCGCTCCGCCCGCTATTGCCGATCGCGATCAGGACATTGCGCAGGAATCGCGCACGGCCGGTGCGCTTGACCGGGGATTTGCGGAACAGCTCGCGGAAGGCCGCATCGTCGAGCCGGGCGAGATCGGCAAGCTCGGGCAGATCGCGCTCCGGCCGGGCGTCCAGCTTTGCCTCGTGGCCGAGCTGGGCGAATTTGTTCCACGGGCACACCGCCAGGCAGTCGTCGCACCCGAAGATGCGGTTGCCCATGGCAGCCCGGAATTCGCGCGGGATCGGCCCCTTGTGCTCGATCGTCAGATAGGAGATGCAGCGCCGCGCATCGAGCGTGTAGGGCGCTGGAAAGGCGTCGGTCGGGCAGATGTCGAGGCAGGCTCGGCAGGAGCCGCAATGGTCGGTTTCCGGCTCGTCCGGCGGCAAGGCGGCGTCAGTGAAGATCGCGCCCAGAAACAGCCATGACCCGAAGCGACGCGACACGAGATTGGTGTGCTTGCCCTGCCAGCCCATGCCGGCGGCCTCGGCCAGCGGCTTTTCCATCACCGGGGCGGTATCGACGAAGACTTTGATCTCGGCGCCCGCCTCGGCGGCGAAGGCGCGCCCCACCGCCTTGAGCTTCTTCTTGATGATGTCGTGATAATCGTCGCCGCGGGCATAGACCGAGATATTGCCGCGCCCGGCGGCGGCAAGGTCGGCGAGCGGATCGCGGGCCGGCCCGTAATTGAGCCCGAGCAGGGCGACCGCCCGCACCGCCGGCCACAGCGCGGCGGGATGCTTGCGCCGCTCGGCCGTCTCGGCCATCCAGGCCATGGTGCCGTGCCAGCCTTCCTCGAGGAAGGCGTCAAGGCGGGGCCCGGCCCGCGGCGCGGCGTCCGGCGTGGTGACCTGCATCGCGTCGAAACCGGCCTCGCGGGCAAGGCGAGAAAGCCGGGCTTTCAGGGCGCCAGGATCAGAAATCGAGGTCGACATAGGTGTGCGACGGCATCATGCCGGGCACCTGGTCCATCAGAAGGGGCCGAAAGGCCGGTCGCGACTTGACCCGCGCATACCACTGCTTGGCCGAGTCGAAATCCTCCCACGGCACGTCGCCGAGATAGTCTATGCACGACAGATGAGCCGCGGCGGCCAGGTCGACATAGCTCAGACTCTTCCCCGCCAGCCAGTTACGGCGACTGGCCAGCCAGCCGATATAGTGAAGATGGTGCTGCAGATTAGCCTTTCCAGCCCGGATCGCGGTTGAATCGGGGGCCCCGCCGCCCTGCTCGCGCGGCATGAAGCGCTTGTAGATGCGCTCATGCAGGAGGTAGCGCGACACCTCGTCGTTGAACCGGCCGTCGAACCAGTCGAGCAGGCGCCGCACCTCGGCCCGGGCCACCGGATCGGCCGGCATCAGGCGCTTGTCGCCGAGCGCGGGGCCGCGCGTCTCGTCGAGATATTCGAGCACCGGCCGGATGCCGCAGATCGGCACGTCGCCGCCGTCGAGCAGCACCGGCAGGCTGCCCGAGGGGTTGACGATCAGGAACTCGCGCCGGCGCTCCCAGACCCGCTCCTCGATGAACTCGGCCGACAGGCCGTATTCGCCGAAGGCGATCCGCACGCAGCGGGAGAATGGGCAGAACGGGTGATGATAGAGCGTCAGCATTCGCACACGTGAATGACAGAATGGACCGCTTGCCTCCCGATCCGGCGCCAGCGGTATAGAGGCCGCACCGGCGCGAAACAACCCGGATTCGACGAAAAGGCAGGCAGCGTTTTGCCCTGCTCAGGTCCCCGGATGCTCCGCGCCGGGCCGTGTATACTGACCAAAGCGGCGATACCGAGGCAGATAGGTCGGCAATACGCTGGCCATGGCGTGGGGCGCAATGCCGAGCCCTTGGAGCGTCCGGCCCTCTATCGCCGCTTCGTCCGAGACAACATTGTCGCGGGCGAGCTGACGCACCTGATCGGGCGTCAGCAGCGGCGTCGGCAGAAATTGGAGAAAGGCGGCCATAAGTCGCGCGATCGGCCAAGGCACGGAGACGAGCAGGCGCTTGCGGTCGATCTCGGCCAGCATGATCTCCATCAACTCGCGGAAGGAACGAATTTGTGGACCGCCAATTTCGTAGATCGTCCCGGGGTTCGTCTCACCGTCCACCGCCATGGCGATGGCCTGCGCCAAGTCGCCGACAAAGACCGGCTGGAACCGCGTGTGCCCGCCGCCGATCAGCGGCAGCGCCGGGCTGAGCCGCGCCATGGCGGCGAAACGGTTGAAGAAATGATCCTCCGGCCCGAACACGATGGAGGGCCGCATGATCACCGCCTCGGGCACGTGCCGGACAATGGCCGCCTCGCCCTGGGCCTTGGTGCGCGCATAGATCGAGTCCGAGCCCGCATCGGCGCCGATCGCCGAGACATGGGCAAGCCGCGCAATGCCGAGGTCCTGCGCGGCCGAAGCGATGGCCTCCGCGCCCGCGACATGGATGGCGTCGAAGCGTTGGCGGCCGGATTCATGCAGGATGGCCACCAGATTGACGATGGCGTCGGCCCCCTCGGCCGCCTTGCGGACCGACTCGCCATGGCGCAGATTGGTCTGCACCGCATGGATCTGGCCGACTGCGCCGAGCGGACGCAGGAAGCCCGCCAGCTCCGGCCGGCGCACCGCAACGCGTATGCGATAGCCGCGCCGGGCGAGCGCCCGCACAACATGCCGGCCGACGAAGCCCGACCCGCCATACACCGTGACCAGCTGATTGCGCACCCGCAACGGAGCCATGAGCCCTCCCAGCCAAGCGCGCGCCGGACCCGCCCGGCGCCCGCGGTTTCCGCGCCTCTCAATAGCGAAGCCGGCCTGGCCTGTATAGGCCGCATTGACAAGCCGGCAGGGGCTCAATAACTGTCATGCACGACGTGCCCAGGTGGCGGAATTGGTAGACGCGCTAGCTTCAGGTGCTAGTGCCCGAAAGGGCGTGGAAGTTCGAGTCTTCTCCTGGGCACCATACGCCTCTTAACCCCCTGAAATTGCTTAACTCTTTGTTCCGGTTGGCTTGCCGGACGCTCACCTGTTACGCGCAGGTGCGACACATGGCGTTGGCTATAGCTCGGCCGATGAGGCGCGGTAAGTCGGGCTTCTACTACCTTAGAAAGCGCACCCGCGTGACGTTCTCGATAAGGCGCCGGGGCTAGAGCTGGCGATCCCGCAAGGCGCCATTCCGCCCAAGGCTACCAGTCACCCATCAACTATCAAAGGAGCGCCCAAACGAGACTGGAATCCGCGAGCCCTTAACTGACCACGAAACCGGGAGGAACTCCAGAGACAGAGTAGCAAGCCAATTGAATGTTATCCGCGCAGTCCTCTTGAACGACTGCCCTGGGCGCGTTCGTGGTATGGCCATCTCGCCCCATCCGCATAGTCAGCGTATAGGTTCGCCAATGGTCCCTATTTCGTGGGGGCAATGGGAGCGGAAACACTAATTGTCTCGTAAGATTGCCAAATTTCCGCTCTTGCATAGCTGAGTTGTTAACGCCAATATTTGCACGGTGCGCTAACATTATTCAAGGGAGAGCGCCATGAAGAGCCATCTAAGCCTTTTTCTCGTTCCTGTTCTGTTGCTACCAGCCAGTGCCGCCGCTCAGGACGCAGACCTGGAGGCGCAGGCAGCAGAAGCCCACGCCCAGTATGCCGAGTTCTTAAGCGACGGGAATGTCGATGGCTTGCTCGATCTATTCAGCGATGACGCCACGCTGCGGCCGGTGAGCGGTGGTCAATACACGGGCAGTGCCGAAATCCGCCAGGCCCTGGAAGCGCAACCGACGCCCACCGAGGCGACAATTGAAGGAGTCCATCTTGAGCGGATGAATGGCGTGATCGTCGATATCGGCACGTTTTCGCTCACGATGCCCCCAGAGGCAGGTGGAGAGGAAATGGACGGCGAGTATGTCGCCATTCTGGCTGACGATGCCGATGGCCTTTCGATCCAGCATCTAATCAGCTTCCCGAAGCGGCAACCTCTGCCTGTCGATGAATGACTCCAGTTCAGTTGGGCAGCGCCGGGGCTCCCTGGCGCTCCCGACAGTATCTAGGCCAACGGGAGGCTTCGTTTCACGCGAATCCAGACGCCCGTTCACGTGATCGATCAACGATAACGCCTCAAGTATGGCGGCCCAATCAGGCGGGTGTGCAGATGGATGAGACACGCCGTCCAGGTCGGGCTGGATTATGGCAAGGGCGTTTCCGCCTCGGGGGACCCGATATGGCTCGGCAGATGGCTCCGACGGAATCGTGCTGCACGATGCGGGAGTAGTCGAAGCCCCAAAAATGTGTTACACACAAGCAAGAAGGTGAGCGAAAAAGCCTAGCGATTTCAGGGTGTTATTTGATTGGCCCAGCCAATCTTCTCCTGGGCACCACCCGCCTCTTAATCCCCTGAAATTGCTTAATTCTTCGTTCCAGTTGGCTTGCCGGACGCTCACCTGTTACGCGCAGGTGCGACACATGGCGTCACCCCGCGTCAGACAGTCTTTAATGCGCGCTCATGAAGAACCGGACGGCGCGGCAGATGATTGTTGAAGGGGTAAAGCCTCGCCGCCCTCTATGAGTTCAGCCGCCCGATCCGGCGTTAACTCGGTGTAGCTGGGATCGGCGGCGATAATGCGATGCCTGTGCCCAGCGACTTGATGCATATGAGTGATCCAAGCTTCGTGCCAATGGCGAAGCAGCGACGGGTTACCATAGGCGCCATGCAGCAAGGGGGTGCCGGCGCGATGCCAGCGCGCTTCCATTCGGCACCGCAACTCGGTTGACGGACATACGAGTGTGATGGCGGAGATGGCGTCGGCCTCGGCGGTGATCTCCAGCGCAGCATCGTTTGCGAAGGATGACCAGCCCCGCTTGAATGGCCTCATCGTGTCGTAATGCAGCACCACGCACCGGCTCCTTCTTCGCGACAGGCGATCAAGGTGATTTGCGAAGGCGGGCTGAAATCGTGCCGGAACGTCGAAACGCTTGCGAAGCTGTGTATCGGCACTCATGGCGTCAATAAGCGTTGATTTCCCAACGCCTGATGGTCCCCCCACCAAGATCAGGTAATCTATACGACGCCGCCTGAACAGAATTGAGCGCAAGAGCTTCATACGCTATCTTAGCCACAACGCTCGATACTGCCAAATGACCCCAATGCGTTATGGCATGAATGCGCCCCCACGCAAGCTCGCGATCAATCCAATCAGTCGTTTTCATGGTGACCTCCGGCGAGGACCGGCCAGTGGATGGACGAACCGATCCTCCGACTTGGCAAAAGCCCTCAAGCCTTACGCGGCGAATGGTAACCTCACCGGCATTTTCGGGGCGATCAACTTCGCGGTAGCGAAGTGCCGACGGGCGCGGGAGGCGCCCGCCGGCGGTGATTGATTGGCGGCCGGTTCGCCTCAGCCGGGCCCCTATTCCTCGGGCAGTTCGCCCCGCACAGGAAAGCCGATCAGCCGCTCGATCAAAAGGCCATCTTCGGTT
>SKQW01000037.1 GCA_007118805.1 Rhodobiaceae bacterium | reverse complement strand
GGCCGGGGGTCGGCGGCATGGCGCGCATTGCGCAGATTGACCCGCCCGAACCGGGTGAAGGCCTGGCCGTGGCGCCCGGCCCGGGTCGGCATCACGCAGTCGAACATATCGACCCCGCGCCGCACCGCTTCGAGGATGTCCTCGGGCGTGCCCACGCCCATCAGGTAGCGCGGCGCATCCACCGGCAGGGCGGGGACCGTGACATCGAGGATGTCCAGCATCAGCGCCTGGGTCTCGCCCACGGCCAGCCCCCCGATGGCGTAGCCGTCAAAGCCGATCTTGACGAGGCCCCGCGCCGAGGCGAGCCGCAATTCGGGCACCGTCGCCCCTTGCACGATGCCGAACAGGCCGCGCCCGGGGGTCGGCACGAAGGCGGCCTTGGAGCGTTCGGCCCAGCGCAGCGACAGCGCCATCGCCCGCTCGGCCTCCACCTCGCTGCACGGCAGCCGCACGCATTCGTCGAGCTGCATGGTGATGTCGGCCCCCAGCAGGCGCTGGATCTCCACCGATCGTTCCGGGCTGAGCCGGTGCTCGGCGCCGTCGATATGGGACCGGAAGGTGACGCCGTCCTCGCTGAGCCGGCGCAGGGCGGCGAGCGACATGACCTGGAAGCCGCCGGAATCGGTCAGGATCGGGTGCGGCCAGCGCATGAAGGCGTGCAGCCCGCCGAGCGCGGCAACCTCCTCGGCGCCGGGCCTGAGCATCAGGTGATAGGTGTTGCCGAGCACGATGTCGGCCCCGGTTCCGCGCACCTGTTCGGGAAACATCGCCTTGACGGTGCCGGCGGTGCCGACCGGCATGAAGGCCGGCGTGCGCACGGTGCCGTGGGCGGTGGCGATCTCGCCGGTGCGGGCCGCGCCATCGCGGGCGCCTACGCGGAAGGCGAAACGGTCATTCATCGTATTCCTTGTCGTGGACGGGGGCGTCGGACGCTTGCCGATCGAGTGACTGGCGGTATCGGATGCAGCCGCGCAGGAATTTCGGCCAGGGCGGGACGGCGATTGACGGCGCGACCTTCTCCGGCAACAGAGCCCACAGGTCAGGGTGATGCCAACACAGATCGTGCCCCGTCGCGTCGCGGTGGTCACGGATCGCCGCTCTCAGTTTCTTGACTTCGGCAACCAGGCCCTCACGGTCCATCGTCTCGAGATCGTCGTCCATGTCATCCCTCCCGTCTGAAAAGCAGGCAGGCGTCGCCATAGGAGTAGAAGCGATATTCCCGTTCGATTGCGTGGGCGTAGGCGCGTTTCATGGTGTCGAGGCCGGAGAATGCCGCGACCAGCATGAACAGCGTCGATCGCGGAAGATGGAAATTCGTCATCAACAGGTCGACCGCCCGGAAGCGATAGCCCGGCGTTATGAAGATGTCGGTCTCGCCGGCGAAGGGGCCGATGCGGCCCGCAGGGTCGGCAGCGCTTTCCAGGAGCCGCAGCGCGGTGGTGCCGACCGCGACGATCCGCCCGCCGGCATCGCGCGCCGCGTTCAACGCTTCGGCCGTATCCGCGGTGACCTCGCCCCATTCGGCGTGCATCCGGTGGCCTTCGGTATCCTCGGCCTTCACGGGCAGGAAGGTGCCGGCGCCCACATGCAGGGTGACGGTTTGCCGGCCGATACCCCGCCCATCGAGCCCGGCGAACAGCTCTTCGGTAAAGTGCAGTCCGGCAGTCGGCGCCGCGACCGCGCCCTCCTTCGCCGCATAGACCGTCTGGTAGTCGGCCTGATCCTTCGCATCGGCCGGCCGGCGCGCCGCGATATAGGGCGGCAGTGGCATCTCGCCACGTTCGGCGATCGCCTCGTCGAGCACCGGCCCGTGGAAGGCGAAGGCGAGCGTGATCTCGCCCCCCTCCCCCTTGTCCTCGACCACCGCGTCCAGCGATTCGAGCAAACACAGCCGCCCCGCCTCGCCAAAGCGTAGCGTGTCGCCCGGCTCCAGCTTGCGCACCGGCCTGGCGAAGGCGCGCCAGCGCGCCCCGTCGAGCCGGCGGTGCAGCGTCACCTCGATTTGCGGTGCGCCCGTCCCGCGCCCGATGCGCCGGCCAGTCAGCCGGGCCGGTATCACCCGGGTATCGTTGAGGACGAGGACGTCGCCAGGCGACAGCAGGCCTGGAAGATCGCGCACCGCGTGATCGGCGAGCTCGGGCTGCCCGTCCGGCCGCACCATCAACAGCCGGGCGGCATCGCGCGGCGAGGCGGGCCGCAGGGCGATCCGCTCGGGCGGCAGCTCGAAGTCGAAGCAATCAACGTGCATGGGCGGCGCTATAGCTGAGCGACCGGCCGGTTGACCAGCGCCCTGATCGCGGGCTGGATTATGCGCCCTGTCGCCGCGCCGGCGCTGTCAGAGATCGGTCTGCACCCGCATCGTCTGGATGCGGTCCGGGTCGGAGACCGGCTCGCCGCGCTTGATCTCGTCGACATGCTCCATGCCCTCGATGACCTCGCCCCACACGGTGTACTGCCCGTCGAGCCAGGGCGCGCGCTGGAAGCATATGAAGAACTGGCTGTCGCCGGAATCCGGATTGGCCGAGCGCGCCATCGACACCGTGCCGCGCTCATGGGGGGTGTCGCTGAACTCGGCCGTCAGCTTACGGCCCGAACCGCCCGTGCCGGTGCCTTGCGGGCATCCGGTCTGGGCCATGAAGCCGTCGATCACCCGGTGAAAGGCAACCCCATCGTAAAAGCCGTCGCGGGCCAGTTCCTTGATGCGCTCGACATGGGTCGGCGCCAGCTCGGGCTTGGTGGCGATCACCACCCGCCCCTTCGAGGTCTCGAGTATCAGCGTGTTTTCAGGATCGCTCGCGGTCATCCACCCATCTCCTATTCCGGTTACTGCGCATCCGCCGCGACCTGCACGCTCACCATATGGTCGGGGTCGCCGACCATGCCGTTATTGGCCGGATCGCCGCGCTCGAGGGCGTCGACATGCTCCATACCCTCGACCACCCGGCCGAACACGGTGTACTGACCGTTCAGATGGGGCGCCTCGTCGAACATGATGAAGAACTGGCTGTTGGCGCTGTCCGGCGCCGCGGCCCGCGCCATGCCAAGCGTGCCGCGCTGGAACGGCTGGTCGGAGAACTCGGCGGGCAGGTCGGGATAGTCCGATCCGCCCCGCCCGGTCCCCGTCGGATCGCCGGTCTGGGCCATGAACCCATCGATCACGCGATGGAACACCACCCCGTCATAGAAGCCCTCCCGCGCCAGCGTCTTTATGCGCTCGACATGCTGCGGCGCGACGTCGGGATAGAGCTCGACCACGACCCGGCCATGCTGAAGGTCGATATAGAGCGCGTTTTCCGGATCGAGTGCCTCGGCGCGGCTATCCGGCACCAGCGAAAGGGCAAACGCAACCAGAGCGACGACTAGATAGCGCAACTTTGTTCTCCTTGAAACGAACCCCTGAAGGAACTCCCCGTGAGGTGCCCTCACGAACCCGGCTTGCCGAGCCGGCTTGCCACCTCGGCGGCGACGCGGTGGGGCACGAAGTCCGCGACATCGCCGCCCATGCCCGCGATCTGGCGAACCAGGCTGGCCGCAATATGGCGTACGTCCGGCGAGGCTGGCACGAAAACCGTGTCGACCTCGGGCGCCATCGCCGCGTTCATCCCGGCCATCTGCATTTCATAATCGAAATCCGTGGCATCGCGAAGGCCGCGCACGATAATCGTGGCCCCGGCATCGCGCGCTGCCTCGACGACGAGACCGGAGAACGACGTCACCACGAGCTCGACTCCCGATGCGGCCAACGCCTCGCCGACCTCCCGTTCGAGCATGGCGCGGCGCTCCTCCACCGAGAAGACGGGCGACTTGCCGTGATGGGCGCCGATCGCCAGCACCAGCCGGTCGACGAGCTTGGCCGCCCGTCGGATGACGTCGAGGTGGCCGTTGGTAATGGGATCGAAACTGCCGGGATAAAGGCCAGTGCGGGTCATGCTTGGCTGGATACCTCGGTTGCTGGCCCGGCACAAGACGCGCCGTATCGCGTGATGGACAGGGATGGCCGCACACGATTCCGAATTTGTTTAGGTGATCGCGATATGGGTGAACCAGCAGGGCGCTGGAGTTCCGGCTCGGGGGGATCACATGTCGGGAAAGGGACGGGGCGTCTTCTATGCCGCACTTGCAAGCATCGGGCTTGTCGCGGTCGGCATGGCCCATGAGCCCGATACTGCCGCTGAACGGTCGCCAACGTCGGACAGCCCCACCGTTGAGGCCGCGCAGGCGCCAGGCGACGCGCCGATGGTGGACCCCGTGATGGTCGGCCACGATCCGTGTGCCAACGAGGCCTGGCCATTCATTCCGGCCGATTGCTTGACGCCGGTCGGTCAGTCCGAACCCAAGCCGGTTGTACGCGTGGTCAGATTCGATCAACAACAAACCGAGCAACGCCGCGCCAGGCTGCTTCAGCTACTGTCAGCAAGATAACCGCGCTTGCGCGCATTTCTGCCTGCGGAACCTTTCCTCTACCTGCGCATTGATTAGGCAGCACAGCCTTACATGCGATCAATACAGGGAGCGGGGAAATGTCCATTTCGCGCGCACGAGCGTATTGTGCCGCATTTCTAGCGAGCGCCGCTATTGCGGCGGTGATGACGTTCGGGACCCACGCCGTCCCCACCGCCGCATCCGACGCGGTGACCGAAGGTTCGGTTAATCCGGTCAACGCGCCATGCGAGGGGCAGGCTTGGCCGAACTATTCGCCCGAATGTCTGGAAACCATTACGGGAAACACTCCCGACCGCGTGCTCGCCGTGAGGCGGACTGATTGATTGCCAGCGGGCGGGCGAATGGGCCGCCTGCCCTTCGCCGCACCACCGGCCTTACACTTCTGGGCCACCATCTGCCGCTCCGTCATCCTCGTCATCGCCGTCGTCGCCTTCCTCCGGCTCGTTGATCCGGCTCACCGACACGACGCGCTCGTCCTCGGCCGTGGAGAACACGATGACCCCTTGAGTGTTGCGCCCGGCGATACGAATGCCGTCGACAGGCACCCGGATCAGCTTGCCCTTGTCGGTGACCAGCATGATCTCGTCGCCATCCTCGGCCGGGAAGGCGGCCACCACCGGCCCGTTGCGCTCATTGGTCACCATGGCGACGATGCCCTTGCCGCCGCGCCCGGTCACCCGGTATTCAAACGACGAGGTGCGCTTGCCGTAACCGTTCTGCGAGACGGTGAGCACATATTGCTCGGCCGCGCTCATCTGGGCATAGCGCGCTTCGCCGAGCTCCATCGCGTCGCCCTCGGCGGCCTCCTCGGACGCCTCCTCGCCATTGGTCGCGACTTCGCCCTGAAGCGCCCGGCGAAGCTTGAGATAGGCCGAGCGCTCGGCCGGTGTGGCTTCGAAATGGCGCAGGATCGACATCGAGATGACCCGGTCGTCCTTGCCGAGCGTGACCCCGCGCACGCCGACCGAATCGCGCCCCTTGAACACCCGGACATCGGTGGCGCGGAAGCGGATGCACTGCCCGCCCGCGGTGGTCAGCAGCACATCATCGCCCTCGGTGCAGGTCTCCACCCCGACAATGGCCTCGCCCTCGCCGAGCTTCATGGCGATCTTGCCGCCGCGATGGACATTCACGAAGTCCGACAGCTTGTTGCGCCGCACCGTGCCGCTGTTGGTGGCGAACATGACGTCCAGCTCGCCCCAGCCCTCCTCGTCCTCCGGCAGGGGCATGATCGAGGTGATCCATTCGCCCTCGGCAAGCGGCAAGAGGTTGACGAGCGCCTTGCCGCGCGCCTGCGGCGCGGCCACCGGCAAACGCCACACCTTCATCTTGTAGACCATGCCGCGCGAGGAGAAGAAGAGGACCGGCGTATGGGTCGACGCCACGAACAGACGGCTGACGAAGTCGTCCTCGCGCGTGGTCATCCCGGCGCGCCCCTTGCCGCCGCGTCGCTGCGCCCGGTAGGTCGACAGCGGCACCCGCTTGACGTAGCCGACATGGGACACGGTCACCACCATGTCCTCGCGCTGGATAAGGTCTTCGTCCTCGAAGTCGCTGTCGGCCTCGATGATCTGGGTGCGGCGCGGTGTGCCGTACTCCTCCTTGATGGCGGTCAGCTCGTCGCGGATGATCCCCTGGATGCGCGCCCGCGAGCGCAGAATGTCGAGATAGTCGCGGATCTCGCCGCCCAGCTTCTCCAGCTCCTCGGAAATCTCCTCGCGGCCGAGCGCGGTCAGGCGCTGCAGGCGCAGCTCCAGAATGGCCCGGGCCTGCTCCTCCGACAAGCGGAAGGTGCCCGCTTCCGAGATCGTGTGGCGCGGATCGGCGATCAGCTCGATCAGCGGCGCCATGTCGCGGGCCGGCCAGTCGCGGGCCATCAGGGATTGGCGCGCCGTGGCCGGGTCGGGCGCGGTGCGGATCAGGCGGATCACCTCATCGATATTGGCAACCGCGATGGCCAGCCCGACAAGCACATGGGCCCGGTCGCGCGCCTTGTTGAGCAGGAACTTGGTGCGCCGGCTGACCACGTCCTCACGGAAGGCGATGAAGGCGCTCAGCATGTCGCGCAGCGTCATCTGCTCGGGACGCCCGCCATTGAGCGCCACCATATTGGCCCCGAAGGTCGTCTGCAGCGCCGAGAAGCGGTAGAGCTGGTTGAGCACCACGTCGGCCATGGCGTCGCGCCGCAATTCGATGACCACGCGCATGCCGTGGCGGTCGGATTCGTCGCGGATATCGGCGATGCCCTCGATGCGCTTGTCGCGCACCAGCTCGGCAATGCGCTCGATCATCGTCGCCTTGTTCACCTGGTAGGGGATCTCGGTGACGATCAGCGCCTCGCGCTCCTTGCGCACGGTCTCGGTGGACACCACCGCCCGCATGACGATCGAGCCGCGCGCCGTCATATAGGCCGAGCGGATGCCGCCCCGCCCGAGGATCGTCGCGCCGGTGGGGAAATCGGGCCCCGGCAGGATCTCCATCAATTCGTCATCGCCGATCGCCGGGTTCTCCATCATGGCGATGGCGGCGTCGCAGACCTCTCCGAGATTGTGCGGCGGGATGTTGGTCGCCATACCCACGGCGATGCCGCCGGCCCCGTTGACCAGGAGATTGGGGAACTTGGCCGGCAGCACCACCGGCTCGCGCTCGGCTCCGTCATAGTTGGGCTGGAAATCGACGGTGTCCTTGTCGAGATCGTCCAGCAGTTCGTGCGCCGGCTTGGCCAGCCGGATCTCGGTGTAGCGCATGGCGGCGGGCGGGTCGCCGTCGATCGAGCCGAAATTGCCCTGCCCGTCGGCCAGCGGCACCCGCATCGAGAAGTCCTGCGCCATGCGCACCAGCGCATCATAGATCGACTGGTCGCCATGGGGGTGGTACTTACCGATGACGTCGCCGACGATGCGCGCCGATTTGCGGTAGGGCTTGTTCCAGTCGTAGCCATTCTCGTTCATCGAGAACAGGATGCGCCGGTGGACCGGCTTGAGGCCGTCGCGCACGTCCGGTAGAGCGCGGCTGACGATCACGCTCATGGCGTAATCGAGATAGCTGCGCTTCATCTCGTCGGTTATCGAGACCGGGCGAACGTCGGTCGGATCGCCCGGCTCGCCGCTGTCCGGGTGAGGAGAATCGCTATCAGACAAGGCTGGCTCTTTTCAGACTGGAGGGACTGAATGGACTCGATGATAGATAGGCGATTCCACCCCGGAAGGCAAACCGGCGAGCCTCGCGAGCGCGAATTTTTGTCCAGTAAAATCAGCAAATTAGCGCGGGTTTTTCGAACTCCCGCAATCCGTGGCCGGGCGCCGCGCCCGCAAGCGGGACGAACCGGCCGCGAATCCCCCATTCGCCGCTCTTCAATCGCGCCGCGGACCGGGTCCGTGGCGCCCCGGCGCCGTTCCCGCCTGTCACCACCCCGCGGGACCACACGGGCGATATTCCGCTACGTTTCGCCGCTACCGGCCAAGGCATGACGCTGAAGCTAAGCATGCTCGCGGCCGCATTGGCCACGGCGATGGCCGCCTGTGCCGGCCCGCCGCCCATCGACCTCGACCGCACGACATCGCCGGCAACGGCAACCTCAGAGGAAGGCACGCCAACCTCAAGGGAAGACACCCTGGAGCAGGAATCGCTTCGGCTCGTCAATGCGGCCCGCCAGGCCGAAGGTGTCGAACCGCTGCGCGTCGATCCCCTGTTGTCGGCGACGGCCAACGCCCATGCCCGCGACATGCAGGCCCGCGGCTATTATGCCCACGCTTCCCCGTCCGGCGACGGCGTCCAGCAGCGCCACGATGGCGCCGGCGGCGCGGAATGGCGCCTGGTTGCGGAGAATCTCGCCCGCTGCTCGCGCTGCACGGCGCCGCCGGAGCCGGACAGGCTCGCCCACTATCACCAGCGCTGGATGGCAAGCCCCGGCCATCGCGCCAACATCCTGTCGCCGGGACTCGACGCATTCGGCTTTGCCGCCGTGCATGGCGACGACGGCTATTATCTAGTGCAGAATTTTTCCGGTCCCGGAGAACCGAACGATCTGCGCCCCGACGACAGCCTTGCGCCGCTCGATCCCGACGCTCAGCTCGAAGACGCGTTGCGGCGCGTCAACGCGGCCCGCCGCGAAGCAGGCGTGGAGCCCCTTGCGCTCTCACCGGCCCTTGCCGCCGCCCTCCGCCAGGTGATGCCGCGCCAGGGCGACCGCGACTTCAACGCGGGGGGCAGTTCCGACGTGCAGCAGGCGCTTGCCGACCCGGAACGCGACCACTGGACGGGGATCAGCACCACCTACGGCGCCTGCGGGGCCTGCGGGCGGGCAGCGGTCGCTGCCGATATACGGTTCTTCATGTCCGAGTGGCTCGACCGGCCCGCCTATCGTTCGCTGCTGCTCGATCCTGCCGCAACACATCTGGCCTTCGCCATCGCCGCCAATGGCGAGGGGCGCAAGGTCGCCCTCGCCGCTGTCGGCAGGTGGCAGTAAGGCCGCATGGCGACGCAACCTACGCCGGCAGGGGTTGCATAGCCGCGTCGCTCAGGGGCGGCGCGCCGCGCGTCGTGGGTATGGCATACATGGGATCGCGCGGGTCGTCGAACGGAACCGGGTGCATCACGGCCCCCGTCAGGGCGCGGCTGAGTGAGCGGTCGCGCGCCGAATCGATCAGGATTTCGGCGGTCGTCCGCGCGCGCGGCGGATCGTCCATGAGGGCGAGATGGTCCGCCAGCGCACTCCGTGCCGCGTTGAAAGCCTCCTTGAAGCTGTGGCCCTTGGCGATGCAGCCCGGCGCATCGGGGAACGTCACCTCCCATCCGCTGTCGCGCGATCCGCGGAACAAACCGACATAGCGTGTCATACCGATCCTCCCGTGGCTTTCGCGACGGGTCTTCCCGTCGACTGAGCTGTGATGAATTTCTGGGCAGATTTGGGATTGGCCGCACGCCCATTCAAGCCCCTGTCCTGGGCGTCGGCTTGCCCACGTCCTCCTTGACTCGTTTCGCTTGCGTTGCAGCAGCATGCTCTGCCCGGCGGATGGACAACGGCCCACTTTCCGTCGCATTAATGGCCCCGTCACCTGTCGACTGTGGCGCCATTGAGGAACGGCTTCCGGCCGACATTTTGCCTAATTGTGGAGAACCGCCCTGCAGCTTCGTCACGACTCCGCCTATCCCTCACGCCGCTCGCCGGTGCTCGCTGCCAACATCGTTGCCACATCGCAGCCGCTCGCCGCGCAGGCCGGGCTGCGCATGCTGCTTGCGGGGGGAAACGCGGTCGATGCCGCGATTGCCGCGGCCATCGCCCTGGTCGTGGTCGAGCCCTCCGGCAACGGGCTGGGCAGCGATGCCTTCGCCATCCTGTGGGATGGCTCCAGCTTGCACGGCCTCAACGCGGCCGGCCGATCGCCGGCCGCCTGGACGCCGGATCGCTTCCCGGACGGCATGGTCGAGCGCGGCTGGGAGAGCGTCACCGTGCCCGGCGCGGTCAGCTCCTGGGTCGACCTTTCGGCCCATTTCGGCCGCCTGCCATTCGAACAGCTCTTCGAGCCGGCGATCGTGTATGCCGAGCGGGGTTTTCTGGTGTCACCGGTAATCGCCGAGCTGTGGCGCCGCGCTGGCGACCAATTGGGCCGCCAGCCGGGCTTTGCGGAGGCGTTCCTGCCGGGTGGCCGGGCGCCGCGGGCGGGAGAGCCGTTCGTCTCGCCGGCCCTCGCTCACAGCCTGCGCCGCATCGCCGAAACCAGGGGCGAGGCGTTCTATCGTGGCGAGCTCGCCGAGAAGATCGCGGCCTTCGCGCGTCAGCATGGCGCGGCAATGACCGAAACCGACCTTGCCGAGCACCGCAATGACTGGTGCGGCACCGTCTCCACCGACTATGCCGGCTTCGCCCTGCACGAGATCCCGCCCAACGGCCAGGGGATCGCGGCCTGCATGGCGCTCGGCATGCTGCGCCATCTGGGCCTTGACCGCTACGAGCCGGACAGTGTGCCGGCGCTTCACCTTCAGATCGAGGCGATGAAGCTGGCGTTTCGCGACGTCGCCGCCTTCGTCGCCGACGCCGAGGCGATGGACGAGGTGCGCCCGGCCGATCTGATCAACGAAGGCTATCTTGCCGAACGCGCCAGGCTGGTCGATGCGAACCGCGCCACGGATTTCGCCGCCGGCGCCCCGCGCGGCGGCAGCACCGTCTATGTCACGGCCGCCGACGCCGACGGCATGATGGTCTCCTTCATCCAGTCGAACTACATGGGGTTCGGCTCCGGCGTGGTCGTGCCGGGGACCGGCATCTCCATGCAGAATCGCGGCTTTGGCTTTTCCGCCAGGCCCGGCCATCCTAACCAGGTGGCGCCCGGCAAGCGGCCGCGCCACACCATCATCCCCGCCTTCCTGACCAGGGACGGGGCGCCGCTCATGAGCTTCGGCGTGATGGGCGGGCCAATGCAGCCCCAGGGCCACCTCCAGATGGCCCTGCGCACTCAGCTCTGGGGCCAGGACCCGCAGAGCGCAGCCGATGCGCCCCGTTGGCGCGTCGTCTCCGGGCTTACGGTCGCCGTCGAGGAGAGCCTTGACGAGCGGCTCATCGCCGGGCTCGAAGGGCTGGGCCACAAGATCGTGCGGGAATCGCCGGACGATGCCTTCGGTTTCGGCGGCGCGCAGCTCATTCAGCGGGTCGAAGGCGGCTATGTCGCCGGCTCCGATCCGCGCAAGGACGGTCAGGCAGTGGGCTTTTAGGAGAGATTGCACCGACAGCGCAGGATCAAAGCATGACCTGGTCCATCATCGCGCGATTGCCCGACAGCGGCCGCCTCGGCTTCGCGGCGGCCAGCCGCTTCTTCGCGCTCGGCGCGCGCGTGCCGTTCCTTGAGGCGGGGGTCGGCGTGGTCGCCACCCAAGCCCTGCTCAACCCCCATTACGGGCCGAAGGGCCTTGAGCTGCTGCGCCAGGGCCGCGGCGTCCACGAGACCGTGGAAGCGCTCGTGGAAGCCGACGACGGACGCGCCGCCCGTCAGCTTCACCTGATGGATAGCACCGGTCAAGCGGCGGCCTACACCGGCGAGGAATGCATCGATTGGCATGGCCACCGCGCCGTCGAGGACTGCTCCGTCGCCGGGAACATGCTGGCCGGCCCAGCGGTGATCGAGCACACGCTGGAGGCCTATCTGGCGCGCGACGACCTGGATTTCCCCCAACGCCTGATCGCCGCCCTGCGCGCGGGCGAGGAGGCCGGCGGCGACAGGCGGGGCCGGCAGTCGGCCTGCCTGATCATCGTTCACGACCAGAGCTATACGGAACTCGACCTGCGGGTCGACGATCACGCGGACCCGATTGGCGAGCTTGCCCGGTTGGAGACTGTCTCGCGCGAGCGGTGGGTGCATTTCCGCCGATACCTGCCGACCCGAGAGAACCCCGCGGGGATCACCGACCGGGCCCGCATCGAGGCCGAGATTGCGGCGGCGACCTCACGAGGGACCGCGGAACGCCCATGAGCCAGGCCCTGCTCGAAATAGACGACCTCAAGGTTGTCTTTCGGGGACCGGACGGCCGCCGCACCCATGCCGTGGATGGTGTCGACCTTGCGGTGCGGCGCGGCCGAACGCTCGGCATTGTCGGCGAGTCGGGCAGCGGCAAGAGCGTCACGTCGCTGGCGGTCATGGGGCTGTTGCCCGAGGCCAGCGCCGAGATCACGGGCGCCATCCGCTTCGAGGGGCGCAACCTCCTCAAGGAGCCGCAGAGCACGCTGCGCGATCTGCGCGGCAACCGTATGGCGATGATCTTCCAGGAACCGATGACCTCGCTCAATCCGTCATACACCGTGGGCAACCAGATCGTGGAGGCGATCCAGCGCCACCGCCGCCGGAACCGAGCCGATGCGCGGGCCCAGGCCATCGAGATGCTGCGGCGGGTTCATATCCCGGAGCCGGAGGCACGCTTCGACGACTATCCGCACAAGCTGTCGGGCGGCATGCGCCAGCGCGTGATGATCGCCATGGCACTTGCCTGCGATCCGCAGCTCCTGATCGCGGACGAGCCAACCACGGCGCTCGACGTTACCATCCAGGCCCAGATACTCGAGCTCATGCGCGTACTGCGCGAGGAGACGAACGCGGCCATCATCCTCATCACCCACGATCTGGGGGTGATCGCCGAGGTATGCGACGAGGTCGCGGTGATGTATGCCGGCCAGGTCGTCGAGCGCGCGCCGGTCGAAGCGCTCTTTCGCTTCCCCCAGCACCCGTATACGGTCGGCCTGTTGGGCGCGCTACCGCGGTTCGATGTCGACCGCGATGAACTCGCCGTGATCGAGGGGACGGTACCGGACATGTCCAGCCCGCCCGCGGGCTGTCGCTTCCAGTCGCGGTGTCCGTTCCGGATTGCGCGCTGTGCGGCGATGCCGCCGATGGCCACGGTTGGCGACGGTCATGTGGCGCGCTGCTGGCGCACGCCTTTGGAGAGCCTGGTGGCATGACGGCGCCTGCTCCCATTATCGAGGTCGACAATGTGGTCAAGCGCTTCGTCGTGAAGCGCACGCTGTTCGGGCGGCCGCAGAGCCACCTCCAGGCCGTCGACGGTGTCTCCCTGTCGCTTCAAGCCGGCGAGACGCTCGCCCTGGTCGGCGAGTCGGGGTGCGGAAAGTCGACCCTTGGCCGGGTCGCAATGGGGCTCCTGCCGGCCGACGCGGGGCAGGTATACCTCGACGGCACCGACATCACGGGGTTCTCGGAAAGCCAGCTACGACCGTTGCGCCGCAAGGCCCAGCTGATCTTCCAGGACCCCTTCGCTTCGCTCAATCCGCGCATGACCGTCGGCGAGATCCTGGCCGAGCCGCTGATGCTGCACCGGCTCGTGCCGCGTGCCATGCGCGCCCGGCGCGTCGCCGAGCTCCTCGAGCAGGTCGGACTGCGGCCTCACCAGGCCGCCCGTTTTCCCCATGAATTCTCCGGGGGGCAGCGCCAGCGCATCGTCATCGCCCGAGCTCTCGCCGCCGAGCCGAAGGCGATCGTCTGCGATGAGCCGGTCTCCGCGCTGGACGTATCGATCCGGGCGCAGATTCTCAATCTTCTGAAGGGGATCCAGAAACACCTCCATCTAAGCTTTCTGTTCATCTCCCACGACCTTAGCGTGGTGCGGCACATCGCCGACCGGATCGCGGTGATGTATCTCGGCCGCATCGTCGAGATCGGCCGGGCGAGCGATGTGTTCAACAGACCGCGCCACCCCTATACCCGCGCTCTGCTGTCGGCGATCCCGGCCCCCAGCCCCACCGCCAGGCGTGAACGGCGTCTCCTCGAAGGCGACGTGCCCAGCCCCATCACGCCGCCCGCCGGCTGCCATCTGCACCCGCGCTGCCCGTTCGCGGAGGAAATCTGCAAACGCGAACGCCCGCAGCTCGATGGCGCGGACCACCAGGCCGCCTGCCATCTCTGGCGTCGCCTGCCGCCGGCTGGCGACGTGCTGCCGCGAGAGGCGCCGCTCGACCCTGCCCTTGCCAAGCTGTTCGCGGCATATTCGCCTGCGCGGATCGAGACGGCGTCATGATCACCACTGTCTGTAGAGGGAGAAAGCAGATGCGAAACTATCTGATTGCCGGGACTGTCGGCGCATTGGCGCTGGCGATGACCGCGGGCAGTGCCAGCGCCGAGTCGACCCTGCGCATCGGTCTGGCTGAGGACCCCGATATTCTCGATCCCACCATGGCGCGCACCTATGTCGGGCGGATCGTCTTTGCCTCGATCTGCGACAAGCTGTTCGACATCGACGAGGATCTCAATATCGTGCCACAGCTCGCGCTGGGCCATGAAGTCTCCGATGACGGCCTGACCGTCACCATCAATCTGCGCGACGGTGTCGTTTTCCATGACGGCACGCCGATGGACGCCGAGGCGGTCAAGTATACGCTCGACCGGCACCGCACCATGGACGGCTCGTTCCGCCGCGCCGAGCTGACGGCCATCGACAGCATAGACGTGGTCGACGATCTGACCGTCCAGCTCAACCTGTCGAGCCCGTTCGCGCCGCTGGTGGCTGCGCTGACCGACCGCTCCGGCATGATCGTCTCGCCGCAGGCCGCCGAGGAGCTCGGCGAGGATTTCGGCACCGCGCCGGTCTGCGCCGGCCCCTACCGCTTCGTCGATCGGGTCCCGCAGGACCGCATCGAGGTCGAGCGCTTCGACGATTATTGGAACGCCGAAAACGTCCATATCGATCGCATCGTCTATGTGCCGATCGAGGACTCAACGGTGCGCCTTGCCAATCTGCAATCGGGCGACCTCGAGATGATGGAGCGGGCCCTAGCCACTGACATCCCCGAGATCCGGGCCGCCGACCATCTCGAGCTCGCCATCGTCACCGAGCTAGGCTATCAGGGCATGACGATCAATGTCGCCAATGGCCCGGATGCGGAGAACCCGCTCGGCCAGGATGCAAACATCCGCCAGGCGCTGAACCTCGCTATCGACCGGGACGCCCTCAACCAGGTGGTCTTCAACGGCGAGTTTTTCCCCGGCAGCCAATGGGTAAGCCCGGAAAATCCGTGGTTTCTCGACGAGTTTCCGGTGACCGGGCGCGACGTGGAGCGGGCGCGTGAGCTGATCGAGGAAGCCGGCGTCGAGACGCCCATCGAGGTCGACTTCATGGTGCCCAACAATCCGGAGGTGCGCCAGGTTGCCGAGGTGATCCAGGCCATGGCGTCCGAGGCCGGCTTCGACATGCAGATTCGCGTCGTCGAGTTCGCCACCGGCCTGTCGGAGGCCGAGGCGGGCCGCTACCAGGCCTTCATGCTGGCCTGGTCCGGTCGTCCCGACCCCGACGGCAACATCTACTCCTTCGCCGCGACCGGCGGACCGCTCAACTACGGTCACTTCAGCAGTGAGGAGACGGATGCCGCGCTTGACGATGCCCGCACGGCGACGACGTTCGAGGATCGCAAGGAGGCCTATCAGCGGTTCGCCGACATCTGGCTCAATGAAGGCTCGGTGCTCTATCTCTATCATCGGGCGATGATGATCGCCCACACCGACCGCCTGAAGGGCTATGAGCAGATGCCGGACGGTCTGATCCGCGTTGTCGGCATAGAGCTCGACTGATCGCAAGACCTACCCGTCCCCGGCCGCTGCGCCGGGGACGGGTGCGGGCGGGGCTTCAGCAGTGTTCAGACTCATCGCCAAGCGCCTCTTGCAGCTCCTTCCGACGCTGTTCTTTGTGTCGGTGCTGATCTTCTCGCTGCAACAGTTGCTGCCCGGCGATCCGGCCCTGGTCATGGCCGGCGAGGAGGCGACCCCAGAGGTCCTTGCCGAGATCCGCGCGCGCTATCATCTCGACCAGCCCCTGCCGGTCCAGTATCTCTACTGGATCGGCGGCGTCCTGACCGGCGATCTCGGCGTATCCATGCGATTGCGCGCCCCGGTGGGCGAGCTCATCCTTCAGAAGCTGCCGATCACCCTGCATCTGGCCTTCATGGCCATGTTCATCGCGCTCTTGATCGGTATTCCCGCAGGCGTCGTCTCGGCCGTGAAACGCGATAGCTGGATCGACTATCTGGTCAACGTCATCGCGCTGGCCGGCATCTCGACGCCGAATTTCTGGCTCGGCATCATGCTGATCCTGCTCTTTGCGGTGAATCTCGGCTGGCTGCCCGCGTCGGGCTATGTCAGCCCCTTCGTCGACCTTCAGCGCAGCCTGGCGACCACGATCCTGCCGGCAATCGTGCTCGGCACGGCGATCGCCGGCGTCATCATGCGCCATACCCGATCGGCCATGCTCCAGGCGATGGAGAGCGACTATGTCCGCACCGCGCGCGCCAAGGGCCTTTACGAGAGGGTCGTGGTCTGGAAGCACGCCATGCGCAATGCGCTGACCCCGGTAATAACCTTGGGCGCGCTGGAGTTCGGCGTGCTCCTGTCCGGCGCGGTGTTGACCGAGCAGATCTTTTCCATTCCCGGGTTCGGCAAGCTCATCGTCGATGCGGTATTCAACCGCGATTACGCCGTGGTTCAGGGCGTCGTCCTGATCACCGCCTGCACCTACATCCTTCTGAATCTGCTCGCCGATATCGGCTACATCCTGGCCAATCCGAGGCTGCGGCCATGACCACGGTGAGCCACCCTGCCCCGCCCGCCATCGACGCCGCCGAGGAGCTGGTCATCGAGAGCCCGCGCAAGCGCGCCTGGCGCCGCCTGCGCCGCCGCCCGCCGGCAATGGTGGCGCTCGTGGTGGTCGCGCTGATCGTTTTCGCGGCGATCTTCGCCCCGCTGATCGCGCCCTACGATCCGACCGAGCAGAGCTGGACCTCGGTGCGTCAGCCGCCCTCGCTCGCGCACTGGTTCGGCACCGACGAGAACGGCCGCGACGTGTTCTCGCGCGTGCTCTACGGCACGCGGGCCTCGCTCGCCGCCGGCGTCGTCTCGATCCTGATCGCGGTCATGTTCGGCGTGCCCCTGGGGCTGCTGGCCGGCTATCTCGGGGGCTGGACCGACGCGGTGATGAGCCGGCTGACCGATGCGATGCTGGCCATTCCGTTCCTGATCCTCGCCATTGCCCTGGCCGCCTTTCTCGGTCCCAACCTCACCAATGCGATGATCGCCATCGGCATATCGGCCACCCCGATCTTCATCCGTCTGACGCGCGGCCAGGTGCTCGCCACCAAGAGCGAGGACTATGTCGAGGCGGCCCGGTCGGTCGGCAATCCGCACTGGCGCATCGCCCTGCGGCATGTGCTGCCCAATGTGATGCCGCCACTACTGGTGCAGGTGACGCTGACCATCGCCGCCGCCGTGATCGCGGAGGCGAGCCTGTCCTTTCTGGGGCTCGGCCAACAGCCGCCCATGCCCTCCTGGGGCTCAATGCTGAATTCCGCCCAGCGCTTCCTCAGCAATGCCCCGTGGATGGCGATCTTTCCCGGCATCGCCATCTTCATCACCGTGCTGTCGTTCAATGTGCTGGGCGACGGCCTGCGCGACGCGCTCGATCCGCGATCGAAGTGAGGCGATTGGCCAACGTCCGCTGCCGATTCGCAGGATCAGACGCCAAAGCGCACGCCGCAAGCGCGATCAGGGGTGGCGCGAGGAACGCGCGGCGCTTCTTGCCGCCACGCCCGAGGCCCGGATCACACCGCCTTGACGATCTCCTCGACCATCTTCTTGGCGTCGCCGAACAGCATCATGGTATTGTCCTTGTAAAACAGGGCATTGTCGATGCCGGCATAGCCCGAGGCCAAGGAGCGCTTGAGGAACAGCACGGTGTTGGCCTTATCGACATCGAGGATCGGCATGCCGTAGATCGGGCTCTGCGGATCGTCGCGCGCGGCCGGATTGGTGACGTCGTTGGCGCCGATCACGAAGGCCACGTCGGCCTGCGCGAACTCCGAGTTGATGTCCTCCAGTTCGAACACCTCGTCATAGGGCACATGCGCCTCGGCCAAGAGCACGTTCATGTGCCCCGGCATGCGGCCGGCCACCGGGTGGATGGCGTATTTCACCTCGACGCCTTCCGCCTTCAGGAGGTCAGTCATCTCGCGCAAGGAGTGCTGCGCCTGGGCCACCGCCATGCCGTAGCCGGGCACGATGATGACCTTGGCGGCATTCTTCATGATGAAGGCCGCGTCCTCGGCCGAGCCCTGCTTGATCGGCTTGTCGCCCTCATCGGCGGCCGGGCCGGTCGTCTCGCCGCCGAAGCCGCCGAGGATCACCGAGATGAAGGACCGGTTCATCCCCTTGCACATGATGTAGCTGAGGATTGCGCCGGCCGAGCCGACCAGCGCACCGGTGATGATCAGCGCGGTATTGCCGAGGGTGAAGCCGATGCCGGCCGCCGCCCATCCCGAATAGGAGTTGAGCATCGAGATCACCACCGGCATGTCCGCCCCGCCGATCGGAATGATCAGGAGGACGCCGATGGTGAAGGCAAGGATGGCGATCAGCCAGAAGGCGGTGTGGCTCTCGCTGACCACGAACCACACGATGAGCGCGAGGATCGCGATGCCGATGGCGAGGTTGAGCAGATGCTGGCCGGAGAATACCACCGGCTTGCCGGACACCAACCCCTGGAGCTTGGTGAAGGCGACCACCGAGCCGGTGAAGGTAATCGCACCGATGGCCGCGCCGATCGCCATCTCGGTACGGGTCAGGCCAGAGATCGAGCCGACGGTGCCGAGGCCGAAGGCCTGCGGCGCGTACAGCACCCCGGCCGCCACCAGCACCGCCGCCATGCCGACCAGGCTGTGAAAGCCGGCGACGAGCTGCGGCATGGCCGTCATTGGGATGCGCCGGGCAATCGTCGCCCCGATTCCCCCGCCCACCGCGATGGCAAGGACGATGAACATCCAGGCCGCGAAATCCGGCGGCACCGCCACCAGCAGCGTAGTGACCACCGCCAGCGCCATGCCGGCCATACCGAACATGTTGCCCTGGCGCGCCATCTCCGGATGGGACAGGCCGCGCAGCGCGAGGATGAAGCAGACCGCGGCGACGAGGTACAGAAGGACGGTGATATTGGCGCTCATGTCGTGCCCCCCGGCCGCTCTTTCTTCTTGTACATGGCGAGCATGCGCTGGGTGACCAGAAAGCCGCCGAATATGTTGACCGAGGTGATGGCAAGGGCAATTAGCCCGAGCGCCCGTGCCCAGCCTGCCCCTTCGGCGATTCCCACCTCGACCGAAACGGCGACCAGCGCGCCCACCACGATCACCGACGAGATGGCGTTGGTCACCGACATCAGTGGCGTATGCAGCGCCGGCGTGACGCTCCACACCACGTAGTAGCCGACAAAAACGGCGAGCACGAAGATCGTCAGCTGGAAGATGATCGGATCGACCGGCAGCCCGGTGGCCTGCCCGGCCGCTGCCAGCGCCGCCGCGGCGGCCTCGGAATGGGATTCGGCCAGCTCGGCGGCTTGGCGCGCGGCTTGCGCCGCCTCCTCGGCCGCTCGCGCCGCCTCCTCGGGCGTAAGCTCCGTTGCCATCCTACTCTCCCTTGCCGGCGAAGCTGGGGTGGATCACGTCGCCGTCCCGCGTCAGCGCCGTTGCGGTCACGATCTGGTCCTCCCAGTCGATCTTCAAGGCGCCGGCCTCCTTGTCGATCATGGTCTCAACCAGGGCATAGAGGTTGCGCGCGTAGAGGTTGGACGCGGTCGTGGCAATGCGTCCGGGCCAGTTGACATAACCGATCACCCGCACGCCCTTGTGATCGGTCACCGTATCGGGCTTGGCGCCCTCCACATTACCGCCGCGCTCAAGCGCCATGTCGACGATGATGGAGCCCGGCTTCATGGTCTCGATCATCGTCTTGCTGACCAGGCGTGGCGCCGGCCGGCCCGGAATCAGCGCGGTGGTGATGACAACATCCTGCTTGACGATGTGCTCGGCGATCAGCGCAGCCTGCTTGTCCTGATATTCCTTGGACATCTCCTTGGCGTAGCCGCCCGCCGTCTCGGCCTCGCGGAATTCCTCGTCCTCCACGGCGATGAACTTGCCGCCGAGGGACTCGACCTGCTCCTTCGCCGCCGGCCGCACGTCGGTGGCGCTGACCACCGCGCCCAGGCGCCGCGCCGTGGCGATGGCCTGCAGCCCGGCAACGCCCGCCCCCATGACGAAAACCCGCGCCGCGGCGATGGTGCCGGCGGCGGTCATCATCATCGCGAAGGACCGGTTATATTCGGCCGCCGCGTCGATGACGGCGCGGTAGCCCGCCAGATTGGCCTGGCTCGACAGGGCGTCCATGGTCTGGGCGCGGGTTATTCGCGGCAGAAGCTCCATGGCGAAGGCCGTCACCCCGGCCTTGGCAAGGCCCTCGAGTTCGGCCTCGTTGCCGTACGGGTCCATCAGGGCGATGACGACCGCGCCGGCCTTCATCTTGCCTGCTTCGGCGGCGCTCGGACGGCGCACCTTAAGGACGATGTCGGCATCCTTGACCGTCGCCTCGAAGGACTTGGAGACCGTCGCGCCCGCCTCGCGGAATTCGGCATCGGTAATCCACGCCCCCTTGCCGGCGCCTGTTTGCACGGCAAGCTCGGCGCCCAGGGCCACGAATTTTCTGACCGTCTCCGGGCTGGCCGCCACCCGCGGTTCGTTCTTGTCGGACTCGCCCGGAATCGCGATCTTCATCGCATCGCCCCGCTTATTCGGCAGATGTTTGGATCCTTGTCGACGCCGGCCCGCTCACGCCCGGAGCATGACAGGCCGCGTCACGACGCTTCACACCAGAAAGATCGCCATCAGGATCAGGACGATCGTGACAATGATGACCGACCATTTGGTCAGCCAGATGAAGGAATCATACGTCCTTTCGTGCTCGGCATAGTCCATGTCCGAGGAGGTGTCGTCGTTTCCGGCCATCCGGCCCCCCTTCTTCCAATATCCGCACGCACCTGTCTGGGCCGTGCTATACAGAAGCCCTCATCCTGCGGCAACGGCGCGGACAATAGTCAAGCGACCGCAAAGCCTCAATACCCCGCGGGCGAAACGCAGCTGGCCGGAACGATCAATGATCGGCCAGCCCCTCCGTGCTGGGCACCCCTGCGACTTCCAGCGCTGCTCTCTGCCGCTCCGCGAGCACCGCCTCGTCATAGGCTTCGATCGTCTCGTTGAACAGGCGATAGTAATTCAGCTCGGCCTTGAGGTGAATGAACACGCCGCCGAGACCGATTGCCGCACGGTCCATGAAGACGAATTCGCGTGGCACCGTCACCGGCCCCTTTTCCTTCAGCGCCTTGTGCACCTCGAAGGCCTGGCGCCGCCCGTATTCGGCCGCGCTCACCCCTTCGGCGATCTTGCGCACTCGGTCTTCGAGCATGGGGCCGTAGATGAAGCTCGCCCAGATGTTCAGCGTATCGATCAACTCGTTGGTGAGCCCGCGGAAGCCCCAGGTCTCGTAGGCGTGGACAACCAGCTCGCGATTGTCGGTCCTGAGCCCGTTATAGAGGTCGATCACGCCGCCGACGAAACGCGGCGGGAAGATGCGGATGCAGCCATAGTCCAGGAGGTTGATGCCTGCCGGCTCGCCGCCCTCCTCAAAGACCGAATAGTTGCCGAGATGAGGATCGCCATGGATCACCCCATAATGGGAGAACGGGAACCACCAGGCCTTGAACATGGTCTCGGCCAGCCGGTTGCGAATCTCTAGCGAATCCTCCTTGTGCTCGAGCAGCGGCCGGCCTTCGAGCCAGCCCATGGTCAGCAGGCGCTTGGTCGACAGCTCGCTCCACACCTCGGGCACGCGAATGTCGTCGGCCTTGCGCAGGATGTCGTGGTAGAGCCGCATGTGGCCGGCCTCCAGCGCATAATCCAGCTCCTCGCGAATGCGCGCGCCGATCTCCTGGGCGATCTCGCGGGTCTCGATCGCGGGCTCCATGCGGCGATGAATGGCGAACACGATCTCGAGCTGCCGGAGGTCGGCCTCGACCGCCGACTGCATGTCGGGGTATTGCAGCTTGCAGGCCAGCACGCGCCCATCGAGGCTCTCGGCGCGATGGACCTGGCCGAGCGAGGCCGAGGCCGCGGCCGCGCGCTCGAAGCTCGCAAAGCGCTTTTGCCAGTCGGGCCCGAGCTCGGCCGCCATCCGCCGCTTGACGAAGGCCCACCCCATGGGCGGGGCCTGGCTCTGCAGCTTGGCGAGCTCCATCGCATACTCGGCGGGCAGCGCATCGGGGATGGTGGCCAGGAGCTGCGCCACCTTCATAATCGGGCCCTTGAGCCCGCCCAGCGCCTCGGCAAGCTCCAGCGCACTCTTGGAGCGATCGATCTCGCGCCCAAAAAAGCGCGCGCCAGCCATGCGCGCGGCGAAGCCACCGACATTCGTGCCAACGCGGGCATAGCGCGAGACGCGCTTGGAGAAGCGGTTCGATTCGCGGTCCATCGAATCTCCTGAAGCCGGCCTCGAATCCGGGCTGAGCGGCGGTTGTCGTTCCATATATAGCGCCCGCCGGCCGCTACGAGCCGATTGCCGCCCGGATCAAGGCAAGGGCATCCTCGGAATCCCATTCCGCCGGCCCGGCGAGGTGGCCGAGCTCGCAGCCATCCGGATCGATGAGCAGGGTGGTCGGCATCCCGAAGGCGCGCCCGGCGGCCTTGAGTTCCCGGAATACGCCGGTGCTGCGATCGGCGTAGTAGGCCAGGCTATCGACCCCGATCTCGTCCAGGAACTGCCGCGGCTCGTCGCCGTCGCCAGTATCGATATTGATGGCCACGACCTCGAACACGTCGCTGCCAAGCTCGGCCTGAAGATTGTCGAGCGCCGGCATCTCGTAGCGGCACGGCGCGCACCAGGTCGCCCACAGATTGACCAGCAGGTAGCGCCCGCGCCAGTCGGACAGGGCAAGCTCCTCGCCATCGGCGCCGCGGAACGCCAGCTCAGGGACCCGCGAGGGTTCGTCCGGCACCATCAGCGCGGCCACTTCGCCCTGCGCGAACGGGGCAAGGGAGGCCGTGGTCTCGGCGGCCGCGGCGCAGGCATCGCCGTCGGCGTTGCCAGCCCGCCCGGTCATCTCGTATACCGCCGCAGTACCGGCGATCGCGGCAACGGCCGCGCTTGCCAGCACGACCGACCGCCAGCGGAAGCGCGTCCGGGATTGGTTCTCGCTCATTCCGTTCAGTCTCGTTCGCTGTTCAGCCCGCTCCTGGGAGGGATCGCCATGAGTAACAAAATGTGGGGTGGCCGCTTCGCCTCTGCCACCGACGCCGCGATGGAAGCCATCAACGCCTCGATCGGCTTCGACCAGCGGCTATATGCCGAGGACATCGCCGGCTCGAAAGCCCACGCGGCGATGCTCGTGGCAACCGGTATCCTCGACGACAAGGATGGCGACACCATCGTCCAAGGTCTAGACGCCATTCTGTCACAGATCGAGGCCGGCGAGTTCACGTTCTCGACAGCGCTAGAGGACATTCACATGAATATCGAGGCGCGGCTGGCCGAGCTGGTCGGCCCCGCTGCCGGCCGTCTCCACACGGCGCGCTCGCGCAACGATCAGGTGGCGACCGACTTCCGCCTCCATATCCGGAACTTCCTCGACCGCCTCGATAGCGCCCTCGCTCGGCTGCAATGGGAGCTGGCGCAGAAGGCTTTCGCCCATCATGCCACCGTCATGCCCGGCTTCACCCACCTCCAGGCCGCCCAGCCCGTGACCTTCGGCCATCACCTTCTGGCCTATGTCGAGATGGTGGCGCGTGACCGCGGCCGGCTTCGCGATGCCCGGCGCCGGCTCAACGAGTCGCCGCTGGGAGCGGCCGCCCTAGCCGGGACCTCCTTTGCGATCGACCGCGACATGACCGCCGAGGCGCTCGGCTTCGACCGGCCCATGGCGAACTCGCTGGATGCCGTCTCCGATCGCGACTTCGTCCTGGAGACCCTGTCCGCGCTGTCGATCCTCGCCGGCCACCTGTCGCGGCTGGCCGAGGAAATGGTGATCTGGTCGTCGGCCCAGTTCGGCTTCATTACCCTCTCAGATGCCTGGACCACGGGCTCCTCGATCATGCCCCAGAAGCGCAATCCGGACGCCGCCGAGCTGGTGCGCGCCAAGACCGGCCGCATCAACGGCGCGCTGATGACGCTGCTGACCGTAATGAAGGGCCTGCCGCTCGCCTATTCCAAGGACATGCAGGAGGACAAGGAGCCGGCCTTCGATGCGCTCGACGCCGCCGAGCTGTCGGTCGCGGCAATGACCGGGATGGTGGCCGACATGGAACCGCACCCTGAGCGCATGCGCGCGGCCGCCGGTGCCGGCTATGCAACGGCGACGGACCTTGCCGACTGGCTGGTGCGCGCCCTCGCCCTGCCCTTTCGGGAGGCGCACCACGTGACCGGGCGACTGGTGAAACTGGCGAGCGACTCCGGGCGCGAGCTGCATGAGCTTACGCTCGAGGAAATGCAGAGCGTCGACCCCCGGATCACCGCGGCCGTCTTCGATGTGCTCAGCGTCGAGGCGTCGGTCGCCAGCCGCACGAGCTATGGCGGCACCGCCCCGGACAATGTGCGGCGGGCGGCACAGGACTGGCTGGCTCGGCTGGGCGAGGACGGGATGGCGCCGGCCCAGGTCTGAGGGGGCGCCCGCGCGATAGGCGCAATCCACTTGCGGATTTCCGCGATAGCCCGCTAAACGAGCGAACACGGTAGGGACCTCGGCACTTCGGAGGGCATCATGGGCGATACGCTGGCGATTGCCGTCGCCAATCTGCTATCTCCCATGGTGCTGTTCTTCGCGCTCGGCTTCGGGGCGGCGCTCCTGCGCTCGGACCTCGTGGTACCGGAAGCCATCGCGAAGGGACTCGCCCTCTATCTGATGCTGGCCATCGGCTTCAAGGGCGGGGCCGGCATCGCCGAGTCCGGCGTCGGCGCCCATGTCGCGGCCGCCCTCATCGCCGGCCTCGTCTTGAGCCTGGCCATCCCGGTGATCGCCTATGCCCTGTTGCGCGCCGCCACCGGGCTGCCGCGGGTGGATGCCGCCGCCGTGGCGGCCCATTACGGCTCGATCTCGATCGTCACTTTCGTGGCCGCGACCGAGGCCCTGCGCATGTTCGGCGTCCCGTTCGGCGGCTATATGGTTGCCGTCGCTGCGGTCATGGAAGCGCCGGCCATCGTCGTCGCCCTGTGGCTGGCCGGACGGGGCGGCGACACCCAAGACGGGGCGCCGGCATGGCGCGAGGTGCTGCTCAACGGCTCGGTGGTGGTCCTGATCGGTGCCTTCGCCGTGGGATGGATCACCGGGCCGAGCGGGCTCGCCGAGATCGCGCCCTTCATCGTCGATCCGTTCAAGGGCGTGCTGTGCCTGTTCCTGCTCGACATGGGGCTGGTTGCCGCCCGTGGGCTGCTGCAGGGCGCCAAGGCGCTGCAGCCCCGCCTGATCGCCTTCGCTCTGGTGATGCCCGTTCTGGGCGCGGTGCTGGGCGGAGTCGCCGCGCGCCTGATCGGACTCGATACGGGCAGCGCCGCGATCCTGATGACGCTGGCGGCGAGCTCCTCCTATATCGCGGTGCCGGCGGCAATGCGTATCGCGCTGCCGGAGGCACGGCCGGCGATCTACCTGACCCTGTCCCTGTGCATTACCTTTCCCTTCAACCTGACGGTCGGCATTCCGCTTTATCTGGCCGCGGCGCAATGGGTTGGCTGACATGGACATGCATGCCAAGAAACGCATCGACATCGTCGTTGAGGCTCCGGTGCTCAGGCGCCTGGAGGCATTGCTCGACGAGGCGGGCGTGACGGGTTACACGGTGCTGCCGGCGCTCGCCGGTCGCGGCCACCACGGCGATTGGAATCGCGAGGGGCTGGCGGGTAATGCCGGCCGCATGCTGCTGGTCTTCTGCATTGTCGACAAGGCCAGGGTGGAGCCGATCCTTGAAAGTCTCCAGGGGATCATCACGCGCCACACGGCGATCCTGACGGTAACCGATATCGAGGTGATCCGGGGTGACCACTTCTGAAGAGATGGAGAGCGGCATGGGACCGCGTGGCCGGGTCGCGCAGCTGGTCGAGTCGGACCGCTTCCAGAGTTTCATCATTGCGGTGATCATCCTCAACGCGGTCGTGCTCGGCCTGGAGACCTCGCCGACGGCCATGGCGGCGGCGGGTCCGTTCCTGATTGCGCTCGACCGTATCGCGCTGACCATCTTCGTGATCGAGATCGGCCTGAAGCTGTTCGCCCACCGCGCGCGCTTCTTCCAGAGCGGCTGGAACGTCTTCGATTTCACCATCGTGGCGATAGCGCTGGTGCCGGCCACGGAAGGCTTTGCCGTCCTGCGCGCCCTTCGGATTCTGCGCGTGATGCGCCTGATCTCGGTGGTGCCGGCCATGCGCAAGGTGGTCGGCGCGCTGGTCTCCGCCATCCCCCCAATGGGCACCGTCGTCGCGCTTCTGGGGCTCGTCTATTACGTCTTCGCGGTGATGGCGACCAAGCTGTTCGGGGCGGTGTTTCCGGAGTGGTTCGGCACCATCGGCGCCTCCCTCTACTCATTGTTCCAGATCATGACGCTGGAAAGTTGGTCGATGGGGATCGTGCGCCCGGTCATGGACGAATACCCCTATGCTTGGGCCTTTTTCGTGCCGTTCATCCTGGTAACGAGCTTCGCCGTCTTGAACCTGTTCGTGGCGATCATCGTCAACTCGATGCAGTCAGCCCACGAGGTCGAGAACAAGGAGGCCTCGGAACGGCGGGACGAGGAGATCCACCAGCTCGGCGAGGAGGTGCGGGCCCTGCGCCAGGAGCTACGGGAGCTGTCGCAGGCCCTGACCAGGCGTTGAGCCCGGCGGGGGCTCAGCGCGCCAGGCGGCTCACCTTGAGGTCGCGGATCAGGCCGTCCTTCAGGCCATAAATCCAGCCATGGAGCCGGACCTTGTGGCCGCGGTCCCAGGCTGCCCGCAGGATCGGCGTGGCGGCGACCCGTTCGACCTGAAGCGCCACGTTAAGCTCGCACAGTCGGTCGATGCGCGCGTCGCCGCCGCCCGCCTCGCCCAGCCGCTTGACCTCCCGGCGGCGCAATTCGACGACCGGGGCGAGCCAATGGTCGACCAGGGCATCGCCCTGGTCCTCCAGCGCCCGGCGCACGCCGCCGCAGCCATAATGCCCGCACACGATGATGTCCCGCACCTTGAGTTCGTGCACCGCGAATTCGAGGACCGAGAGCAGGTTCAAATCGCCGCTATGGACCACATTGGCGACGTTGCGGTGGACGAACATCTCGCCGGGATCGAGCCCGACAATCTCATTGGCCGGCACCCGGCTGTCCGAGCAGCCGATCCACATGAACTGGGGCGCCTGCTGGGCGGCAAGGCGCGGGAAGAAATCGGGGTCGGTCCGGCTGCGGCCTTGGGCCCAGCGCCGGTTCAGCTTCAGAAGGTCGGAGGCGGTCCTGTCCATGCTGAAACCTGTCACGCCGGGCCAACCGGCCCCTCACCAGCCGTTAAGCCGCCCGCTTCAGGAGCCCCCGATTGACCACCGTCTCGGCGATCTGGATCGAATTGAGCGCTGCCCCCTTGCGCAGATTATCGGACACGCACCAAAGGTTGAGCCCGTTCTCGACGGTCCCATCCTCGCGGATGCGGCTGATGAACACCGCGAAGTCGCCGACGCATTCGACCGGCGTTACGTAGCCGCCATCCTCGCGCTTGTCGACGACGAGAATGCCCGGCGCCTCGCGCAGCAGAGAGGTCGCCTCTTCGGCCGAGAGCGGATGCTCCAATTCCAGGTTGATCGCCTCGGAATGGCCGACGAAGACCGGCACGCGCACGCAGGTCGCCGTCAGCTTGATCTTGGGATCGAGGATCTTCTTGGTCTCGGCCACCATCTTCCATTCCTCCTTGGTCGAGCCGTCCTCCATGAAGACGTCGATGTGAGGAATGACGTTGAAGGCGATCTGCTTGGTGAATTTGTGCGGCTCGGGCGTATCGGTGACGAAGATGCCCCGGGTCTGGGTCCAAAGCTCGTCCATCGCCTCCTTGCCGGCGCCGGAGACCGACTGATAGGTGGCGACCACCACGCGCTTGATGGTGGCCGCGTCATGCAGCGGCTTCAGCGCGACCACCAGCTGGGCCGTCGAGCAGTTGGGATTGGCGATGATGCCCTTCTTCGTCCAGCCCGCGGCCGCCTCGGCATTGACCTCCGGCACGACGAGCGGAACGTCGGAGTCGTAGCGCCAGAACGAGGAATTATCGATGACGAGGGCGCCCTTGGCGGCGATCCGGGGCGACCACTCCTTCGAGACGCCGGAACCGGCCGACATCAGGCAGATATCGACGCGGCCGAAGTCGAACTGCTCGAGGTCTTCGCATTTCAGCGTGTGATCGCCGAAGGAGACCTCCTTGCCGAGCGAGCGCCGCGAGGCGATGGCGTGGACCTCGTCGAGCGGAAACTCCCGCTCGGCAAGGATTTCGAGCATTTCACGGCCCACATTGCCCGTGGCGCCGACGACGGCGACCGAATAGCCCATGACACGAACTCCCGCATGACAACGCGCGCCATCCCGGCGCGGGCGTGCCTTGGCGAACATCATTTCCCGGCCGGTGTCAACGGCAGGACGCGATCTCAGCGGAAGGCGGCGCGCGCCCCGGCGATCGCCTCGCGGGCCTGGTCCAACGCCTCTGCGCAGGCTTCCAGATCCCCCAGCGCCGCCTGTTCGCGCGCCCGGGAAAGCCGGTCGCGGGCCCAGACGATCCGTCCCTCGATAACGGCGGCACCAGCCTCGTCCGGCTCGCTTGCAGCATTGGTTCCACCAAAGGCCAGTAGCGCGCGTTCGGCAAAATCCTCCTCGGCCCCCGAGATCCAGCTCGCTGCACCCGGACCGAGCGGCAGCGAACGGTCGGCGGCCAGAGGGGCGGCGCGCTCCACCGCAACCAGGTCGAGCTCGGCCATGCCGACACCCCAAAAACAATCCGCCCGGGCGGCATTGACGGCCAGCGTCAGCGGCACGGCAAGGCCGGCGACGGCCAGCATACGACAGGACATCAAACCCCCTCTCCAAACAGTCCTCATGACTGCTCTCATCGCGAGTTTGCCGCATCCTCGCGCTCGCGCAAATAGGCAATGCCCGTCTGTCGCTCGAATTCGTCGACCGCCTCGCCGGCCAGCTGGCGGAACAGCGGATGCAGGCCCTCTCGCGGGGAAAACTCGAAGACCAGCCAGCGGCGGGACTCGGCGAGTCTGGCTCGGAATCGATAGTTGGGCATCCGCGTATTCTTGCGCCCCACCTCGTAGCGCCATTCGACGATCTCGGTCAGCCGGGTCTCGAAGGTCTCCTCGCCCAGCGGGCGCCACAAGGACACGCGGGCGTGCCCGGACTTCTCGTCTGCGTCAAGCGCAAGCACGGTCTGGTAGCCGTAATGGCCAAGCCGCAGCGCGCCGACGACAGCGATGGCGACCAGCATGAGGCCGACGATCAGCGCCTGTTCGCCATCTTCTTCGGGCCCGTTCACGAGATACATCGCGGCGAACCATAGTCCCAGGCCGGCTGCCACGGCGATCGCGATCAGCGCCAGCCCCATGCGCAGCCTGATGCTGCGGTTGACAAAGATGCGTTCCACCCGGCATCCCCTTATCCGGACCACTCCATGTCCCGCTCAT
>SKQW01000074.1 GCA_007118805.1 Rhodobiaceae bacterium | reverse complement strand
GGCGGCTCGCTGCGGCTCTTCGTGGCGCATGAGGGGGCCGCGCATGCTTCGACCGAGCGACTCGATGCCCTGCGCGCCGCCGAGCGCGCGGCGAGCCTTGACCGCATCGAGGGATATGTCGACTTCTCGCCCAGGGTGGAGGCGGTGCGCGCCGGGTTTCTCCGGTTTCTCGACACCGCCCGCGCCGACGGCAAGACCGTGGCCGGCTACGGCGCGGCGGCCAAGGGCAACACCTTCCTCAACTATTGCGGCGTCACCGCCCGCGACATCCCCTGCGTGGTCGACCGCAACCCGGAAAAGCAGGGCCGCCTGCTGCCCGGCTCCCACATTCCGGTGCGCGCGCCCGAGGCCCTCGCCGAGCTGCGGCCGGACTACGTTCTCATCCTGCCCTGGAACATCGCCGAGGAGATCGTCGCCGCCCATGCCCATATCCGCGACTGGGGCGGCCAGTTCGTCGTCGCGGTGCCCGAAATCCGGGTTTTCTAGCCCATGCGTTTCCACGCCACCGAGCTCGCCGGCGTCGTCATCATCGAGGCCGAGCCGCATGCCGACGAGCGCGGCAGCTTCGCCCGGCTCTACTGCCCCAACGAATTCGCCGCGGCGGGCATCGACTTTCATCCCCGCCAGGTCAGCCTGTCGCGCAATTCGGCCCGCCACACCCTGCGCGGCCTGCACTTTCAGGCGCCGCCCCATGACGAGGCCAAGCTGGTGCGGGTGACCCAGGGCCGGGCTTTCGACGTCGCGGTCGATCTGCGCCCCGACAGCGACACCTTCCGCCGCTTCGTCGCCGTCGAGCTCGACGGCGAGGCGATGCGCGCCGTCTTCATCCCGCCCGGCTGCGCCCATGGCTTCCTGACGCTGGAGCCCGATACCGACGTCCTCTACCAGATCGACCGGGACCACGTTCCAGGCGTCGGGCGCGGCGTGCGCTGGGACGATCCGGCCCTGGCGATTGGCTGGCCGGCCCGGCCGGCGGTGATCTCAAGGCGCGACGCGACATGGCCCGACATCGGCTGAAGCGCCCCCGCCACATCGCTTCCGTCAGGCATCCCGGCCAGGGCCCGCTGGCCGCCGCTTTTTCTGCCGCCAGCGGCGCCTATATGGTGGGGGTGCCTGCCTGACCCTTGTCCAAAGGAGCCCGAAGCATTGTGAGTGAGCGCTACTCCACACCGGAGGCCCGGCGCGCGGTGACGGTCGGCTCGGCCACCGTCGACATCATCACGGTGGTCGCCGACCAGGATATCGAGCGCATCACGGCGACCAATGTCGAGGCCTCGTTCCTGCTGCTCGAACAAGGCCGCAAGATCGAAGCCGAAAGCATCTCCATTCATCCCGGCGGGGGCGCGGTGAATGCCGGGGTGTGCTTTGCGCGGCTGGGCTTTGCAGTGGCGCCGCTGGTCAAGCTCGGCCGCGATCACAATGCCGGCATGGTGTTGGAGAACTTCGCCGCCGAGGGGCTCGAGGAGCGCCTGGTGCGGCGGAGCGACCGGCTGGGCACGGGCATCGCGGTGATGGTCGCCTCCCATGACCGCAACGCCACCATCTTCACCTTCCGCGGCGCCAACACCGACATCCGGCCCGAGGATGTGCCGGCGGACGCGTTTGCCGGCAGCGATGTAGTCCATGTCTCCGGGCTCAGCAATCAATCCGCCGACTGCTATCCCGAGATCGTCGCACGGGCCCGCCGAGCCGGGTGCTTCGTCTCGAACAATCCCGGCATACGCCAGCTCACCTCGCGGCGCGATACCTTCTTTGCGGCGCTGCGCGATATCGACCTGCTGATCGTCAATCGCGTGGAAGCCGAAGCGCTCGTGCCGGCGCTGGGTGCGCGCGGCGCGCGGCTGGGTGCCATGCCCGATTCGCCGTCCGACCTGCCGACCCTTGCGCGGCGCGGGCTTGTGGGCAACGGCTACCATGTCGGGCTGGTCGATTTCATGGCCGCCGTTCATGGGGCAGGGCCGCGCTTTGTCTCTATCACCGACGGCACCGATGGCGCCTATCTGTCGGTGGAGGGTGCGCTTTTCTTCTGTCCGCCGAAACCGGTCGAGACCGCCGGAACGGCCGGGGCAGGGGATGCCTTCGCGGCCAGCCTGGCGGCCGACCTCGTGGCCGGGGCATCGCCCGAGGACGCGCTTCGCACCGCGGCGGTGAACGCCGCCGCGGTGGTGCAGGTAATCGATACCCAGAGCAGCCTGCTGACCCGCAAGATGCTTGATGCCGAGCTGGCCGGCGCCCCGCCGGACTTCCGGGCACGCCGGCTTCTGTGATAGGCAGGTCGGGCAGTTTCCTGACGGCCGGGTGACCGATATGCGCTTGACCAAACAGACGGGCTACGCCTTGCGGATACTGTTGCATTGCGCCCTGGTCGATGGACGCTCGGTGACAGCCGCCGAGATCGCGCGGGCCCACAACATTACCGAGCACAACGTGTTGAAGATCGTCCCGATGCTGTCCCATGGCGGCTTCATCGAGACCATGCGGGGTCGCCGGGGCGGTCTCCGGCTGGCCCGCCCGCCGGCCGAGATCCGGATCGGCGACGTCGTCCGGGTCACCGAGGAAACCCACATCGAGGCCGATTGCTTCGGCGGCGGTGCCGAGTGCCGAATTCGGCCCGTCGCCCCGATCAACCGGATTTTCGACGAGGCGCTGAGCGCCTTCATCAACGTGCTGGACAATCACACGCTCGAGGATCTCGTCAGTGCCCGGCCCTCGCTCAAGACCCCTGGCGAGATCGGTGGCACGCTGGCCGATCTCGGGCTGAGCCATCAGTGAGCGCCACGC
>SKQW01000199.1 GCA_007118805.1 Rhodobiaceae bacterium | reverse complement strand
CGCGCATTGGCCCGACGCGCATTGGCCCGACGCGCATTGGCCCGTTAAGAGGCCGGCGCCAGAAGGGGAGGATTGGGATCGTCGTGGCACTGATCGACCGAAAGCTCGGATGGCGTCCCACAGCATAAGCCCGACGCTGGAGCGCCGGCTCAAGTCGGCCCTTGAAGGCGAGGTCATGTGCGACCCGGCCTCGCGCGGGCGTTATGCGACGGATGCCTCGCACTATCAGGTCATGCCCGCCGGCGTGGCGGTTCCCGAGTCGCGCCAGGACCTGGCCGCCGCGCTTCAGATCGCGCGCGAGGAGGGCGTGTCGGTGACCGCCCGCGGCGGAGGCACCTCGCAATGCGGGCAGGCGATCAATGAGGGCCTGATCCTCGATACGTCGAAATGCCTCAACCGCATCGTCGAGTTCGATGTCGAGAACCGGCGCTGCGCGGTCGAGCCCGGCGTCGTGCTGGACGAGCTGAACCGGGCGCTCAAGCCGCATGGGCTGTGGTTCCCGGTCGACGTATCGACCGCCTCGCGGGCCACGATCGGTGGCATGGCGGGCAACAATTCATGCGGCACGCGCTCGATCCGCTACGGCACGATGCGCGACAATGTGCTGTCGATCGATGCCCTCACGCCGGATGGACTCGCGCTGCGGTTCGGCGAGGTCCCGCGCGACCTTGCATGGAACGAGGAGGCCCAGGACGGGGCCTTGTGGCGCCGTCTGCTCGATCTCGGGGCTGCCGAGGCGGGCGAGATCCGCAGCCGCTTTCCCAAGGTCTTGCGGCGGGTGGGCGGCTACAATGTCGATGCGCTGCTGCCCAATGGGCCGACCAGCAATCTGGCCCATCTGCTCGTCGGCTCGGAGGGCACGCTCGCCCTGTCGACCCAGCTCGAGCTTAGACTCTCGCCACTGATCGCCAACAAGGTGGTGGGCGTGTGCCATTTCGCGCGCTTCTACGATGCGATGGACGCCGCCCAGCATATCGTGAAGCTCGATCCCACGGCGGTGGAGCTGGTCGATCGCACGATGATCGAGCTTGCCCGCGATATCGACATTTTTCGCCCGACCGTGGAGCGCTTCGTGAAGGGCGAGCCCGACGCGCTTCTGATTGTCGAGTTCGGCGAGGACGACCCGCGGGAAAATCTCCGCCGGCTGGCCGGCCTTGGCGATCTCATGGCGCAGCTGGGCCATGGCTGGGACTGGCCCGGGCGGCATTGGGGCGGTGTCGTGGAGGTGCCCGACCCGGCGCTCCAGGCGGCCATCACCGAGGTCCGGCAGGCCGGCCTCAACATCATGATGTCGATGAAGTCGCAGGGCAAGCCGGTCTCCTTCGTCGAGGATTGCGCGGTGCCGCTCGAACACCTGGCCGAATACACCGAGCGGCTGACCCGTGTCTTCGAAAAGCATGGAACGACGGGGACATGGTATGCGCATGCCTCGGTCGGCTGCCTCCATGTGCGTCCCGTGCTCAATCTCAAGCTCGACAAGGACGTCATGGCGATGCGGGCGATCGCCGAGGAGGCCTTCGCCATGGTGCGCGACTACAAGGGCGCCCATTCCGGCGAGCATGGCGACGGCATCGTGCGCTCGGAGTTCCACGGCGAAATGTTCGGCCCGCGCATGGTGGAGCTCTTCGGCACCGTCAAGCGGACATTCGATCCCGACGGTCTGCTCAACCCCGGCCGCATCGTCGATCCCCCGCGGATGGACGATCGGCGGCTGCTGCGCTACCCGCCGGGCTACGAAGCGGCCGACCGCGACACGGTGCTCGACTGGTCGGCTTGGCCGGGTGCCGCCGGGGGGCTCCAGGGCGCCATCGAGATGTGCAACAACAACGGCGCCTGCCGCAAGCTCGCCGGCGGCGCCATGTGCCCGTCCTTTCGGGCGACCCGAAACGAGCGCGATTCGACGCGCGGGCGCGCCAATACCCTGCGGCTGGCGATCACCGGACAGCTCGGGCCGGACGCCTTCCATTCCGACGAGATGATGGACACGCTGAAACTGTGCGTGTCCTGCAAGGCGTGCCGGCGCGAATGTCCGACCGGCGTCGACATGGCGCGTATGAAAACCGAGGTGCTGGCCGCCCGCGCCGAGCGCCATGGCGTCTCGGTCCGGGACCGCCTGGTCGCCCATATGCCGCGCTATGCGCCGGTCGCCGCACACCTGTCCTTCGTCATGGGGCTGCGCGAGCGGGTGCCGGGGGCGGCGCGTCTTTCTGAGTGGCTGACCGGATTGAGCGCCCGGCGCAGCCTGCCGTCCTTCCGCCCGGCCGGCGAGGTGCCCGCCGAGGAGGCGGTGGGCCCGCCCGACGGGCGGGAAGTGGCACTGCTCGTCGATACCTTCAATCGCTGGTTCGAACCAGAGAACACCCGCGCCGCCATCGCGGTGCTGACTGCGGCCGGCTATCGCGTCTTGCTGCCGAAAGCGGATGGGCGGAAGGCCCGGCCATTATGCTGCGGGCGCACCTTCCTGTCGGCCGGTCTTGTCGAGGAAGCGCGCAGCGAGCTTGCCCGGACGGTCGCGGCGCTGACGCCGCTGGCCGCGCGCGGCGTGCCGATCCTGGGCCTGGAGCCGAGCTGCCTGATGACCTTGCGCGACGAGCTGCCGGCCCTGATGCCGGGTGAGGCGGCCGCGCAGATCGCCGGCGCCGCCCTCATGATCGACGAGTTTCTCGCCGCCGAGGCCGATGCCGGGCGTCTCGATTTGGATTTGGCGCCGCTGCCCGGCCCGGCCCGGGTTCACGGGCATTGCCATCAAAAGGCCTTCAATGCCTTCGGCGCCACGACTCGGGCCTTGTCGCTGATCCCCGAGCTCGACGTGCAGCCAATCGAGTCGAGCTGCTGCGGCATGGCGGGCGCTTTCGGCTATCAGGCGGAGACCTACGAGGTCTCCATGCAGATGGCCGAGCTGTCGCTGCTGCCCGCGGTGCGCGAGGCGCCGGCCGAGGCCATCATCGTGGCCAACGGCACATCGTGCCGACAGCAGATATCGCATGGGGCGGGGCGCGAGGCGACGCATCTTGTGCGTATACTTGAGCGGGCCCTCGACGGGATGGCACAACCGTCGGCTCATAGGGAGACCCGCCAATGACGCTGATGGACCGGACCGGGCCGATCACCCGGCGCCTGCTGCATGACGAGCTGGTCGATCAGCTCCGCCGATTGATCGCCAACGGCGACTTCGTGCCCGGTGACAAGATTCCCGAGCGCGACCTGTGCGCGCAATTCGGGGTCTCCCGCACGCCGCTGCGCGAAGCCCTCAAGGTGCTCGCCTCGGAAGGGCTGGTCACCTTGACGCCCAATCGCGGCGCCTCGGTCGCGATGCTGACCGAGGCCGAGCTGGAAGAGGCGTTTCCGGTGATGGGCGCGCTCGAAGCCCTATCGGGGGAAATCGCTTGCAAGCGGATCACCGACCGTGAGATCGCCGCGATCGCCGCCCAGCACGAGAAGATGGTCGGGCACTGGAAGCGGGGCGAGCTGACTCCCTATTTCCAGCTCAACCGCCAGATCCACGAGGCGATCCTCGATGCCACGCGCAACGATACGCTGAAGGCGCACTACCGGGCGCTGTCCGGCCGGATTCTCGGCGCCCGCTACATCGCCAATCTCTCAGGCGACCGGTGGGCCAGGGCGGTCGCCGAGCACGAGGAGATTTTGGACGCGCTGCGCCGCCGCGACGGCCCCCGTCTCGCCGGCCTTCTCAAGGCACATCTCGCTGGCAAGCTGGAGACTGTGAAGGAGCAACTGGACGCCGAGTCATGCGCGCGGACGTAAAAACACATTTTCTGCCGGACGCAGCGTTGCGTGCCTTTTTCATAGATAGACGTGTCGAATCGGCGCCGCGCACCGCAATCGGCGCCGGTTCGTCTGCCTGCGACACTGTTGTTCGTGGCAAAGGTCCGTTATCGCTCCGACTGTTGTTGTATTGTCGGCGTTTAGCTCACTATAATGCCGCGGCATCGGCGTTGGTTTAATGCCAACCGGTACCGTGATTGAAATTGAGAATCCGGCTTGTCCGGACGCAGGCGTCGCCACGAGGTGGACGCTTGGAAGCCCCGCCAAAGCGGGGTCCATGGAGACGTACAGGAGGGAAACAAATGTCCAGCAGTGAATCCAAGGCCCTATCGCGCCGCAAATTCCTGACGGGCGGCGCCGTCGCCGCCGGTGCTGGTGCCGCCACGCTGGCGATGCCGAACATCTCGCGCGCCGAAACCGTCAACTGGCGGATGCAGTCCGGCTGGGCGAGTGGCGATATCTTCCACGAGTTCGCCGAAGACTATGTGCGCATGGTCAACGAGCTGTCGGGCGGACGCATGAATATCGACCTGCTTCCGGCGGGCTCGGTGGTTGGCGCGCTCGAGGTCCAGGACGCCGTCATCGCCGGGGCGCTCGAAGGCTATCACGGCGTGACCGCCTACTGGTACGGCAAGCACAAGGCGGCGTCGCTGTTCGGCACCCCGCCGGCCTTTGGCTGGGATGCCCATCAGTTCCTCGCCTGGTTCTACTACGGCGGCGGCGAGCAGCTCTATCAGGAACTGCTGCGCGACGTGCTCAACCTCGACATGACAGGCTGGCTGACCGGCCCGATGCCGACCCAGGCACTCGGCTGGTTCACCACCGACGTCACCGGCCCGGAGGATTTCGACGGCCTGCGCTATCGCACCGTTGGCCTGGCCGCCGACCTGATGACCAATATGGGCGCCTCGGTCACCATCCTTGGCGGCCCGGATATCGTGCCCTCGCTCGACCGCGGCGTCATCGACGCGGCCGAGTTCAACAACCCGTCGTCGGACCGCCGTCTTGGCTTCTATGACGTCGCCGACTACTGGTATCAGCAGAGCTACCATCAGGACTGCGAGTGCTTCGAGGTCGCCTTCCGAGCCTCAGCGGTCGAGGAGCTTCCCGAGGAGCTTCAGAGCGTGCTGCGTTATGCCGCCTACGCCGCCAATTCCGACATGTTCTGGAAGGCGATGCATAACTACCCGCAGGATTACCAGTGGCTCGAGGAAGAGGCCGGCGTGAACATGCGCCTGACGCCGATGTCGATTCTCGAGGCCCAGCTCGAGGCGTGGGACCGCACGATCGAAGAGTCCGAGGCCGATCCGGAGACCGGCGAGTTCTTCGCGCGTGTCATCCAGTCGCAGAAGGACTTCTGCGAGAAGACGGTCAACTTCATGCTGATCGGCGAGGCACCGAAGGAGCCGGCCTATCGTCACTTCTTCGGCGAGCCGGGGCTGTCACGCTCCTGACGGCGGTCTCGCATGAACCAATTGGGGGGCGGCGCCCATGGCGCCGCCCCTTGGCAAGTCCAAGGGCGACTATGGCGGCAAGGAGCTAGTGGATGTCCGGCAGTGGTGATGATTCCTCTGCGAGATTGAGCATTCTGGCCATCGGCGTTGGCCTGGGCCTCTATGGCCTTGTCCTGGCGTGGTTCGGGCAGGCCCTGCTGGATCACCCCTTCGCTGCGCGCGGGCCATTGCTGACCCTTGCCGGCGTCCTCGGCGTCGCGGCGGGCGCCCTCGCCATTGCCGCCCCCGCATTTGCGGGGCTCTTGCTGGTCGTTGTCGCAACCTGCTGGTTCGGTTTCGGATTTCTGTTCGCCGACGGGGCGACGCTGTGGGTTTACATCCCGCTCGCCTTGTCGATCATCGCCATTGTCCTCGCCTTCCGCGTGGCAGGGGCAAGCGAGGTGCTGACCGCCTCGGACCGGATGAGCATCTGGGTTGGCAAGCTGGCCGCCCTGACCATCGTCATTCTGACCGTGGTGGTCTGCTACGAAGTCTTCATGCGCTACGTGCTGCGCATGCCGACCCGCTGGGGCTACGATGCCGGCTATATGCTCTATGGCGCGGGCTTCATTTTGGCCGGTGCCTACGCACTGGCGCAGAACTCCCATGTCCGCGCCGATGTGATCTACCGGTTCTGGCCGCCGCGCGTGCAGGCCAGCGTGGACATGGTGCTGTTTCTGCTTTTCTTCTTTCCGGCCGCCTTCTTCTTCATCTACCAGGGATATCTGTTCGCCGAGCGGTCCTGGATGATGCGGGAGTTCAGTTCGGCCAGTCCGTTCAATATTCCAGTCTACCACTACAAGACGCTGATCCCGATCGCGGGCATGCTGCTATTCGTGCAGGGGATTGCCGAACTCATTCGCGCCGGTCTCTGCCTGCGGGACGGCCAGTGGCCCCCCCGCGTTTCCGACGTGGCGGAAATCGACGAACAGGTTCGCGAAGGCAAGATCCCTTCTAGTATCGCGGGGACTCTTACGACGAATGACATTGAGGCCGCCGAGAGACCGGGGGGCGGTCGCTCCGGATGATCTGTCGACGCACCGGCGTGCGCGGCCACCTTATCCCGGCAAGATCAAATACGGGGATGGGAAACGAGGGGAGGAACAGCGTTGTTTGAAATTTCCCAGCAGGTTCTCGGCGTCATCATGCTGGGAATCTTCATTCTCACCCTGCTGCTCGGATTCCCGATTGCCTTCACGCTTGTCGCGCTGGGCCTGGCCTTCGGCTACATGGCCATCGGCGACGCCATCTTCTCCACGCTGGTTCTGCGCGCCTATGGCGTGATGACCAATCACGTCCTGATCGCCGTTCCGCTCTTTCTGTTCATGGGCTACCTGATCGAGCGCGCCGGCGTGCTCGCGCGCCTGTTCGAAGCACTCCAGCTTGCCGCGCGCCGGCTGCCCGGCTCACTGGGCATTGCCAGTCTCCTGACCTGCGCCCTGTTCGCCACGGCCAGCGGCATCGTCGGCGCCGTGGTAACCCTGATGGGGCTCCTCGCCTATCCCCAGCTCCTCAAGAACGGCTATGACAAGAAGCTCGCCGCCGGCATCATCTGCGCCGGCGGAACGCTCGGCATTCTGATTCCGCCATCGATCATGTTGATCCTCTATGGCGCCATGGCTGCCGAATCGATCGTGCGGCTTTACGCGGCCGCCTTGTTTCCCGGTTTCATGCTGGCCGGGCTTTACATCCTCTATGTGATGGCGCGCGCCATCATCACGCCGGAGGCGGCGCCGCGCCCGGAGATCGCGCCGGATATCGGTTTCGGCAGCGTGCTTCTGAAGATCGCGACCTCCTTCGTGCCGCTCTTCGTGCTGATCGCCGCGGTGCTCGGGTCGATTCTGGTGGGGCTGGCCACGCCTCATGAGGCGGCCGGACTGGGGGCTGCGGGGGCCTTCCTCCTGGCCATCGTCTATCGCGGGCTGACCTGGCAGGGCTTCAGGGAAGCCATGTACCTGACCATCCGCACCTCGGCCATGATCTGCTGGCTGTTCGTCGGTGCCTGGATCTTCTCCTCGGTCTTCTCGCTGCTCGGCGGGCACCACCTCATCGAAGAATTCTTCCTCGGGCTGGAGCTCACCCCCATCCAATTCCTGATCCTTGCCCAGGTGACAATCTTCCTGCTCGGCTGGCCGCTGGAATGGACCGAGATTATCATCATCTTCGTTCCGATCTTCCTGCCCCTGCTGCCGGCCTTCGGCATCGATCCGATCCTGTTCGGCGTGCTGGTGGCGCTCAACATCCAGACCAGCTTCCTGACTCCGCCCATGGCCATGTCGGCCTTCTACCTCAAGGGTGTCGCGCCCAAGCACGTCGAGCTGATGGACATCTTCAAGGGCATTCTGCCCTTCCTGGCCTGTGTGTTCATCTCGATGATCCTGTTCTACACATTCCCGGCCATCGGGCTCTGGCTGCCCGATGTGATTTACGGCACACGCTGAACCGTCAGGACTGATCCATGCGTGACAAGTCGGAGTTGACGACGCTGCGATTACACCAGCTTCTGCCCCTGCTGGCCGAGGGCAAGGTGAGCGCGGTGGAGGTTGCCGAGGCCTATCTGGCCCGTATCGAGGAGGTTGATGGCGAGATCCAGGCCTGGGCCCATCTCGATGCGAAATACGCGCTGGAGCAGGCCAAGGCGCTCGACCGGCACCGCAAATACGGCCGACCCCTGGGCGGGCTGCACGGCATCCCGGTCGGCGTCAAGGACATCGTCGACGTTAAGGGCCTGCCCTGCGAGAACGGCACCGTGATCGATGAAGGCCGGCGGCCGCCGCGCGACGCCACCTGCATTTCCCACCTGCGCGAAGCCGGCGCGATTATCCTCGGCAAGACGGTGACCACCGAGTTCGCCTTCTACAATCCCAGCAAGACCCGCAATCCGCACGATCCGAGCCGCACGCCGGGCGGCTCCTCCGCCGGTTCGGCGGCGGCCGTGGCCGCAAACATGGTTCCCGTTGCGGTGGGCAGCCAGACCAACGGCTCGGTGATCCGTCCTGCTTCCTTTTGCGGCATCGTCGGCTACAAGCCGAGCGCCGGCCTCATCTCGCGGCAGGGGGTTCTCGTCCAGTCGCCCAGCTTCGACACGCTGGGGGTGATGGCCCACTCGGTCGAGGAGGCCGCGCTTCTGGCCGATGCCATGGTGGGCTACGACGACAAGGACCCGGCAATGGAGCCGATCGCCCATCCCCGGCTCTACGCCCAGGCAATGTCGGAGCCGCCGGTGCCGCCCAAGCTGGCCTTCGTGCCGACGCCGGCCTGGGAGCTGACCGAGCCCGATCTGCGCGAAGGATTCGACGAGCTGCTGAGGGAGCTCGACGACGGCGCCGCCCGCCGGGACTTGCCCAAGCCTTTCGACCATGGCCATTCGATGCACCGCGCCGTCCATCTCGCGGAGGCCGCGCGGCACCTGGCCCGGTACGAGCAGAAGGGCGGCGATCGGCTGAGCGACGCGATGAAGGAGGTTTTCGAGGCGGGCCGCCAGGTCAACGCTATCGACTATATCGTCGCCAAGGATGGCATCGGGCTCCTGAACGATGCGCTCGAGGAGCTGTTCCGCTATTTCAGCGCAATCATCACCCCCGCCGCGGCGGGCCAGGCGCCCGGCCTCGACACGACCGGCAATCCCGCCTTTTGCACCTTGTGGACCTATTGCGGCGTGCCGGCCGTCACGGTGCCGCTCCTGGTCGGCAAGGACGGCCTGCCCATCGGCGTGCAGCTCGTCGGGCGCAAGGGCGAGGACGGTCGCCTGCTGCGCACCGCCCGCTGGCTGGTGAAGCGGCTGAGCGTCGTGGAAGCCGAGGCCACCGCCTGATAACCCGTCAGCCCGCCCAGCGCGAGGTGCCCGAGGGCTTGTCCTCGGGGTCCGGCCCGGGGTCGTCCGGCGGGCGAGGGAATTCCACTGTCGCTTCCGCCTCGGACTTGGCTTCGGGTTTCGGCCTGGCCGGCGGGGCGCCGTCCGTCTCCGGCCTGTCGGCGGGCGCTTCCTCGCTGGCCGGTTCGGCGGGCACTTCCGTCGCCGCGCGCTCCGTGTCCGGGCCATCGCCATGGGACGGCGGCGGTTCCGCCCATGGCCGGGCCGCCTCCGCCTCGTCGGCGGCGGGCGGGGTCGGCGCGTCGGATGGTTCGCGCGCTTGCGCCTCGATCACCAGTTCCTTGACGTCGGGGGTCGGCGCAGGGTCGGGGGCAGGCGGTTCGGGGATGTCGACATCGGCGGCGATCGCTTCCGGCGGCGTCGCCCAGTCGAAGGCGTCGAGCCGGCCGGAGACCGGCGAGACCGGCATCCAGCGGTCCGAGACATAGCCATCGGCGACCCAGGCCGGATCGCGCGGCGCTCGGAGTGCGCGCGACAGCCATTCCCGGACCCGCCCGGAATCGCCGTGCTCGCCCTGTTCGATCTCGGCCATCAACAGGCAGACGCGGCGGCGCGGCGTCGTGGCGAGAAGGGGCTTCAACGCCTCGCGCGCGGCGGGCCAGTCGCGCGCCTCGATCGCCGCGGCGGCCACCGCCACCCGGCCCTCTGGCTCATTGGGCAATCGGCTGGCCAATGTGCGCGCGCGCTTCAACCGGTCACGCGCCGAATCGCCTGGCCGCGCGTGGGCATAGATCTCGGCGATCTCCGGATGGGGCGACAGCCGCCAGGTCTTCTCCAGAATCCGCGTTGCCTGGCGGGGGGCGCCATTGGCCGCTGCGAGCCGGCCGGCGATGGCGGCGGCGGGCACCAGCTCCGGTGCCAGCCGGTGCGCTTCGAGCGCCAGTTCCAGTGCCTTGTCGGGGTCGTCGGCTTCGTAATCCATGGCCTGGGCCGTCAGGAGCACGGCGCGGGCGCGCTTGGCGGCCTTGCCCTCAATCACCCGATTGTCGGCGTTGCGTTCCACCGCTTCGAGCGCGCCCTGCCAGTCGCCTTCCTTGGTGTGGAACTCGAGCACTGCATTGGCCGCCCAGGGCAGGCCGGGCGCCTTGTCGGCGGCGCGCTGGGCGTGAATGCGGGCCGCCCCTTCATCGCCGGCGCGCTCGGCCTCGATGTAAAGCCCGCGCAGGCCGAGCAACTCGGTCTCGGGGTCGGTGAGCATCGCCTCGAAGGCCTGCCGCGCCGCTTTGCGGTCGCCGGAAAGCTGAGCCGCCTGCGCCTCCAGCAGCAATGTCAGCGGTTCGCCGCGCATCATCTTGCGGGCCTTGCCGGCATAGCGCCGCGCGCCGCGCCGGTCGCCGGCCGCCGCCGCGATCATCCCCCGCGACAGGGCGTCGTGCCCCTTCTCGCGCCGGCGCGCGCGAAAGAAGGCGGTGACCGCCGCCGGCCCGCCGAACACCAGCCGCAAGATCGCCCACAGCGCCATCAGTGCAATGACCAGTACGATGATGGCGAGCAGCAACACGGTGACGCTGGTCTCCACGTGCCAGCCCTGCCAGCGCAGGACAACGTCGCCCGGCCGATCGGCGAGCCAAGCCGCGCCACCGGCGACAAGGGCCACCGCGAGGAGGAACAGGAAGATGCGAATCATGCCGGCCGCACCGTCAGTCGGGGCTAGCGGGCGGCGGCGCGAGCGCCGCTGTCACGTGCGACGACAGCGCGGCGAGCTCGCCTTCGCCCGCCCGGCGCGTAGCCAGCGCCTCGCCGAAGTCCGCCGCCGCGGCGCGCGCTTGTTGGTCGAGCCCCTGCCACTCCTGATAGGCTGCGTCCACGTCGCCCTCGGCAAGGGCGGCCTCGATGCGGGAGACCACGGCGGCGCGATGGTCGCCTTCCATTGGCCCGGCCGGGCGCACCCGCACCAGCGATCCTGCGACCTCGGTGATCCGCCCGACGAAGCCGGGCTCGGCGTCGTCTTCGCCCGCCCCGAGGATCGCTGTCGTCCGCTCGGCAAACCGCTCGGCCAGCCCGGCCGTCGTCGGCAAGCCGACTTCGGCGTGGGTCGACAGGGCGTCGATGGCCTGGGGATCGTCGATCAGCGGGCGCAACGCGGCCAGCTCCGCCTCATAGGGCCGGCCGGCCTCCACGGCCCGCACCAGGCCGCCCAGCGCCACCGCCGCGGTGGCCACCCGCGCCAACTGGCGGTCGGCGGCGGCCGTCGCCTCGGCCAGGCGTCCCTCGAGGCTGTCGATCCGGGCGGTCAGCTCCTGCCTCCCGCCGCGATCCTCCGCGAACGCGGTCTCCAGCTCGGACAGGCGTTGGGTAAGCTGCGGGTCGGGCGCGGCGCCCTCGGCGAGACCGCTCAAGGCGCCGGCCAGGTCGTCGACGCGCGTGCCAACCTCGGAAAGGGCCGCCTCGAAGTCCTCCGCCGGGACCGCCGCGCGGGCCTGCGCCTCGACCGTGGCGATCCGCTCCTCAAGGTCGGACAGGCCTGGGGCGGTGGCGCCATTGTCGAACCGCGCCGCCAGCGCGTCTACCCGCTCGGCAAGCTGGTCCACCGCTTCCGGGTCGGCGGCCGCCGGCACGTCCGGGCCGGCCTCTTCCAAGCTGGCAACGCGCGACTGCGTCTCCTCCAGCGCGGTGCGCAGGCCGGTGTCTCCGGCCGGCGGCCAGATGCCGGCCATGGCGAGCGCGAGAACCGCCAAGACCACCACGATCCCCCCGCCGATGGCCGCCGCGAACAGCCCCGCAACGGGCGCGAGGCCCCGCTTCGGCGCAGCCGCCTTGGGCGGCTCCTGGTCCGAGCTGCCATCATCCGCGCCGCCTGGCGACAGGTCTTCGCCCGCGCCATGGGCCGCCTCCTCGGCGGCGCCCTGTTCGGCTTGCGCCAGCGCGTCCGCGCCGGCGGGCGGGCTTGCCGATGATTCGCTCGGCTGGTCTTGCGGGCTTGCCGGGCTGCCATCCTCGGCAGGCTCCTCGGCCGGCGCGGCGTCCGCCGGCCGGTCCTCGCGCACCTCGGTGGCCTCGAGCTCGATGGGGCGCGGCTCCACCGGACGCTTGCGCTGCCCGCCGCCGCGGCCGGGCGAACCGCTCTGGTCCTTTCTACTCGCCATGATCGATGTCGGTCGCCTCGTTCGCGTTTGCAATGGCCTGGCGCGCACACCGGCGCGTCCGCGGTTATACACGCTTTGGCGGCGCTGTCGCGAGACCCGTCTGCGTTGTCAGGGACTCGAGCGCGGCAAGCAGGGCCGGCTCGGCCGGTCGTTCGGCCACTACGACCCGCGCCGCGCCGACCTCGCGCGCGGATTCGGCCACGGCCGGCGATAGACAAACCCAGACGAGCCCCGCTAACGCGTCCATCATCCCGGCCTGCACCGCCAGCGTTCCGAGGATCCGCGCCGAGCGCGGCGAATAGACAAGCACTGCATCGAGCCCGCCGCCGGCCAGCGCTTCCCTCGCCGCTTCGGGAAAGCGCGCCGCCGGCACCGCCTCGTAGGTCACCACCTGCTCGACCGCGAAGCCCTGCGCAGCCAGGACGCGCGGCAAGTCGCTCGCCACCTCGCGGCCGGAGAGATAGAGCAGCGGCCCGCCATCCGGCGCGAGCCGCGCACGCACCATCTCCACTAGGTCGTCCGCCGCGCCCCCCGCCGAATCAACCTCGGTAATCCCCGCCGCCCGCGCCGCATCGGCGCTGGCATCGCCGACGGCGATCACGGGAACCCCGCGCAAGGCGCCGCCGGCAGGCTGTGGGCCGAGCGTGCGGACCGCATTGGCGCTGGTCACCAGGATGGCCTGATAATCCCGTTCGGGGATCTGCGCCGGACACGCCTTGATCTCGACCATCGGCGCGACGACGCATGTATGGCCCCGCTCGGCCAGGGCCGCGGCGGTGCGGGCGGCATCCGCCGCAGGCCGGGTCACCAGCACCTTCATGTCGGGTCCGTCAGGCTTGCCATGAAGTCCGGCCCGGCCGCGGCGAGCACTTCAGCGCCGGCATCGGCGCCGATCGCCGCCGCCTCGGCCGCCGCCCCCGTGCGCCGGGCTTCGTGGGCCGTCCGCCCGTCGGGGCTGACGACGAGGCCGTGAAAGTCGATCTCGCCCGCCGCCACCTGCGCGTGCCCGGCGATCGGGGTGCGGCAGGATCCGTCGAGCACGGCGAGGAAGGCGCGCTCGCAGTTGAGCGCGGCCCAGCTGGCCAGATGGTTGATCCTGTCAACCAGGGCGTTGGTCTCGCCGTCGCCATTCCGCGTCTCTACCGCGATCACGCCCTGGCCGACCGCCGGCGGGAAGCTGTCGACATCGAGGATGGCGGTGGCCACCTCCTCCATGCCGAGGCGCCTGAGCCCGGCATTGGCCAGCAGCGTTGCCTGGACCTCGCCGGCATCGAGCTTGGCCAGCCGCGTCTGGACATTGCCGCGCAGCGTCACCGTCTCGATATCCGGCCTGAGGCGCTTGACGAGCGCGGCCCGGCGCAGCGAGGCGGTGCCCACCAGCGCGCCGCGCGGCAGGGCATCGACCGAACTCGCCACGCGGCTGATGAAGACATCGCGCGGGTCCTCGCGCGGCAGCACGGCTGATAGGCCGAGCCCGGGCGGCAACTCGGTCGGCAAATCCTTGGCCGAATGCACGGCGAGCTCGGCGCGCCCGTCGATCAGCGCCTCCTCGATCTCCTTGGTAAACAGCCCCTTGCCGCCGGCTTCGGCCAACGGCCGGTCGAGGATGCGGTCGCCGGTGGTGCGCATGGCGGCGATCTCGAAGGCCTCGGCGCCGAGCCCGTGCGCGGCGGCCAGCGCGTCGCGCACCGCTTCGGCCTGCGCCAGCGCCAGCGGGCTTGCCCGCGTGGCGATGCGGATCGGAAAGCGTGCCACGTAAACCTCCGGCGAGCATGGTGCCTTGGGCCGCCGATGGCGGCGCCGCGCCGCGCGCTATCGGCACCGTGGGTGACGCGCCGCGCGCGGCGGACTATAGAGGCCTCGCCGCCGAGACGAAATGCGGCAGATCGCGGGATGCCAGCATGCGCGTATTGGGTATCGAGACGAGCTGCGACGAGACGGCGGCCGCCATCGTCCTGCGCGAGGCCGACGGCGCCGGCCACATCCTGTCCAATGTGGTGCTCAGCCAGCTCGCCGAGCATTCGGCCTATGGCGGTGTCGTGCCCGAGATTGCCGCCCGCGCCCATGTCGAGGCCCTCGATACGCTGATCGCCCGCGCGCTCGCCGAAGCCGGCCTCGGCTTCGACGCGCTCGACGGGGTTGCCGCGACGGCGGGGCCCGGCCTGATCGGCGGATTGCTGGTCGGGCTGATGACCGGCAAGGCGATCGCGCTTGCCAGGGGCCTGCCCTTTGTCGCCGTCAATCACCTGGAGGCCCACGCGCTCACCCCCCGGCTCAGCGATGCCGTCACCTTTCCCTATCTCGTGCTCCTGGTCACCGGCGGCCATACCCAGCTCGTTGCCGTCTCCGATGTTGGGCGGTGCGAACGCTATGGCGGCACGGTGGACGATGCGGTGGGCGAGGCCTTCGACAAGGCAGCCAAGATGCTCGGCCTGGGCTGGCCGGGCGGCCCGGCGGTGGAAAAGCGCGCGGCGCGCGGCAATGCGGCTGCCATCGACCTGCCCCGGCCGATGGTCGGCAGGTCGGGCGCCGACTTCTCCTTTTCCGGCTTGAAGACCGCCCTGCGGATCGAGGCCGAGCGGCGTGCCCCGCTCGACGAGGCGACGATCTCGGACCTCTGCGCATCGTTCCAGGCGGCCATCGTCGACTGCTTGGTGGACCGCACCGGCCATGGCCTGCAGCGCTTTATCGAGGAAACCGGGGAGCGCCGGCCCATCCTCGTCGTCGCCGGCGGGGTTGCCGCCAATTCGGCCGTGCGCCGTGCGCTTGAGGGCTTTGCCGAGAGTCATGACGCACGGCTCGTCGCGCCGCCGCTCGATCTGTGCGGCGACAACGCGGCCATGGTCGCCTGGGCGGGCGCCGAGCGGCTGGCGCGCGGGCTGACCGATTCCCTGGACGCCCCCGCCCGCGCCCGCTGGCCCATCGACGAGATCCGCACGGCATGAGCGCGGCGTTCGAAACGGTCGGCGTGATCGGTGGCGGGGCCTGGGGCACGGCGCTTGCCGCGGTGGCCGCCCGCGCCGGGCGCGACGTCGTGCTGTGGGCGCGTGATGGCGAGACCGTCGCCGCGATCAACCGGGCCCATGTCAATCGGCGCTATCTGCCGGAAATTCCGCTTGAGGAGGCCATCCGGGCGACGGGCACGCTTGGCGAGGCGGTGCGCTGCGACGTCCTCGTCCTCGCCGTACCGGCCCAGACGGTGCGCGCGGTGACGGGCACCCTCGTCGCGCACAGTCGCGCCGGGCAGCCGGTTGTCATCGCCGCCAAGGGGCTGGAGCGCGCGGCCGGCGCCTTTATGGCCGATGTCGTCACCGAGGAGCTGCCGGGATGCCTGCCCGCCGTGCTGTCGGGCCCCAGCTTCGCGGCCGACGTTGCCCGCGGCCTGCCCACAGCGGTGACTCTCGCCTGTTCAGAGCCGGAAATTGGCGCGCGCCTCGTGGAGACGTTCGGCCAGCCCGCCTTCCGGCCCTATCGCAGCACCGATATTGTCGGCACTCAGATCGGCGGCGCCGTCAAGAACGTGCTCGCGATCGCCTGCGGCATCGTCGAGGGCCGCGGGCTCGGCGCCAGCGCCCATGCCGCGCTGATTGCCCGCGCCTTCGCCGAGATGCGCCGGCTGGGCGAAGCGCTGGGCGCGCGCCCGGAGACGCTTGCCGGCCTTGCCGGCCTCGGCGATCTGGTGCTGACGGGCACCAGCCGGCAGTCGCGGAATTTCCGCTTCGGCATCGCCCTCGGCGAAGGCGGCAGTATCGAGGCGGCCCTCGGCCAGGCGGCGGTCACCGAGGGGGTCTGGACGGCGCCCGCGGTGGTCGCGCGGGCGGCAATGCTGGGCATAGAGATGCCGATTTCGGCGGCGGTGGCGAGCGTCCTCGACGGGCGCGCCGACGTCGAGACCGCGATTCAGGGCTTGCTGGCGCGGCCCTTCCGCGAGGAGGGTTGAGCCCCGGCGGGTTGGCGCGAAGCGATGTGAGAGATGACGAAGGGGAAATGCCGATGGCTTATTGGCTGTTCAAGTCCGAACGGGGCACCTGGTCGTGGGACGAGCAGGTGGCCGCCGGCCGGGCCGGCGCCGAGTGGGACGGCGTGCGCAACTATCAGGCGCGCAACAATATGCGCGAGATGAAGAAGGGCGATCTCGGCTTCTTCTATCACTCCGGCGCCGACCGCGAGATCGTCGGCATAGTCGAAGTCGTCGCCGAGGCCCATCCCGATTCCACCACCGATGACGAGCGCTGGGAGTGTGTCGACGTGGCCGCGGTCGAGCCGTTGCCCGTCCCGGTCGGCCTCGACACCGTCAAGGCCGAGCCCGAACTTGCCGAAATGGTGCTGGTCAAGAATTCCCGCCTGTCCGTCCAGCCGGTGAGCGAGGCCGAATGGCGCGCGATCCGGCGGCTCGGTGGCTTGAAGGGCTGATGGGCATGGCGTCCGCAGAGGGGGTGAGCCGGCAAACGCCGCACCCTGATCGGCGGCACCCAGTGTCGGCGGATGCGGCCCGCCTTGCCTTTATTCGCGCCAATACGAGCCTGCGGCCGGTCCCGCTTTGCCCCGAGATCGCCCTCCACGTCGCCGACGAGGCGTTCGATCTGTGGTTCCGCACCGAGGAGGAGCTGGCCGAGGACGGCCTGCCTCCGCCGTTCTGGGCCTTCGCCTGGGCCGGCGGGCAGGCGCTCGCGCGCTATGTCCTCGATCATCCGGGCACCGTCGCCGGGCGCACGGTGCTGGATCTGGGAACCGGTTCCGGCCTCGTCGGGGTCGCGGCCCGCCGGGCCGGGGCGCGGCAGGTCACCGCCGCTGATACCGACCCCTGGGCGGCCACCGCCTGCCGTCTCAATGCCGAGGCCAACGCGGCGGAGGTCAACATTGTCACCGAAGACCTCCTCGACACGACGCCCCAAGCCGAGACCGTCCTGATCGGCGATCTCTTCTATGACCGGGATGTCGCCGGCCGCCTCATGGCCTTCCTCGACCGCGCCGCGGCGGCCGGCAGCGATGTGCTCATCGGCGATCCGGGCCGCACCTACCTGCCGAAGGCGCGCCTTGATCAACTCGCCGAATTCGGCGTGCCGACGACGCGGGCGCTCGAAGACGCCGAAATCAAGCGCACGGCGGTGTGGCGGATGACGGACCGGGCGTGAGCGCGGCCCTGCGCTCAGACTTCACCTTCTTTCTGGTGGAGCCAACGGACCGCCAGCCATCGCCGGCGGTTCAACGGTTCCGGGATGGCTTCTCGCCGAGGCGCGAATGAAAGATCGCGAGACTGTGCAGGATGCCGAAATCTACGGCTGATCCCGGCTCCCGCGACCTGTCGGGGCTGCTGCCTGCCGGGCCTCGGACAAGCGAGCGCAAAGCGGCGGGACCACCACCGGTCAGTCAGCCGGCTGGATCTCGGGCGGCAGCGACAGCAGCCGGGCGAGCTCGCGCTGTGGCCCGATAAGGTCGGCGAGCGTCGTGCGGTCGAGCTCGGCGAGGAACGCCCCGAGCGCCCGGCCGAGCGTGGTGCGCAGAACGCAGGCTGGCTCGATGACGCACAGCGAGCCGGCGCCAAAGCACTCGACCAGCTGCAGATCCTCTTCGGTCTCACGGACCACCTGGCCGACATTGATGCTCGCCGGGTCAACGCAAAGCCGGAAGCCGCCGCCCTTGCCGCGCACCGTCTCCAGGTAACCGAGCTGGCCGAGCCTGAAGACCACCTTCATCAGGTGGTTGCGGGAGATGTGATAGCGCTCGGCGATCTCGTCGATAGTCACCCGCCGGTCGTGCTCTATGCCGACATAGATCAGCACCCGCAGGCAATAGTCGGTGAAGGTTGTCAGTCGCATCGCATCGCCTGCGGCAATCGGCCTCGGTCGGCCGGGAGGATTAACAAGTATCACATATATTGCTTTATGGCGAGTATCGCTATAAGAATTATGGAGAATGCTTTTTATAGCGGAGGCTCGAAGATATGCCCGCCATCGCCGTTCCTGCTGCACTGCCCAGGAGCCGCCTGACAGAGCGCCGCGCCGGGGACGGGCTGGCTGATCGCCTGCCGCAGATCGCCCATCTCGGTTACGGGCTGCTTTTCGGCGCCTTTCTCTTGGCCCAGGGCCTTACCCTACCAGGAACCCTGGTCTGCGCCGTCTTTGGCTGGGCCGGCTGGGTCCAATGCCGCAGCGGGTGGCAACGGCAGGATGGCTCAGCCCCTCACCGCCCCGCCGACGGGCCGCTACAACATACCGTTTGACGCCGGGCGTTGCCCTTCAGGGACCAGGCACGCCTATGCCGCGGGACGGGTGCGGCGGATGGCCTCCCAGATGCGGTTGGGCGTCACCGGCATGTCGACATGGTCGATCCCGTAGTCGCTGAGGGCGTCGACCACCGCATTCATCACCGAGGTCAGCGCGCCGGCGCAGCCCGCCTCTCCGCAGCCCTTCACCCCCAACAGGTTGGACCTGGCCGGCACCGGGTGGCTGAGGAAGCGAAAGTCGGACGGCGCATCGCCGGCGCGCGGCATCGTATAGTCGACGAAGGTGCCGTTGAGGAGCTGCCCGGTCTCGTCGAACACCGTCTCCTCCATGAGTGCCTGACCGATGCCCTGAAGCACGCCGCCCTGGCACTGGCCTTCCACCAGCAGCGGGTTCACCAAGGTGCCGAAATCGTTGACCATGACGTAGGAGACCACCTCGACCGTTCCGAGTTCCGGGTCGATCTCCACTTCCGCGATGTGGCAGCCATTGGGGAAAGCCGACGGGATCGCCTCCGTGGCGTGACTGACATCGAGGCTATCGGGCAGGTGACCTGGCAGCTTCCCGCTGCGCAGTGCCTCGGCGAGATCCAGGACATCGATGCTGCGGTCGGTTCCTGCGATCCGGAAGCGGCCCGCACTGAACTCGATGTCGGCCGCCGCCGCTTCTAGCAGCTCGCCGGCGATCTCCCGGCCGCGCTCAATCACGATGTCGGCGGCCTCGGTCAGTGCCTGGCCGGAGGCATACATGGAGCGCGAGCCGCCGGTGCCGCCTCCGGCGATCAGCTCGTCGCTGTCGCCCTGGACCAACCGGATGCGATCGAAGGGGATGCCGAGTTTGCCGGAAATCACCTGAGCAAAGGAGGTGGCATGGCCCTGCCCGTAGTCGAGGGTCCCCGTGATCATGGTCACCGTGCCGTCGGCTTCGAAACGCACACCGCCCATCTCTGGGCCGGGCGGCGCCGTGACCTCCAGATAGTTGCCGATGCCGAGCCCACGCAGCCTGCCGCGTGCGTGTGCGGCGGCTCGCCGGTCCGCAAAGCCCGCCACGTCCGCGGCCGTGAGCGCCTTGTCGAAAAGACCGGGAAAATCGCCGCTATCGTAGGTCAGTCCCGACGCCGCCTCATAGGGCAGCTCGTCGGGGGTCACCAAATTGCGCCGCCTCAGCTCGATCCGGTCGATCCCCATATGGCGCGCGGCCAGATCGATCAGCCGCTCCATGTAGTAGTTCGCCTCGGGCCGTCCGGCCCCGCGATAGGGCCCGGTGGGCGGCGTGTTGGTGAGGACGCATCGGGTGGAAACCTCCAGCAGCGGCAGCCGATACATGCTCGGCGTGTTCTTGGCGACGTTCAGGCTGGCGGGAATCATCGACACCGCGCCCAGATACGCCCCCATATTGGCCTGGCCGGTAACGCGGGAGGCGAGGAACCGGCCGTCCGCGTCAAGCGCCAGTTCGGCGGTCATGTCGTGATCGCGGCCATGGGTGTCAGCCAGGAAGGATTCGGATCGGGTCGCCGTCCATTTCACCGGCCGGCCAAGCTCGCGTGCGGCAAAGAGCAGGCTGGCATATTCCGCGAAATTGCCGGCCTTCATGCCGAAAGACCCACCGACATGCCCGGTCAGAATGCGCACCTTCGCCGGCTCCACGTTGAGGGTCGCGGCAAGTTGGTTGCGCATGCCGAACGCGCCCTGGGTGCCGAGATGCAGCACGTAGCGGCCGTCATCGGCTTCGAAGGCGGCGACGGCGGCTCGCGGTTCCATGGCATTGACGACGACACGCTGGCTTGGCGCGCTCAGCCGCTCCACATGGGCGGCCCGCGCAAACGCCTCGGCGACCTGGTCAGGATCGCCATGAAGAAAGTCGAGCACGACATTGCCGGGGACCTCGTCCCAGAGCTGGGGAGCGTCCGGCGAAATTGCGGCCTCGGCCTCGGTCACCGCCGGCAAGGGCTCGATGTCAAGCTCGACCGCCTCCGCCGCGTCGACCGCCTGCCAGTGGGTCTCAGCAATGACGATGGCAACGGGATCGCCCGCAAAACGGACCTTGTCGCTCATCAACGGCTTGCGTGGCGCGCGGCGCAGCGGCGTAGCGTCGCGATTGTCGATTGACGGCCCGGCGGCGATGACCCCGAAGCCGGCCCGATCTAGATCCGCGCCGGTGTAGATCGCGAGGACACCGGGCATGCCGCGCGCCTCGTCCGTGTCGATATGCCTGAGCCAGCCGTGCGCCACCGGGCTACGGACCATCACCGCATGGGCCTGCCCCGGCAGCGACACATCGTCCGAATAGCGCCCGTCGCCGCGCAGCAGCACCGGGTCTTCCGTCCGCCTCACCGGTTGCCCGATGCCGAACTTACCGAAGGCCTCGCTGCCATCCTTCATGCCATCAATTCCCTCGTGATTTGAGCGCGGCGCCGGCCGACACCCAACGCGACAACGGCCTGAACGGCCCTGCCGCGCCTCGGCACTCCCGCTGCGCTGACGGACCCGGTCCGTCCCGCAGCACCAAACGCAAGCGCTCGGCCTGCACGCGCGGTCCTAAAGCGTGTTGCATTCAAATTGAAGCGCTTCCAAGTTCCGCTTGCCCCGTAAAGGGGTCCGGTACCGGCTCGCCGTCTGTTCGGGAATGAGCTGCTCAGCAAGCCGAGTCAACATAGACACTACCCGCCCAAGGACTTGGGCCCCCGACCTGCGTGCGTGGCGCGGGCTTGCAGCATTGGTGCTCGGCAGGGCGCTTACGCGCGCCGCACGTCAGTCGGAAAAGGGGCTGCGGCAGCGATGATGACGCCCGTCATAACCGAGGAAGGTATCCGTATCGGCATTATAGGAGCGGTAGCGGCTCAGGCACCAGCTCACGTGCTGGGCGCGATCGTAGCGCGGCGGCCCGCGGCGCTCTTGCCACCACGGCCGAGAATAGTAATAGCCGTCAAAGTAGAAGGTGAAACCGGGGCGACGATAGCGATAGCGCGGTCCATGGTAGCGCCGGTTCCAGCGGTAGTATTGAACCCGGTCTACCTGGACATCCGCCTGCGAAAGGCCGGTCTCGACCAAGCTCGCCGGGCCAAGCGTAGCGCCCGAAGCTGGCAGCGCGGACAATCCGAGCACAATTGCCCCAGCAAAGAAAACAGCAGCCTGAAACGGCCCGCAACCTGCAACCATTCCCTGATCCTCCCGCGGCGATATGTGTCAAGGATAGCTGGCGCGCGGTGCTGCGTCCATGGTTCAGGCAGCCGGCGCAGTCAGCGCGACTGCGCGAAGAGCCGTGGCGGCGGCGCGACTCTCTCTTACAATTCAACCCGAGCTCGATGGTTGGGATACTCAGGGCTTGCGCCAGCCTGCTCAAGGCAATGGAAACATGCTTAAACGTTTAGGTGTATCGAGCGTTGTCGTCGCCAAATCCGTCAAGGTGTCGGCAAAACAACCGCGCCTGACGCCGCCGCACCATCCGATTGCCCCGCTGCCTCATCGTTCTCATCAGTTTGCGCCGCATCAAAGTGTCGCAACGCGGACTGTTGCATTCTCGCCCCGTCAACAGATGTGCTCTTGCCTTCACGGGCAGAGCGCATCGTGGAGGAGTTGAGAGATATCGATGACCAAACCGGACCGGCGTGAAGGCAGGCGCGCATTGCCGCGTCGCTTAGGGGTGGCGGGCGCGCTTGTGCTCGCGATGGCCGGCGGATGGCTCGCCATCGGTGGGTTGATACCGGCCCGCGGCGAAACGATGGTGGTCACAATGACGCCCTGGTGCGGTTGCTGCGGCGAGTGGGCCGATCACATGCGTGCGGCCGGCTTCGACGTTACAGTGGTGGAGACCGACGCCCTTGATGTGGCCAAGCAGGCCGCGGCGATTCCCACGGAGCTTTACTCCTGTCATACCGCCGAGATCGCCGGCTACGTGGTGGAGGGCCATGTCCCGGTGCCGGCCATCGACAAGCTGCTGGCCGAGCGTCCGGCGATCGACGGTATCGCCCTTGCCGGGATGCCGCCGGGCTCACCCGGCATGGGCGGCGCAGCACTCAAGAGCTATCCTGTCGAGGCGTTTCGCGACGGGGAGGCAATCGGCCGGTTCATGGACGCCCCGCTGCGGTGATCAGTGTTCCCCTGGTGAAGCTTCCTTGTTGGCGGGTACCATCTGGCAGCCTCGATGCGAGTCCAGGAATCCGGCCAAGGGCTCTTCGATGCCCAGCCGGTTCGCTGGCAAGTCGGCGTTGCGGGCGAGGAAAGCGGCGATCCCTCGGGGATCGACGCCGTTGAGCCTGGCCTTGCCGATCCGGACTTGGATGAAGGCTCCGCGGATTGCACCACGCTCCCGAAGTGCGGACCGCCGAATCTCGCGGCTAGAAAGCAGCCGCATCCTCCGACACGCCGGGGACACCGGAAACCGCCAGACTTGGCAACCCGAGTTTCCCGATAGCCCCGTATATTCGTGAAGCACGATTCTGTGACACTTCCGGCCGTACATATTGGCTGGGTGAAACCAAATTATCATTTGGACAATTGCAAATCTGATAATGGCTGACATAAATATATTAGTCATTCTTATTGGTATTTTTTTCCTTCTAATATCCTTTCCTCTATGAACCACAGTTGCTGTGGTGTCCGGGGCATATGAATGCACTTCCCGGCCCCGCCGTATCGGGAGTTGTCGTGCTCGGACATGCCATCTCGCTGCTTGTGCTCGCGATGCTCCTCGCAGTGCCCGCACGTGCCGAGCCCGACGCACCGCTACGGGTCCAACTCCTGTGGTACCATCAGAGCCAGTTTGCCGGCCTCTATGTCGCCGAAGCGCGGCGCCATTTCGAGGCGGAGGGCCTCGCAGTCGAGTTCATCGAAGGCGGCCACGGCATTAGTCCGATTCACGAGCTCCAGGAAGGCAATGCCGACATCGCGCTTGCGTGGCTCAACAATGCTTGGGAGCTGTCGGCGCCGGGCAGTCGTGTGACGAATATCGGGCAGGTCTTCACAGGCTCAGGCTTCGTTGTCCTGTGCCGCATCAGCTCCGAGGTCTACACGCCTGGTGACATCGAGGGCCGGCAGATCGGCGTATGGAAGCTTGGCGACGAGATCGTGATCCGCGAAATGCTGCGCCGGCTCGGCATTCCCGAGGATTCCGTGGAGCTTGTCCGGCAGCAGCCGAACGGCGCCGATCTGATCAGCGGGCTTCTGCCCTGCGGCTCGGCAATGACCTACAACGAGTACTGGCGGGTCCTTGAGGCCGGCGTGCCGGCGTCGGATCTCGTGATCGTCGACCCTGCCGATTTCGGCATCCCCCACATCGAGGACGGCTTCTATGTGAAGACGGAGCGCCTCCAGGACGAAGCGTTCCGCGAAAAAGTCGTTCGCTTCCTTCAGGCAGCCCGGAAAGGCTGGTGGGAGGCCGAGATGGCGCCGACGCTGGCGTTGCAGACCGTCCCCTGGTCGATCCAGGAGCTCGACCGCGACCATCTCCGCCACATGCTGGAATCCGTCAATGCGCTGGTCGAGGATCGCGAATCGTTCGGGAGGTTCGATCTCGGGCGCTTCCAAGAGGTGGCGCACAACAAGCGGATCCATGAAGGAAAGGCCATGCCACCCCGGCTGTGGACGCACGACATCTGGAACGAACTGCGCGCGCTGGACGGCCATACGGCGGCCCTGACGCCAGCCACGCGCCACTATGCCGCGAGCGCGGTCGACCTGATGGTCTTCAAGGTCCTGCTCCTGTTCGGCGTGGTCATCTACGCACTGTCCGGCATTCTCGAAGGGGTCAAGCGCGGATACGACTTCTGGGGCCTGGTGATCCTCGCTTTTCTGTCAGCGGTCGGCGGCGGTACCATACGGGACCTGATGATCGGCGGCGACCAGCTTCCTCTCTACTACGTGAAGGATCCGGTCTATCCGGTCGCCATCTTCTCAATGGTCGTCATTTCCGCCCTCGTCGTCTCGACCCGGGAAGGCATCGCCGACACGGCGACGTTCAAGACGGTCAAGACCTATGCCGACATCATCGGTTTCTCGATGCTGGCGGCCACGGGGGCGCTGATCGCGGTGGCAGCCAACCTTGCCTGGTTCTGGGTTCCCGTCATGGCGGCGCTCACTTGCGCAGGCGGTGGCATGCTGCGCGATATCGTGATCAATCAGGAGCCCAAGACCTTCAAGGGCGTAATCTACGAGGAAGTCGCCGTAGTGGGCGCCCTCGTCTTCCTTGCCGGGCTGCTCCTTGCCAACCACTTCGAGGAAAGTCCGGTCCCCGTCTATGCCAGCCTAATCGTCAGCATCCTGATCATGATCCTCCTGCGCACCGTGGTTCAGATATACGGAATTCGCTATCCGAGCCCGCGCTCGCGGGCCAAGCCGGGCGGCCACGGATCGCTTCCTGCGGAATAGATGCTAGTGTGGTGAATTTGAAGTTCGTTACCAGGCTTGCAGCAGGCTCCCGAAACGAGCTTCAAATCCAAAACCACACTAGAGTCACAAAGTTGCTAGTGTCCTTGTCGAATCCGAAATCCGTGCGGAGACTGTTGCAAATGGTAACGAATTTCGGATTCGGGACACTAGGCGCGAGCATTGAATGGCGACGCTCGTCGGTACCAAACCGCGCCCCGTGAAGGCACAGCGGCTGCAGTCTGCGGGCCGGATCGCTCACCCGTCTCCCGCGCGGCGCGGCAACTCCACCAGAAGCCGCAGTATCGTCACCGGATCGGGAACGCCCGTTTCCGGAATTTCCTGGGACTCTTGAAACGCTTGGATTGCCAACCGCGTCTGAGGGCCGTAAACCCCGTCCGCCGCGCCGGAAAGATGATCGAGTTCGATGAGGGCAGCCTGCATCGCCTGAAGGGTCTGCTGGCGGAGCTGGACCCTCGCGCCTTCATATTCCACGTCGACGACGGGCGAACTGGTTGGCACGCGAGCGATCGACAGTGTGCGAAGCAGCTCGAAGGCGACGTTTTCCACCAGCGCGTCCGGATTGTCGGCACACAGGCCGAGGAGCAACTCGAGCATCGGGCCGCCACCGACGATCGGCGAGATGTCGAACGTGTCCGCCTGCACCCGGTTCACCGCGCTCATATATCCGAGAAGCCAGGCAAGCGCATTCTGGGCTGCTTCCGGCTCCTGTTCGATGCGGGTGCGCGCGTCGGCGCAGGCATGCGCCCCGAAACCGCGTAAAGCGAACTCACCCTGGTCGTCGGCGGCCTTCCCCGACGGGAGACCCGACAGACAGCTCAAGGCGGCGATCCCCGAGACAAGCACCGCCCTGATCATCCGGCCATTCGAACCTGCAAGCATTCGTCCTGTCCCCTGCAAGACTGAATGCTGGCTTCGATAAGCGATCCGAACGCCAATGATAAACAAAAAAAGAATGAATAATTATCTGCAATTACTTGTTTCTTTTAAAACTATTCCGGGCGCGCGCGCCGGGGTTTGGGCGCCGAGCCGGACGGCCTGGTGACCGGCACTTCTGGGCGTTGACCGCCCCTGGCGCGCTACCGCCGGAACCGTTCTTGGTCAGTCCCCACTGACTTCGGGGACGGCCTCGTCCTCCAGCATTTCCAGGAGACGGCAGCGTGCCCGGTTGACCCGACTCTTGATCGTGCCGAGCGCGCATTCGCAGATTTCGGCGGCCTCCTCGTAGGTCACCCCGGCACCGGCGACCAGCATGAGCGCTTCGCGCTGCTCTGCCGGAAGCTGGTGAAGCGCCTCATCGAGCTTGTGGAGCCTCAGCGACCATTCCTGCGACGGTTGACTGGTCAACCCGTCGACCGCCTCCGCGTCCATCTGGGGCTCGCGGCGTCGGCGATGATAGGCCGTGTAGAACGTGTTGCGCTGGATGGTAAACAGCCAGGCCCTGAGATTGGTGCCCGGCGTAAACTGATGGATGCTGCCGATGGCCTTGACCAGCGTTTCCTGCATGAGGTCTTCCGCCTCGGTGTCGTTGCGCGTCAGTGAGCGGGCAAATCCGCGCAACGATGGCAGCAGGGTGATGATTTCATCCTTGAGGTCCTGCATTACACTCCGACCCATTCCTGCCGACGCACACCCGGCAAGACACAACGTGCAGTCCTGCTTACTCGGTTCGCCCCTGCTAACCCAATGGTGAACGCGCACGCTGACGGCGCGGTTCCGAGAATGGTTGGGAACCGGAGCCGAAGCCTGTACAGCCGATCGAGACGGCCCGGCGCGCACGTCCTTGGCCCGGACTGTGCCGCGGTTGCCGCGGCGCGTGTTCCATGGCATGAGCCGCCGTGACCGATGGATCAGGAGCCGAGACGATGGATTTTGCGCACTCTGAGAAGGTGGAAGCCCTGCGGACCGAACTTGCCGCCTTCATGACCGACCACGTAGTGCCCGCCAACCGTGAATGGTTGCGGATTGCGAATGAGGGCCGGTTTCCGCTCGAGGTCGTCGACCCGCTGAAGGCGCAAGCGAAGGCCAAAGGGCTGTGGAACCTGTTCCTGCCCGGTCTCAAGGAGAACGAGCCGGGCACGCGGCTGTCGAACTGCGAATACGCGCCCCTGGCAGAGATCATGGGCCGCATCCCGTGGGCATCCGAGGTGTTCAACTGCTCGGCGCCGGACACCGGCAATATGGAGATTCTGCATCTCTTCGCCACGCCCGAGCAACGCGAGCGCTGGCTGACGCCGCTACTGAATGGGGAGATCCGCTCCTCGGTCGCCATCACCGAGCCCGACGTTGCCTCCTCCGATCCGACCAACCTCCAGACGACGATCCGCCGCGACGGCGACGACTACGTCATAAACGGGCGCAAGTGGTTCACGACCGGGGCCATGCATCCCAACAACCGCTTGATCATCGTGATGGGATTGAGCGACCCCGACGAGGAGGCAGACCGGCACTCCCGTCATTCGATGGTTATCGTGCCGATCGACACGCCGGGCGTCGACGTGATCCGCAACCTGCCGATCATGGGCCATCACGCGCCGGAAGGTCATTGCGAGGTCCGCTTCAGCAATGTCCGGGTGCCTGCCAGCAATGTGCTGGGGGGCGAGGGCGATGGCTTCAAGCTCGCCCAGGCGCGGCTCGGGCCGGGCCGGGTTCATCACTGCATGCGCACGATCGGACAGTGCGAGCTGGCGATCGAGCTGATGTGCGAGCGGGTGATGGAGCGCAAGGCCTTCGGGCAACGGCTGTCCGACTACGCCAATATTCAGGACTGGATCGCCGAGTCGCGCATGGAGATCGATCAGGCGCGGCTCTACGTGCTGCGTGCCGCCTGGAAGATGGACAAGGAGGGCAACAAGGCGGCACGGGTGGATGTATCGGGGATCAAGGTGGTGGCCGCGAACCTCCAGACGCGCGTCGTCGATCGCGCGATCCAGACCTTCGGCGCCATGGGCCTGACTGACGATACGCCGCTCGCCTTCCTGTGGACCTATGGCCGCGCGCTGCGCTTCATCGACGGGCCGGACGAGGTCCACAAGCGGGTGGTGGCGCGCAACGAAATGAAGCAGGCCAAGGCGCGCTTCGGACAGGCCGCCGCGTACCTCACCGCACCCTGAGGCGGTGCCGTTCAAGGCGCGGTCATCGGTTTGATCCCGATCAAAGACAGGGCGCGCACCCGCGTGCCCTGATCGTATCATGGATCGACGCTTCATGGCCTACGCGGCGCACAATGTGCCGCGCTATACATCCTATCCTACCGCCCCCCATTTTTCCGAGGCGGTCGGCGCGAAGCAGTATGGCAGTTGGCTCGACTCCGTCGCTCCGGAGGCGACGATCTCGCTCTATCTGCACATCCCTTTCTGTCGATCGATCTGCCACTACTGCGGATGTCACACCAAGGCGGCGCTACGCGATCAGCCGGTGACGGAATATGCGGCACGGCTGGCGCGCGAACTGGACATCGTTCTGCGCCATATCGGCCCGGGACGCCGGCTCGTTCACCTGCACTGGGGCGGTGGAACGCCCAACATCCTGCCCGAAGGCGAGTTTCTGGAGCTGGTTGACCGGATCCACGACGGCTTTGCCCTGTCGGAACGCTTGGAGCATGCCATCGAGCTCGATCCGCGCACGGTGACCCCGCGGCTGGCGGCCTTGCTCGTCCAAGCCGGGATCACGCGGGTCAATCTCGGGGTGCAGGACTTCAATCCCGAGGTTCAGCTCGCCATTGGGCGGTGGCAACCTTATGGCCAGGTCGTGGAAGCGGTCTCACATCTGCGGGCCGCCGGCATCGACCGCATCGGCTTCGACCTGATGTACGGCTTGCCGCATCAGGGCGAGCGAGAGATCGTGTTGAACGCGGCACGGGCGGCCGGGCTTTGGCCGCAACGCCTGGCGGTCTTCGGCTACGCCCATGTGCCCTGGATGAAGAAGCACCAGAGGCGGATTGACGCGGCAGCGCTTCCCGGCGCTGTGGAACGGGTGCGACAGGCCGAGACGATCGGCCGGACCCTGCTCGGGGCCGGCTATCGTCGGATCGGCCTGGATCACTTTGCCCTGCCGGGCGACGACCTTGCCGCCGCCGCAGACAATGGACGGCTCCGCCGGAACTTTCAGGGCTATACCGCCGATCCCGCCGACATTCTGGTGGGTATCGGCGCGTCCGCCATCTCTCGCCTGCCGCAAGGCTACGTCCAGAACGCCGTCGACCTCGGCGGCTGGGGGCGCAAGATAGGTAGCGGTCAGCTGCCAACCGCGCGCGGCCGGGGATTGAGTCCGGAAGACCGCCTCCGTGCTGAAATCATTGAAGGGCTAATGTGCCAATTCGAAACCGATCTCGAGGGCGCATGCCGGCGCCATGGCCTTCCACGGGAAAGCCTCGACGATGCCGAGAAGGCGCTGGCACCGCTGGTCCGCGACGGGCTGGCGCGATCGACCGGCGGCAAGCTGCGCATCCCCGAGGCGGCCCGGCCATTCGCGCGGGTCGTTGCCGCCGCCTTCGACGGCTATCTTGCGCCGGCCGCCGACCGGCATTCTGCCGCCGTCTAGCCCGCACGGTTTCTGGTGGCATAAGCACCTTGCCCTCTGGACAGCGTTCGGCGCCACGCTTGCCAGCCTCCCCGGCCTGTCCTATAAGCGCCGCGCGCGTGCCCGTCCGCACCCCTGGAGGAGACGGGCGAAGTCGCGCCGGCCGTTGCGCCGGTGCGCGATTTTCAAGGAGACCTG
>SKQW01000057.1 GCA_007118805.1 Rhodobiaceae bacterium | reverse complement strand
TCGGCTAAGTGCTGGCGGGCCCTACGGGAATCGAACCCGTCTTTCCAGATTGAAAATCTGGCGTCCTAACCGATAGACGAAGGGCCCGGTAGCGGCGACGGATATAGAAGGGAATCGGCGGGGGGGCAACCGCTTGATGCCGTGCCGTCGCGCTTTTTCGGAGCCTGTGCGGGCAACATGCAACGCGCCTGCCGCCGCGGCGCCATGCCGGGGCGCGGGGGCGTCATGGCCAGAACTGCACTCGATCTGGCCCGCTCACCAGGTGCCGGTATTCTCCATCGACGCCCAAGGGTCCTGCTTGGGCTTGGCCTCGCCCTTTTGCAGCAGCTCGATCGAGATATTGTCCGGCGAGCGGATGAACGCCATGCGCCCGTCGCGCGGCGGACGGTTGATGGTGACCCCGGCCGCCTGGAGCCGTTCGCAGGTCTTGTATATGTCGTCGACCTCGAAGGCGAGATGCCCGAAATTGCGCCCCTCGCCATAGGTTTCCGGGTCCCAGTTGTAGGTCAGCTCGACAAGCGGCGCGCGTTCCGCTGCCGCACTGGCCGCGTCATCCGGCGCGGCGAGGAAGATCAAGGTGAAGCGCCCGGCCTCGCTGTCCAGGCGCCGCACCTCCCTCATACCCAGCTTGTTGCAGTAGAAATCGAGCGACTCCTCGACATCGCTGATGCGCACCATGGTGTGCAGATATTTCAAAATACGCCTCCTTGATTGGGCAGACCAGCCGAATGCGACGTTGAGCGTAATGTCCCGGCCCCGCAACGCCAAGGGTGGCAGGCGGGATTTCTGGCGCGCCGCGCGGCGCCAGTGATATCAGTTTGACATTTGATACCCGGGTCACGGCACGCCCGACAAATGCCATTTCGAAATTCCACTAGAGAACAATATGTTGCTAGTGGTTCCTTGTGAGCCCGACACTTGCCATGGCGGGTGCGGCATGGGATGAAAACTCGGACTCGAACCACGAGATGTCGGGCAGGGCCGAAAACCGCGGGGAGGGCACAATGGGCTTCATGGATGACCTGTCGACGCCGGGCCAGACCCTGATGGACATGGTGCGCCAGGCCAACCGGGTGGTGGCCTTTACCGGCGCCGGCATTTCCACTGAATGCGGCATTCCCGATTTCCGCAGCCCCGGCGGGCTGTGGTCGAACAACATGCCGATCGATTTCCAGACGTTCCTGTCGTCGAAAGAGATGCGCATCGAGGCTTGGCGGCGCAAGTTCGCCATGGAGGATGCCTTTCGCTCGGCCCGGCCCGGCCGCGGCCATCGCGCGCTTGCCCATCTGGTGCGGATCGGCAAGGCGAGCCACGTCATCACCCAGAATATCGACAACCTGCATCAGGCCTCCGGCGTGCCCGACGACAGGGTCGTCGAGCTGCATGGCAACGGCTCCTACGCGCATTGCCTGGATTGCGCCTGCCGGCACGAACTGGACGAAGTGCGCGCTGTGTTCGAGGGTACCGGCGAGCCCCCCGACTGCGCGATGTGCGGTGGCATCGTGAAGACCGCGACCATTTCCTTCGGCCAGGCGATGCCGGAAGAGGCCATGGCCAGGGCCGAGGCGGCGACGTATGATTGCGACCTATTCCTGTCGATCGGATCGTCGCTCGTTGTGTTCCCGGCCGCCGGCTTTCCCCTGGTCGCAAAGCGCAACGGCGCGCGTCTGGTGATCATCAATCGCGATCCCACCGAGTTCGACGATGTCGCCGATCTGGTGATTTCGGAAGATATTGGTTCTGTTCTTGAACCGCTGGCCGCGTTCAATGGTTAACCACAATATCCACCGCGCTTGCGAATTTGTGCTTTCGTGGCGCAAGTGCAATGATATTCTCGTTAGCGAATCAGGGGGCAGCTGGTCAGTCGTAGAACGAGTGTCCGAGCGTCGGAGTCTGGTATGGGGGCCAAGATTTCACCGAGCGTCGTCGCCGGGAGCGAGGCAACCGAGGAAGCTTCGGTCGACGTTATCGAAGTCGTCGGGACCATCAAGTGGTTCGACGCCGGCAAGGGCTACGGGTTCGTTGTCCCGGACAATGGCATGCCCGACGTGCTGCTGCATGTGACCTGCCTGCGGCGGGACGGTTACCAGACGGCCTATGAAGGCGCGCGGATCGTTTGCGAGGCGCTGGACCGGCCGAAAGGGCTTCAGGCCTTCCGCATCCTGTCGATGGACGATACGAGCGCGGTGCATCCCGCGCAGATGGCCCAGCGCACCCATGTGCAGGTGACGCCGACCAGCGATTTCGTGCGCGCCGAGGTCAAGTGGTTCAACCGCGTGCGCGGCTACGGCTTCCTGACCCAGGGCGAGGGCACGCCGGACATCTTCATCCACATGGAGACGCTGCGCCGTTTCGGCTTCGCCGAGTTGCGTCCGGGCCAGGCGGTCATGGTGCGCTACGGTGAGGGGCCGAAGGGGCTGATGGCAGCCGAGCTGCGCCCGCAAGGAGGCTCCGGCGTCGCGTCCCACTGAGCCGCGGCCCGCCGGCGGAGTCCGCTGCATGACCCGTCTCGTTCTCGCCCTGCTGGTGTTCTGTCTGGCCGTTCCCGCTGCGCTGGGCGACGATACCGTTGAGATCGAGACGGCGACGGGCAATCATGTATTCACCATCGAGCTCGCCGACACCCCTCAATTGCGCCAGCGCGGCCTGATGTTCCGCCAGCACATGGCGGCGGATCACGGCATGCTGTTCGACTTCGAACGCGATCAGGAAATCTCGATGTGGATGCAGAACACCTATATCCCGCTCGATATGATCTTCATCCTGTCCGACGGCACCGTCCATCGCATCGAGCGCGACACGACGCCCTTCTCGACCCGCTCGATCCATTCGCGCGGGCCGGTGCGCAGTGTCCTCGAGGTCAATGCCGGCCGCTCGGCCGAGATCGGCCTGAGGCCCGGCGACACGGTGCGCCACCGCATATTCTCGAATGCCGACTGAGCCGGCCCGGCCAAGCTCAGGATAGGGCGGGATAGGTCCGATCGGCGATCGGCGTGGTCTCGATCACAGTCAGCAGCGCCTTCAGAAGCAGCGTCTCGGCGCGGTTGAGATGGGCGCGCGGATTGTGGACCACATAGATGTCGATGGCGGGCGGGTCCTCATAGGGCGGCAGCCGCCACAGGAGCCCGTCGGCGATGTCGCGCTCGACCACATGGATCGGCAGCGGGCCGATGCCGAGGCCGGCGACGATCATGCGGCGCACCTCTTCCAGATGCGAGGACAGGCCGACAATGCGGTCCTCGAGCTGGGCCGTCGCGCGGATCAGCGCGACCGGGCGCAGGGCATCGGTCAGCCGGTCGGTCTTGAACGAGACCGAGGTCTCGCCCCGCAGATCGGCCAGCGTCAGCCCGTCCCGGCCGAACAGCCGGTGGCGCGGGCCGCAGAACAAGCCGAAATGCTCGCGATAGAGTCGCCGATAGTGCAACTCGGGCAGCTGCCGGTGCACCAGGCAGACTCCGAAGGTCGCCTGCTTGCGCAGCACCAGATCAATGACATCGGCGCTGGTGGCGACCTCGATTGAGATGGTCGCCCTGGGGTAGCGGGCGTGGAAATCGGCCAACGCCGCGTCGAGCATCGGGCAGACCACATGGCTCGCCACCGCGATCGTGACATGGCCTGTGATCTCGTCGGTAACCTCGCGCACAAGCACCGACAGCCGCGCCACCGAGCCGAAGATCTCGACGCATTCCTGATGGAGCAGCATGCCTGCCTCGGTGACGCGGAAACGGCCGGGCCCGCGGTCGATCAACCGGCGGCCGAGGGTGGTTTCGAGGCGCTTCAGTGCGTTGCTCACCGTCGGCTGCTTGAGCCGCAGGCGGTCCGCGCCGGCCGTGATGCCCCCTTCCTGGACGATCACCATGAATGTGCGCAGCAGGTTCCAGTCGAGGCGCCAGGCGGTACGCGCATCGGCAGGCAGGGGGGAAGGTTGGGCATTTCGCTCATCTATGTATTGCATTCTCCTTATCTAGTTGCGGAATGTCCATCCCCGCCGGATAGTGACCGCCAGGGAGCGCCGCAAAAAGGGGGACGCGGCGCGGGAGGAGAGTATATGGCGCAGAGCGCCGAGGGTGACCTGTCCGCAAAGCCGTGGCTGCTGATGTCTCCGGCATTGGCCGCGGTCGCGCTCCTGCTGGTCATCCCGGTCTTCTTCATTGTCGTCTATTCGTTCTGGCTGCGCACCGCGGTGGGGGCGGTGGAGGCGGGCTTCCATCTCGACAACTGGGCCGAGGTGCTCACCGATCCGTTCTACCGTGACATCCTGTTCGCCACGATCCGCATCGCCTTCATCACCACGGTGCTGTGCGCGGTGCTCGGCTACATACCGGCCTATTTCATCGCCAATGCCGGCCGCCAGCACCGGCTCTTGCTGATCCTCTTGCTCATGCTGCCTTTCTGGATCAGCTACATCATCCGCACCATGTCGTGGATCAACATTCTCGGCGCCTCCGGCGCCCTCAATTACGGGCTGATGGGGCTTGGCATCACCAGCGAGCCGATCCGGATGCTCTACAACGAGGCCACCGTGATCCTCGGGCTGGTCCACTTCCTCCTGCCCTTCATGATCCTCAACATCTATGTCAGCCTCGAAGCCATCGACCGCAATCTCATCGATGCCGCCCGCTCGCTGGGCTCGACTTCGTGGCAGGCGTTTCGCGAGGTCACGCTGCCGCTGTCGCTGCCCGGCCTCGCCGCGGGCAGTCTGCTCTGCTTCGTCCTGGGCGCCGGCACCTACATCACGCCTATGGTGCTCGGCGGCCCGACCGACGCGATGTTCGCCAATCTCGTCTTCGAGGCGGTCATCACCCAGCTCAACTGGCCGCTGGGTTCGGCGCTGTCCCTCGTCCTGCTCGTGGTGTTGGGCAGCGTGGTGGCGCTCTATAACCGCTTCCTCGGCCTCGGCCAGATCGCCAAGAGCTTCCAATGAGCGGTGAACGTCCCCAATCCCCGACGCTTTACAGCGCCGTCGGCGGCGTCGCCGGGGAGCGCGGGGGCGCGGAGACGCCGTCCGTCAGCGCGCCGGCGCGGCTGCGCGCCGCGCTGAAGCGGATCGATATCGGCTGGAGCTTGATCACCGGCTACACGGTGGCCGTCTATCTATTCATGTTCATCCCCGTCGCCATCGTCATGCTGCTCGCCTTCAATGCGAGCCAGTTTGGCGCCTTTCCGATGGAGGGGCTGAGCTTCCGGTGGTTCGTCGCGCTGTGGAACAACGACGCTATCGTGCGCGCCTTTCGCGTGTCCTTCCTGCTCGGCGGCCTGACGGCGCTCATCTCAACCACGCTCGGGGTCCTCGCCGCGCTCGCCATCGTGCGCTACCGCTTTCCCGGCAAGAACCTGATCTCGACGGCGCTCGTGGCGCCGATCCTGGTGCCCGAGGTGGTGCTTGCGGTGGCGCTGCTCCTGTTCCTGCGCTGGCTCGACATTCCGCGCAGCTTCTTCCTTCTGCTGTGTGGTCACGTCATCTTCACGCTGCCCTTTGTGCTGCTGGTCGTGCAGGCGCGGCTGGTGACGATCCGGCGCGATGTCGAGGAAGCCGCCATGAGCCTCGGCGCCGGCCCGATCGCGACCTTCTTCGAGGTCACGCTGCCGCTTCTGATGCCGGCCGTCTTCGCCGGCATGCTGTTCGCCTTCACGATCTCATTCGACGACATCACCGGCACGCTGTTCTGGAAGCCCGGCGGGCTTGAAACCGTGCCGACTCAGATCTTCGCCATGCTGCGCCATTCGGTTTCGCCGGAGATCAATGCGCTCGGCACGGTCATGATCCTGCTGACCGTTGGCCTGCCGCTGCTGGGGGCGGGCATTGCGCGCCGCATGGCGAGGACGCGGGGCGGATGAGGTCATCTCATGGCCCGGGATCAGACGAAGCAACACGCCTTTCAGAGCACTAATGGAGGAGCTTGAACCATGGACGACACGAAACGGTACCAGAAGCTGCTGGAGCGCTATCGCAACGGCGATATCGACCGGCGCCGCTTCCTTTCGCTTTTGGGCGCGGCCGGCCTCGTTGCCGGCGTAGCGGGCCCGTTCACCCGGCACGCCTTTGCCGAGAGCCCCTCGCAGGTGCGTTTCGACGGCTGGGGCGGCGTGGTGTCCGAAGCCTTCCGCCAATACGCCTTCGACCCCTATACCGAGGCGACCGGAATCACCGTCGTCGATGGCACCTTCACCGGCGCCGACGAGTATCTTGCCCAAGTCCAGGCCGCTGGCGCCGGGGAGTTCAACGTCGCCCATCTGAGCGGCGTCTTCGATTATGCCCGCTACCACAATCTCGACCTGTCCTCGGAACTCAACGAGGACAACATCCCGAACATGCAGTATCTGATTCCCGCGCTCATCGACGTGCTCAGGGAGATCAGCGCGCCGACGCTTTCGGCCGTGCCCTACAATTACGGCACGACCGGACTGGCCTATAACCGCGCCCATATCTCGGATGACGAGATGCGCGAGAAGGGGTCCATGCTGCTGATCGATCCGGCCTTCGAGGGCAAGATCGGTGGCTGGGGCGAATGGAAGACCAGGATCTGGTACGCCGCGCTCCAGAGCGGCCAGGATCCCAACAATATCGAGGACATGGACGCGGTGTGGGACAACATTCGCGCCCACCGCGACCTGGCGCTGAAATACTGGTCCTCGGGCGCCGAGCTGATGAGCCTGCTGGCAGAAGACGAGATCTACGTCACCGAGGCCTGGTCGGGCCGGGTCCGCGCGCTTCAGGATCAGGGTCACGATATCGGCTATTACGATCCGCCGGGCGGGCTGGCGTGGCAGGAGTGCCTGTTCGTCATCAAGGGCAGCCCGATGGAGGCCACCGAGGAACTCCTCAACTTCATGCTCGAGCCGGAGGTCGCGATCGCGGTCGCCGAGGGGCAGTTCTATCCGCCCGCGCTCGACCCGCAGAAGGTCGAGCTGGGCGAACTGGTGCCGACCCTACCGGCCTTCGACCCGACCGGGACCCTGTCGGAGCTCAGTTTCTTCGATCCGGCATACTGGAATGGCAACGAGGCCGATTGGTCACGTGAGTTCTCTCGCGTCCAGCGCGGTTATTGATCCTCCCAACCTCGGGGCGGCGGTCGACGCCGTCGCCCCGGCTTTTTTTGAGCCTTACACATGAACGATCAGGCCCATGCCGTCGAAATCCGAGAGGTGGCCAAGCGCTTCGGCGACTTCACGGCGCTCCACCCCACGAACCTGCACATCGGGGAGGGCAGTTTCGTTACCCTTCTGGGACCGTCGGGCTGCGGCAAGACGACGACCCTGCGGATCATTGCCGGGCTTCTCGAACCGAGCCAGGGTGACATTCTGATCAAGGGCGCCCGGGTCAACGACACCCCCATCCACAGGCGCAATCTCGGCCTCGTCTTCCAGAACTATGCGCTGTTCCCCCATAAGACGGTGTTCGACAATGTTGCCTTCGGCCTCAAATACCGTCACGTCAGTCGCGACGAGATGGCGGACAGGGTCGCCAAGGCGCTTGAGCTCGTCCAGCTTCCGCATCTGGCCGACCGTTTCCCGCGCCAGCTATCCGGCGGCCAGCAGCAGCGCATCGCGCTCGCCCGCGCCATTGTCATTCAGCCCGATGTCCTTTTGCTCGACGAGCCCCTGTCGGCGCTTGACGCCAATCTGCGCGAGGACATGCGGGTCGAGCTCAAGCGCATTCAGGATCAGCTCGGCATCACGACCATCTTCGTGACCCACGACCAGGCCGAGGCGCTCGCCATGTCGGACCGCATCGTCGTAATGCGCGACGGGCTGATTGAACAGATCGGGGCGCCCGAGGAGGTCTATAACCGGCCGGCGTCGGAGTTCGTGGCGCGCTTCCTCGGCAATTCGAACGTGCTGCCCGGTCGCGTGGAAAGCCGGGACGACCGGGCGATTAAGGTGGCCATCGACGGGGTCGGCACGATACTGACTGAGGCTGTGGAGGAAGAGGGCGCCGCCGAAGGCGATCCCGTGCGGGTCGTGGTGCGCGCCGAGAAGCTGCAACTGGCAGCGCCCGAGGCGCAAGCCGAAGCCGGCACCAGTATCCTGCCCGGCGGTGTCGAGGCCGTGGACTATCAGGGCCAGGCGGCCCGCTACTTCGTCTCGGTCAACGGCCATCAGATGCAGGCGGTGAATGCCATCGACGAGCGCCCGTTCAGAAAGGGCGAGGCGGTGTCGGTACGAATCCGCGCGCGCGACTGCGTGCTCTTGCCGAGTTCCAAGACGGAAGGATAAACCGTTGTCCGAAAAGACGTCCTCCAACCTGTTCTACCAGAGCCGCCAGCGTCGGCCGATGCTCAAGGAAGCCCGCGGCGTCTATCTCTGGGACGTCGATGGCAAGCGCTATCTCGACGGCTCCAGCGGGGCGATGGTGTCCAATATCGGGCACGGCAACGAACGGGTGCTGGAGGCCATGCGGGCCCAGATGGACCGGGCAACGTTCGGCTACCGACTCCATTTCGAGAACGAGCCGGCCGAGACGCTGGCCGCCCGCGTCGCGGCCCTGATGCCCGACGGGCTCGACCGCGTCTTCTTCGTCTCCGGTGGCTCGGAAGCGGTGGAAAGCGCGATCAAGCTGGCGCGCCAGCACTCCGTCGCGACCGGGCAGGGCACCCGATACAAGGTGATCGCCCGCCACCCGTCCTATCACGGCGGCACGCTGGGCGCGCTGGCGCTCACCGGCTATGCGCCGCTGACCGCGCCGTTTGCGCCCATGATGCAGGAAATGCCAAAGATCCCGGCGCCGACCACCTATCTGGACCGGGACGATCTGAGCGAAGCCGAGCGCGGCTTGCGCTATGCCGAGATGCTGGCCGAGGAGATCCGGCGCCAGGGGCCCGACACGGTGCTCGCCTTCATCATGGAGCCGGTGGGTGGCGCCGCGACCGGCGCGCTGGTGGCGCCCGATTCCTACTACGCCCGCATCCGCGAGATCTGCGACGAATACGACATACTGCTGATACTCGATGAGGTGATGAGCGGGGCGGGGCGCACCGGCCGCTTTCTCGCGGCCGAGCATTGGGGGCTGCGGCCCGATATCGTAACCCTGTCCAAAGGCTTTGCCGCCGGCTATGCGCCGCTCGGTGCGATGGTGGCCGACAACCGGCTGGTCGACCCCGTGCTCGATGCCGGCGGGTTCGTCCATGGTTTCACCTATGCCGGCAACCCGCTGGCCTGCGCCGCCGGCTTGGCGGTGCTCGACGAAATCGTCGAGCAGGACCTGACCGGCAATGCCGAGCGCATGGGCGCGGTGCTGCGCGCCAGGCTGGAGGAGCTGATGGTGCGCTACGATTTCATCGGCGACGTTCGCGGCAAGGGGCTGCTGCTTGCCTTCGAGCTGGTCGCCGACCGCGACACCATGCGGCCCTTGCCTGCGCGCATGAACGCGCATCTCCGACTCGTCGAACTCGCCTATGAACGGGGCCTGATCATCTATTCGCGGCGCACCCGAGGTGGGCTCGACGGCGACCATTTCATGGTCTGTCCGCCGCTGATCGTCTCCGAGGCGCAGATCGGGGAGATCCTTGCCGTGCTCGACGACAGCCTTGCCGCGCTGGCCGGTGAACTCGGCCTGGCCAGCAGGGCTGCGTGAGCGCGATGTCGAAGGTCATCATCACCTGCGCCATCACCGGCTCGATCCACACGCCCTCGATGAGCGCGCACCTGCCGGTCACGCCGGATCAGATCGCCGACCAGGCGATCGAGGCGGCCGAGGCCGGAGCGGCGATCCTCCATCTCCATGCGCGCGAACCTCAGGATGGTCGGCCGAGCCCGGATCCGGATCTCTTCATGGCCTTCCTGCCGCGCATCAAGCAGGCCACCGACGCGGTGGTGAACGTCACCACCGGCGGCGGCCAGAACATGACGGTTGACGAGCGGATCGGGGCGGCCTTGAGGGCTCAGCCCGAGATGTGCTCGCTTAATATGGGCACGATGAATTTTGGCCTGTTTCCCGCGCTGGCCCGCAATGGCGACTGGAAATATGATTGGGAGCCGGCGTTTCTGGAGGCCAGCCGCGACTTCGTGTTCCGCAACACCTTCAAGGACATCGAGCACATCCTTGCAGAGGTGGGCGAGGGCTGCGGTACCCGCTTCGAGTTCGAGTGCTACGATGTCGGCCATCTCTATACCCTATCCCACTTTCTGGAGCGGGGGCTGGTCCGGCCGCCGCTCTTCGTGCAGTTTGTGTTCGGCGTTCTCGGGGGAATCGGAGCCGACGTGGACAATCTCGCCTTCATGAAACGAACCGCAGACAAGCTTCTGGGCGAGGCCTATCGCTTCTCCGTGCTGGCCGCCGGCCGCCACCAGATGCCCCTGTGCGCCACCGCGCTGGCCATGGGCGGCAATGTGCGGGTCGGGCTCGAGGACAGCCTCTATATCGCCAAGGGCAAGCTTGCCGCCTCCAATGCCGAGCAGGTGCGCAAGATCCGGGCAATCGCCGAGAGCCTGTCCCTCGACGTCGCCACCCCCGCCGAAGCGCGCGCCGCGCTGGACCTCAAGGGCGGCGACAGGGTTGCGTTCTAACTCCAAGTAGGAACAGCAGGAATGAAGTTCGTCTATGCCGAGGAGCAGATCCGGCACGATCCCAAGCATTTCTTGGCCAGCGGTGCGCCGCAGCCCAACCCCGAACAGCCCGAACGCGCCCGGCGGCTTTTTGAGGGGGCCAAGGGGGCCGGCCACGAACCCGTGCGGCCCGACGACCGTGGGCTGGCGCCGCTCGCCGCGGTCCATACGCCGGCCTACCTGTATTTCCTCGAAACCGTCCATGCGCGCTGGCAGCGCATTCCCGGCGCCTCAGAGGAGGTGATCCCCAATATCCACCCCGACCGGCGCGACTGCTCCTATCCGAAATCCGCCGCCGGCCAGGCGGGTTACCACCAGGCCGACACCGCCTGCCCGATCTCGGCGGAGACCTGGGGATCGGTCTATTGGAGCGCACAGACCGCCGCCCATGCCGCACTCATGGTGCGCGAGGGAATGGGGCCGGTCTACGCGCTGTGCCGGCCGCCCGGCCATCACGCCTTTGTCGACATGGCCGGGGGCTTCTGCTTCGTCAACAACTCCGCGGTGGCCGCGGAAATCCTGCGGGCGCACCACCACCGGGTGGCGATCCTCGACGTCGACCTGCATCACGGCAACGGCACGCAGGGCATTTATTGGCGCCGGCCGGATGTGCTGACCGTCTCAATCCATGCCGATCCGGTGCGCTTTTACCCCTTCTTCTGGGGCCACGCCCATGAACGGGGGGAGGGGCCGGGCCTCGACTATAATTTCAACCTGCCGTTGCCGAGGGGGAGCGGGGATGATGCGTTTCTTGAAGCGCTGGAGGCCGCGCTTGCCAGAATCCGCGCCTTCGCGCCGGGCGCGCTTGTGCTGGCGCTTGGGCTCGACGCTTTCGAAAACGACCCCTTTGGCGGATTAACCGTGTCAACACAAGGCTTTGCGCGCATCGCCGAAAATATCGCCGGGCTCGGCCTGCCCACCGTCATCGTCCAGGAGGGCGGCTATCTGTGCGACGAACTGGGAGACAATCTGGTGTCTTTTCTGGGTGGATTTCAGTCCAACAGTTAGTCTCACAAGGGACCCGTCCCACCCCGGCCGCTCAGAATTCGGCCAGCACGAAGCGGAACCCCACGTCGGGCCGATCGGCAATCTGGATGCGCCACTGGCCGGGCACGTCGAGCCGGCCCTGGGCGCGATAGCGGTTGCCGGACAGCGCCTCCAGCTCAGGCGCCACCTCGGGGCCGTCGCGATGGGTCAGGATAAGCCGCGGCGCGCCGGCAAGCCCGGCATCGGGATCGAGCCCTAGCTGAACGACGAAATGGTTGCCGCGACCGAGCTCGATGCGCCCCGTGGCAAGGCCCGGTTCCTCGCCGAGGGTGAAATTCATGGCCGTGTCGGGGCGCAGCACCGGCAGGGGATCGCGGATCAGCCAGGGGATGCTGATCAGCGCGCCGCCGAAGACCAGGAAGACGGCGAGGAGGATTCCCGCCAGCAATTTGATGCGACCGGATTCGGTCATGCCCTCACCTGTGCGTGCCCCAGCGTCCCGGATACCCGCCTTGAGCGGGCATGAAGCGGCGAGTCGAGGCTGTTCAACTGATCGCACGCCGCTCTAAGCGATGGGCGGAGCCCGCGCAAATGAATAAACCGTTCCCGGCGCGTCAGAAGGCATGTGCGGACCGGCCGGCTCGGCCCGCTGAAGGGCCTGGCGCGGTTTGCCTTCAGATCGAAGTGCATACGCTTGCCGCTCGTCCCCGCGCAGGCGGGGACCCAGTACTGGATGCCAGCCTTCGCGGGCATGAGCGGGTGGGGTGGGGCCGTGCCGTACTCTGCTCATTCCCGCGAAATCAGGAATCGAGATTCCAGTCTCACGGCGGCTCGGCCGCGAAAGCCAGTTCGCACAGGGTGCCCGTCTCAGGTGGGCGTGAGCGAAAATACGGGGCGGTTCAACATGGTCGCGAGCCGCTCTGGCCGAGCGATGGGGTATCGTCACTCCCATGCGCCGACTAGACTCGCCGGCTGCGTACAAACTCATCCGAGGGCTTCATCCGTATGCTTGGCTTCGTCGTCAACCCGCCGGTCTTCTTCGGCGCCCTCATCGTCATCGGGCTGTTCCTCGCCATCGGCGTCATCGCGCCGGGGCAGGCCGAGGCACTCTTCGGCGCGCTGCAGTCGAACATCCTGGCCGGTTTCGGCTGGCTCTATCTGCTCGCCGTCGGGATCTTCCTGGTATCGGTGATCCTGTTCGCGCTGGGCCGATTCGGGTCGCTGAAGCTCGGCCCCGACGATGCCGAGCCGGATTTCAACTATCTGTCCTGGGTGGCGATGCTGTTCGCGGCGGGGATGGGCATCGGGCTGATGTATTTCGCCGTCGGCGAGCCGATGATCCATTACGGTGCGCCGCCGGAAGCTGAGCCGGGAACGGTCGCGGCCCAGCGCGAGGCGATGAGCGTGACCTTCTTCCACTGGGGCGTTCATGCCTGGGCGATCTATGCCGTGGTCGGCCTGTCCCTGGCCTATTTCGGCTACCGCTACAACCTGCCGCTGACCATCCGCTCGGGGCTCTATCCGATCCTCAAGCAACGCATTCACGGGCCGATCGGCCATGCCGTCGACATCTTCGCCATCTGCGGCACCATGTTCGGGATCGCCACTTCGCTCGGCTTCGGTGTTCTGCAGATCAATGCCGGCCTGAACTTCCTGGTCGGCCTGCCGGTCGGCACCACGGTGCAGGTCATCCTGATCGCGGCGATTACCGCGATCGCGACGCTGTCGGTGGTCACCGGCCTCGACAAGGGGGTGCGCCGGCTCAGCGAGCTCAATCTGACGGTTGCCGTCCTGCTCATGCTGTTCGTGCTCCTAGTCGGCGCGACGGGCCAGCTCATGCGCGATTTCGTGCAGAATATCGGCCTTTACCTCGACACCTTCGTCTTGCGCACTTTTAACATCTACGCCTATGAGCCGACGCCCTGGATCGACGCCTGGACGCTGTTCTATTGGGCCTGGTGGATTTCCTGGTCGCCCTTTGTGGGCATGTTCATCGCCCGCATCTCGCGCGGGCGCACCGTGCGCGAGTTCATCGTCGCGGTGCTGTTCATTCCGGCCGGCTTCACCTTCTTCTGGATGACGGTGTTCGGCAACTCGGCGATGCTGATCGACCAGAACGTGGCGGCCGGCGCACTGGGCGAGGCGGTGGCCGCGGACCTGTCGGTGGCCCTGTTCCAGTTCTTCCAGTATCTGCCGCTGCCGATGCTCACCTCGACCCTTGCGGTGCTGCTGGTCACCGTGTTCTTCATCACCTCCTCGGACTCCGGCTCGCTGGTGGTCGATACCATCGCCGCTGGCGGCGAGATCCAGACGACGACCCTGCAACGGGTGTTCTGGTGCGTCCTGGAAGGCGTGGTGGCGGCGATGCTCTTGATAGCCGGCGGTCTGGCGGCGCTCCAGTCGGCCACCATCGCAACCGCCCTGCCATTCTCGCTCATCATGCTGGTGCTGGTGTGGTCGCTGTTTCGCGGCATGCAGGCCGATGTCGCCCAGGAGGCGGCCAAGGCCGCGCCCAGCCTGCCGCATGCCCATCCCCAGTCCGGGCTGACCTGGCAGCGCCGGCTGGCACTGATCATGAACGCGCCGACCCAGGACGAGATCTTCAAATTCATACGGAAGACGGCGACGCCGGCGCTGGAAACCGTGGCCAAGGAGCTGACCAAGCGGGGCCGGCCGGCCGAGGTCGCCTTCAACGCGGAGACTGGCGCGGTAACGCTGAGCGCGCCGGCCGAAGGGGTGCGCGACTTCGTCTACGGGGTGCAGCCGGCCGAGCATCAGCTGCCGGCCGTCTATGCCTTCGAGGCCATGGAGGCCGAGATGCGCCACGAGGCCCGCACCTTCTTCAGCGACGGCAGTCGGGGCTATGACGTGATGGGCATGACGCGCGACCAGATCATCGCCGACGTGCTTGCCCAGTTCGAGCGCTACCTTGCGCTGGTCCAGTCGCCCGAGGCCTCGCTGGTCAGCGCCGCGCCCGAGCATGTGTGAGGCGCCGTGCCCGTCATTCGCCTTGATGGTGGAGGCGACAGGGCTGGATTCCGGCCTTGAGCGGGCGTGACAGGACGCTGAGGCGCTTCGATGAACGGCCTTCAGTGGGTCCGGCCGTCGGGATCTTCGGTGTCGGGCAGCGTCGGCGGGCCGTCCTCATCCTCGTCCTCGACGACGGGGACCGCGTAGCGGCCGGACAGCCAGCGATTGAGATCGACGTCGGCGCAGCGCTTGGAGCAGAAGGGCCGCCACCGCTGGTCGGTGGGGGCCCCGCAGATCGGACACTTGCCCTTTCGCTTCATCGCGTCACACCGCCTTTCCGACCCGGCTTACTTCGTCGAGCTTGCGCAGCTCGGTCTTGAGGATCTTGCCGTAATTGTTCTTGGGCAGGGCCTCCACGAAGACATAGTCCTTGGGCCGCTTGAAGCGGGCGATGCGATCAAGGCACAGCGCATCTAGCGCGGCACGCGGCGCCGCACCTACCACATAGGCGATGACGACCTCGCCCCAGTCCGGATCGGGGCGGCCGATTACCGAGACCTCGCGGATATCGGGATGGGTCAACAGCACCTCCTCGATCTCGCGCGGATAGATATTGCTGCCGCCAGATATGATCAGATCCTTGGAGCGGTCCATCAGGGTGAGAAAGCCGTCGGGGGAGAAGGCGCCGACGTCTCCGGTATGCAGCCAGCCGCCGCGCAGGGTCTCGGCGGTGGCGTCCGGGTTTCGCCAGTAGCCCGGCACGACGCTGTCGCCGCGCACGACGATCTCGCCGGCCTCGCCGGGCGGCAGTGGACGGCCGGCCTCGTCCACAACGCGCACTTGGCAGGCCGAGCTGGCGATGCCGGCCGAGCCCAGCCGCGCCTCCCATTGGGGGTGGTCGGCGGCGGCGATGATCTCGCGGTCGAGGAAGGTGATGGTCATCGGCGATTCGCCCTGGCCGTAGATCTGGGCGAGCCGCGGCCCGAAGCGCTGAAAGGCCCGCTTGATGTCGGCGACGTACATCGGCGCACCGCCCCAGACGAGGGTGCGCAGGGCGGTGGGATCGAACTCGGCCGAGCACTCGACCAGACGGCGGATCATGGTGGGGGCGGCGAACATCGAGGTGCCGGGCCGGCCCGCCATGAGGCGAAAGATCTCCTCGGCGTCGAAGCCGCCGGATTCGGGCACGATGTTAAGCGCTGCCCGGCACACATGGGGCACGATATAAAGGCCGGAGCCGTGGCTCATCGGCGCGGCATGAAGGATCGCATCGTTGCGGCCGGTGGGATCGACCTCGCAGAGATAAGCGAAGGACATGGCCGCCAGATTGCGATGGGTGATCGTCGCCCCCTTGGGGCGCCCGGTAGTGCCCGAGGTGTAGAACAGCCAGGCCAGATCGTCCGGCGCCGCCTCGGCGAGCGGCGCCGGGTCGGCCGCGAACAGGGCCTCGTAGTCGGCCGAGCCCAGGGCGAAGAGATGGCGGAGCGCCTCGGGCCGCTGGCCGGCAAGCCCATCCGCCTCTTTGGCGCCGGCAAGGCAGACCGGCGCCTCGGCATTGTCGATCATCCAGGCAAGCTCTGCCGGATGGAGCTTGGCGTTCATCGGCACCGCTGCGAAGCCGCCCCACCAGGCCCCGAACAGGCATTCGACATAGGAAGGTTTGTTGCCGGCGCAGATGGCAACACGGTCTCCCGGCCGCAGGCCGAGCTTGCCCAGCCCGGCGGCAAGCCGCGCCGCGCGCTCGGCGAGCCGGCCATAGGTCTGGACGACGGTAAGACCGTGCGCGGTCGCAGGCTGATCGGGGAAGCTCTGTCCGGCGCGGGCGAGCCATGCGGCAATATTCAAGTTGGTTCTCCCTGAATGCGAGCGCTGCGGTTGGCTAGAAGGGCATTGGCGCTTATGGGCGGTTGCGCCGATAGGCGCTGACAAGGGCAATCCTGCCGTTCTGGAACGTGAAGAGATCGCAAGCGTCCAGTTTGACGCGATTGCCGCCCGAGTCGGTGCCGGTGAAGGTCCATTCCGAGGCGCCGTGCTCGCCGGCGACGAAGTGCGTGGCGTCGCGCCAATGCGCATCGGGAAACCGGGTCAGGAAGGAGGAAAGCAACTCGCGAATCTCATCGTGACCGCGGGCGCGCGCGCCATCGCCGCTGATGTATAGGCAATCCCCATCGAGAAGTTGAAGAATTCCCTCGATGTCATGCCTGTTCCAGGCATCCAGAAAATCCTCCAGGAAGTCGACTGTGACCTGGTCGTTTACATGGCTCGTTGACACGATTTCCCCTCTTGCTGACCATCGTCCTGTGGCGGAATAATCTTGACAGTCATTCAACCCGCGGCAAGCGCACGCAAGAAACGGCGAACGTGGCCGTTGAAGGCTTCGGGCTGCTCCATGTTGCTCACATGGCCGGCCTTCTCGATGATGGCGAGCTGCGAGGCCGGTATCGCCGCGTGGAACTGCTCGGCCACATGCAGCGGGCTGCGGCGATCGTCATCACCCCACAGCACGAGCGTGGGCGCGGCGATGCGCGGCAACAGATCGCGCGTGTCGACCTCGGCCGAGGACAAGGACATGAGGCGAAACCCCACGGGATGAAAATCGGCGACAATGGCGGCCGCCTCGTCCTTGAGTTCTTGCGGTGCGGCATCGGTGAACAGGCCGGGCAGGAACTTGCCGACCAGGGCATTGGGCGGGCCATCGGCGTCCTGAAGGCAGGTTTCCAGCCGCTCCCGCCAGAGGGGCTCGGGGAGCGAGCCCCGCCATCCGGCATAGGTGTCGGCCAGGATGAGGGAGCGAACCCGGTCACCGAACGCCCTGTAGAACTCCTGCGCGAGGATGCCGCCCCACGAGAGCCCGAGAATATGCGGGCGCTCGATTTCGAGGGCATCGAGAAACCCCGCTAGGCAGCGGACATAGCTCTTGGTCGTGAATGTCTCGGGAGGGTCCGAAGACGCGCCGGCGCCTGGTGCATCCCAGGCGATGACCATGAACTGGTCGGAGAGCTGCGATAGCTGTTGGCGCCAACAGCGGGAATCGCTCAAGAAGCCGTGCAGCAGCACCAGCGCCGGCCCCTGGCCCGCTTGCCTGTAGGCGACGACATGGCCATCAATCTCCACGGAGCGAAGCGCCGGGTCATCCATTCAGATGAATTGCCAGTTCTGCGCCGCACAGGCAACCAGGAGCCAGCTCTTGGTTCGCGCAGGCCGACGATGGGCGCCGTTTCGGGCCGAGCTTAAGCTTGATGGGCCTGCTGTTACTGGATTCCCGCGTCCGTGGGAATGCGCGGGGCGATGAAGCGACAATGAGAACCCAATCGGCTACCTAACCGGCGATGACATAGCCGACCAGGCTGAGAACCACGCCGAGCACCAGATAGAAGCCGGCGCCAGCGATCAGCACCGCCTCTCGCCCAAGCATCGCGGCCCCGAGGCGGGATATCTGCCGGGGCAGAAGAAGCCGCAGCGCGCCGGCGATGACCGCAATCCAGCCGAAGAGCGTGACGATCAAGCGCCAGTCGAGCGTCCACACATTGTGCACGAGGACAATGGCAAGCCCCGGCACAAGGGCGAGCAGCCCGGCGAAATAGAGCAATGCGCGGTTGGCCAGGACATCCTCGATGATTCCGAAAAAATGCTTCCGGTTGATCAGCAGAGCCAAGCCCATGATCAGGAAGGCGGGGCCGATGAGTCGGGCGAGAAATATCGAAGTCTCCATGACTAGCTCTTGGCACCCGGTTGTTTCGTCACTCCCGATTCCGGTCGAGGATCATACCCGATTCTCCCTTATGGGCTCATCGCATCTGGCACAATACAAGCCGGGCAGGCCGTAGCGGAGGCCCGTCCCTGACGCCTCCGGGATGCGCCTCCAAAAAGCGAGCGGCCGACTGCAGCAATTCAAAGCAGATTGCGCCGAGCTCGCCCCCTCAAACCCCGCCGCTGAGCCAATTGAGGTAGACGGGATAGCCCTCGCCGCGCAGGAGCGAGACGGTCTCCTCCAGCGGCAGGCCGACCACACCGGTATAGGAGCCATTGAGCTTGACCACGAAGGCCCCGGCCAAGCCCTGAATGGCGTAGCCGCCGGCCTTGCCGCGCCATTCGCCCGAGGCCAGGTAGCTTTCCATCTCCTCGCGGCCGAGGCGCTTGAAGCGCACCCGCGTATCGGCCAGGCGCAGGCGGTGCTCGCCCTTGGGGGTGATCATCGCGACCGCCGAGATGACCCGGTGGCTGCGGCCCGACAAGAGGCGCAGGCAGCCGGTCGCCTCCTCCAGGGTCTCGGGCTTGGGCAGGAGGCGCCGGCCGACGGCGACCACGGTGTCGGCGGCGATGACGAAGGCCGAGTCCACCTCGGGGTCGTGGAAGAGGGTGTCCTGGGCAAGCGCGGCCTTCTCGCGCGCGAGCCGCTTGGCCAGCGTCTTGGCGGTCTCGCCGCGCCGGGGCGTCTCGTCGATTTCGGCGGGGCGCACGAGATCGGGCTCAAGGCCCGCCTGCTGCAACAGGGCGAGCCGGCGCGGCGATGCGCTGGCAAGCACCAGTTTCGGCCGTTCGCTCATCTCTCGGCGTCCTTCGGGCGGGGCTTGTCGCGCCGGATCGGCGCAGCGTAGGTCTCGCCCTTCGCGATTATCCCAATGCGCGCGGTTTGTGAACCGTGGCGGGCTGGCGCGTCAGCCGTGCTTGACCACCACGGTCTTCGGGGCGGAGAACTCGTAGAGCGCCTCGAAGCCCTTCTCGCGCCCGTGGCCCGACTTGCCGAACCCGCCGAAAGGCAATTCGATGCCGCCGCCGGCGCCATAGCAGTTGACGAAGACCTGGCCGGCGCGCACCGCCCTGGCCAGGCGCATCTGGCGGGCGCCGTCGCGGGTCCAGATGCCGGCGACCAGGCCGTACTCTGTGCCATTGGCCAGGCTGATGGCGTCGGCCTCGTCGGCAAAGGGCAGGATGGACAGGACCGGGCCGAAGACTTCATCGCGGGCCAGCCGATTGGCCTGGGGGACCGGCCCGAACAGGACCGGCGCGACATAGAAGCCGCCGGACGGCGCATTGTCGGCGATGCGCCCCTCGGCGAGCGCCGGGATGCCATCCTCGCGGGCCCGCGCGATGAAGCCGGCGACGCGGTCGCGCTGGCGGGCGTTGATCAGGGCGCCGAGATCGCCGTCCGCATCGTAAGGGGCAGCGACGAGCCCGGCAAAGCGCTCCTGCAATCCTTCTACCACCGCGTCATAGACCGGCTGCTCGACCAGCACCCGGCTGCCCGCCGAGCAGGTCTGGCCGCCATTCTGCACGATGGCGTTGACAAGGATGGGCAGCGCGGCGTCGAGATCGGCGTCGGCGAAGACGAGCTGGGGCGACTTGCCGCCGAGCTCCAGGGTGACAGCGATGTGGTTGTCGGCGGCCGCCTTCTGGACCAGTGCGCCGACCTCCGGCGAGCCGGTGAAGGAGAGGAAGTCGATGCCGGGATGGGCGGCAAGGGCGGCACCGGCCTCCTCGCCATAGCCGGTGACGACGTTGAAGGCGCCGGGCGGGAAGCCGACTTCAAGGGCGAGCGCGGCGATCCTCAACGGCGTCAGGCAGGCATCCTCGGCCGGCTTGACGACGACGGCGTTGCCCATGGCCAGCGCGCCGCCGGCAGAGCGGCCGGTCATCTGGGCGGGATAGTTCCAGGGGATGACATGGCCGGTCACGCCGTGCGCCTCGCGCAGGGTGAGCGCCAGGTGGCCAGCCAGAAAGGGCAGGGTGTCGCCGTGGATCTTGTCGCAGGCGCCGCCATAGAACTCGAAATAGCGGGCGGCGGCGGCGATATCGGCGCGGCCCTGGCGCAGCGGCTTGCCGGTGTCGCGCGATTCGAGCGCGGCCAGGTCCTCGGCATTGTCGAGGATGGCCTGGGCGAGGCGGGCGAGCAGCCGGCCCCGCTCGGCGGCCTCCATCCGGCCCCAGGCGCCGTCGAAGGAAGCCCGGGCCGCGGCCACCGCCGCATCGACATCGGCGGCGGTGCCGCGGGCGATCTCGGCGAAGACTTTGCCGTCGGATGGTGCCAGGACGGGGATGGTCTGCCCGTCGCGCGCCGACACGCTGCGGCCGTCTATGAGGTGGGCGAATGTGGCGAGCTTTGCCGCGCCGTTCTGAATTGCTGCTGTCATGCACCCGTTCCCGCTGGATTGGTCCGCTTGAATGCGGGCTAATCTACGCCGGTCGGGGTCGGCGGTGAACAGCCCTTTGGCCGGCCGGCAGCATAGCGGGCGTCGCGCAGAACGGCGGGATCAGTCGAAACGATAGTTCAGGCCGGCGCGGACGATGTGGAAGCTATGCTCGGTCGTAATGGGGATCGGGATCGGGAAGAGCGTGTGGAGCCTTTGGTCGGTCTTGCCGAAGTCGTAATAGAGGTATTCGCCGCGCGCGCTCCAGGACGGCGAAAGGGCAAACTCGGCGCCGACACCGGCAGTCCAGCCCCAGAGAAACTTCTTGTGGTCGATGCCGAGCAGGGGCTCGTTCATCGTCAGCCGCGAGGCGGCGAGGCCGCCGGTGGCATAGAGCAACACGTTGTCAAGCGGGACACCGGCTACTAGGCGGGCCGAGCCGACCCAGTTCATGTCGGCGGTGAAATCGAAGGGGAAGTCCTGGTACCGCACCCCGTGATCGAAATAGGACAGGTCGGTCTCGATGCCCCAGACGAAACCGTCGTTCTGACTGCGGTATCCGGCCTGAACGCCGGCCACCAACCCCTTGGTGTCGTCTGAACCAAAAGGAATCCCGAAAATGCTGAGACTGTGATCGCCCCAGCCATGCCCTGCATGGACACCGGCATAGCCGCCGGTCCAGTCATGCTTGCCGGCCCGCAGTTCGAAGGGTTTCTCGGCCCAGTAATCGGCGGCCACGGCCGGTGCGGCGAAGCAGATAAGCGTGGCGGCGGCAAGCGCGGCGCGGATGGACATGACAAGGCCCCCATAAGTCGATTCAAGCCACGCACATGACGCCACGGTAACCTTAAAAATGACTAAACAGGGCCGAACGTGCGCCGGTTGCGGGGGGCGGGGCGCAGCGGAGAAAGTGTTGAGCGAGGTCAAGGACGCGCGGCCCCAGGCTGGGCGACTTGGCATGAGGCGCTAACGTCCTTAGGAATGATCCCCAGATACGGAGAGGCGAGATGACGAACGAATCGGCTCACTTGAAGCGCATCCGGTTGAACCTGGCGCGCAGCCCCGAGTTTCCCGCCGGCAGCTCGCACCACGGCTATGAATTCGTGGCGCCGCTCGATGCGGACGGGCACATCGATGCCGAAGCGTGGCGAACCGAGCGCGACAAGTGTTGGGTGCGGCGCTTCTGGGCCGGAGAGGCCGACCAGCTCGGGCGGCTCGTGCACAAGCCCGGCGGCAGCGAGCATGCGCGCTGGGTGTTCGACTACGACCCGGAGCGCGAGGAGGATGACGAACCCGGCTTCCGGTTCGCTAGCCACGCCTTCTCCCCCGGCGAGTACGTCTCGATCCGGGACGAGGATGGAGAGATGCACACATTCCAGGTCGCCGCCGTGGAGAGCGCCTGAGCGTGGCCGCATCGCCGCAACAGCGAGGAGCGGAATGAAAGACGATATCGCAGTAACCCGGCCCGGCGGCCGCATTCTAGTCGATGCCCTCCATGGTCAGAATGTGGACCATCTATTCTGCGTGCCGGGAGAGTCCTTTCTGGCGGTGCTCGATGCGCTCTACGATGCGTCGATCGAGGTAACGGTATGCCGGCAGGAGGGCGGCGCGGCGATGATGGCCGATGCCTATGGCAAGCTGACCGGCCGGCCCGGCATCTGCCTGGTGACGCGCGGCCCCGGCGCGACCAATGCCTCGGCCGGCGTTCATATCGCGGCGCAGGATTCGACGCCGATGATCCTCCTGATCGGGCAGATCGAGCGCGGCATGCGCTACCGCGAGGCCTTCCAGGAAGTCGACTACACGCAGATGTTCGGCGGCATGGCGAAATGGGTCGCCGAGATCGACCAGGCGGAGCGGATTCCCGAATTCATCCACCGCGCCTTCTCGGTGGCGATGGCGGGCCGGCCCGGGCCGGTGGTTTTGTCGCTGCCCGAGGACATGCTGGTGGACACCGCCGCGGTGGCCGACGCGCCTTATGTCGAGCCGGTGCCCATCGCCCCGCCGGCCCCAGCCATGGCGGCGCTGGAGCGCATGCTGGCGGAGGCCGAACGGCCGTTCGTAATCGTCGGCGGCGCGCGCTGGTCCGAGCGCGGGGTGGACGACATGCACCGTTTCGCCGAGCGCTTCGACCTGCCGGTGGCGGCATCCTTCCGCCGCCAGATGCTGTTCGATCAGACCCACCAGAACTATGCCGGTGACATCGGGCTGGGGCCGAACCCGGCGCTCTGCGAGCGGGTGCGCGCAGCCGATCTCCTGCTCCTGATCGGCGGGCGGATGAGCGAGAGCCCGTCACAGGGCTATACGCTGATCGACGTCCCGGTGCCGCGGCAGAAGCTGGTGCATGTCCATCCCGATGCGCAGGAGCTCGGCCGTGTCTATGCGCCCAGCCTGGCGATCAATGCCGACCCGCCATCCTTCGCCGCGGCGGCCGCCGCGCTCGAACCGCCGGCGACGATCGGCTGGCGGGCGACGACGCGGGCGTGCAACGAGGCGTATCACGCGTGGAGCGACGAGGCGCCGCCCACGCCCGGCGACGTGCAGTATGGCGAGATCATGTGCTGGCTCCGCGAGGAACTGCCCGCCGATACCATCATCTGCAACGGCGCCGGCAATTTCTCAGCCTGGATTCACCGGTTCTTCCGCTTCCGGGGATTCGGCACCCAGCTCGCCCCGGCTTCCGGCTCCATGGGCTACGGCACGCCGGCAGCGGTCGCCGCAAAGCGGATGCTGCCCGAGCGCACCGTGGTCGCCTTCGCCGGCGACGGCGATTTCCTGATGAACGGGCAGGAGCTGGCAACGGCCGTCAAATACGGGCTCGGCATCATCGTGATCGTGGTCAACAACGCAATGTATGGAACGATCCGGATGCATCAGGAGCGCGAATATCCGGGCCGGGTCAGCGCCACGGATCTCGTCAATCCCGACTTCGCGGCGCTGGCGCGGGCCTATGGCGCCCATGGCGAGCGCGTCGAGCGCACCGAGGAATTCGCCGGCGCGTTCGAGCGCGCGGCGGCGGCGGGCAAGCCGGCGCTCATCGAGCTGATCGTCGATCCGGAGGCGATTACGCCGTCGACGACCCTCAGCGCCATGCGGGAGAAGGCCCTGGCGAAGTGAGCGCGGCGATCAGGCCGTGCGGCCGGCGAACAGGCGGCCGCGCTCGGTGACGGCAACGGCGAGGATGGCCAGCGCGCCCAGGCCGACATAGCCGAGCGCCAGCGGCACCACCGTGCCGTCGAACTGCTGGCCGACATACCAGCCGAGCACGGCCGCCCCGGCGGTGGTGAAGGCGCCGACGAAGGACGAGGCGGTGCCGGCGATGTGGCCGAGCGGCTCCATCGCGAGCGCGTTGTAGTTGGGCATGGCGAAGCCGAAGCAGAACAGGTTCAGCGACAGGAGCGCGCAGAACGCCCATAGCGGCGGCACGCCATCGCTGAGCAGCGAGAGGGCGAGAAGGATCACGGCGACGCCGAAGAACCCGATCAGCGCGATATGGGACAACCAGCGCATGCCGAGCCGGACGACCAACCTGCCATTGAGAAAGGCCGCGGCAGCCAGGGCGATGGCGACGACGCCGAACAGGACAGGGAACATCGATCCGGCGCCATAGATGTCGACGAAAATCTGCTGGGCACTGTTGATGTAGCCGAGCAGCGCGCCGAAGACCAGGCTCGCGCTAATTGTATAGCCAAGAGTCTGACGGGTCGTCACCGTCTCGCCGAACGCGCGGATGAGCCAGGCGAGCGACAGCGGTTCGCGCTTCTCGGGTGTCTGGGTCTCCGGCAGGCGCAGCGACGACCAGGCGATGGTGAGCAGGGCGACGAGGAACAGGAACTGGAAGATCCACTCCCAGCGCCCAACGATGAGCAGGGCCTCGCCGATGCCGGGCGCGACGATCGGCGCGATGATGAAGACGGTCATCACGAAGGACATGACGCGCGCCATGTGTCGGCCGCCATACAGGTCGCGGACGATGGCGATCGCCATGACGCGCGGCGCGGCGCAGCCAAGCCCCTGCACAGCCCGGGCGATCAGCAGCGACTGGAAGTCGGCGGCAAGGGCCGAGGCCAGCGAGGCCGCGGCAAAGATGATAAGCCCGCAGAGCAGGATGGGTTTGCGGCCGAAGCGGTCGGACAATGGCCCGAAGACGATCTGCCCCGCCGCGAAGCCCAGCATATAGGCGGTGACCACGAGCTGGCGCCGATTTGGGTCGGCGACGTCGAGGGCCTGGCCGATCTGCGGCAGTGCCGGCAGCATGATGTCGATGGACAGGGCGGTGAGAGCCATCAACAGCGCGATCAGCGCGACGAACTCCACGAAGCCGGGCATTCCAAGCGGGGCTTCGGTCCTGTTCATGGGCTGGTGCATGACGGTTCGGGTTGAAGGCGCAAGAACGCGCGGTCAGACATATCGACGGCGCGGGGCGGCGGGTGCCGCCGTTCGCGAAAGGGTCTCCTCAGGCGGTTAGATGCGCCCTCATGGCCCGCTTGTCGAGTGCGGGCTGCCATGCGTGAATGCAATAGGACGGATGCCGCGCGGCGCGGGGCGATCCTATTGCGCGGCCTCCGGCGCGTCCCATCGGCTTGCGGCGGCGTCATCGTCGGCCTTGGCCTCGATCCAATCGCCGGGTGTTCCGTCGGCCGCGATCTCGCGTTTCCAGAAGGGCGCGCGCGTCTTGAGCCAGTCCATCAGGAAGGCGGCCGCCGAGAAGGCGGCCTCGCGATGGGCCGAGGCGGTGATCACGAGGACGATCGGCTCGCCGACCGCGATCCTGCCATGGCGGTGGATCACGGTCACCGCCAGGAGCGGCCAGCGCCGACCCGCCTCGGCGATGAGCCGCGCCAGTTCGGCCTCGACCATGCCGGGATAATGCTCAAGCTCGAGGGCAGCCAGCCGGCCACCTTCGCCGCGGCACAGGCCGGTGAAGCTGACCACGGCGCCCATATCGTCCGCGCCCGAGAGCCGGGCGAGCTCGGCGGTGGGATCGAAGGGGGCCTCCTCGACCCGGATGCTGACCGGGAAGCTCGCTTGCCCAGCCAAGATCAGCCTCCGGTCATTGGCGGGAAGAACGCCACCTCCTGCGCCTGGCCAAGGCGGGTGTCGAGCGAGGCATGGGTATGATCGAGCGCGGCCCGGACCACCGCCGCGTTCTCGAACGCGCCTTCGAACTCGGGCCCACGCGACTTCAGCCAGCCCACCAGGTCGCCCACCGTTTCGATGTGCGGGGGAAGCGCAATCTCCTCCTCCGCGCGGCCGACGCGCTCCCTGAGCCAGGCAAAGTAACGGACCTTCACGACTCCTCCTCGATGGCGTGGCGAATGCCGGCCTGGAAATAGTCCCACCCAGTATAGAGGGTGATTACCGCCGAAAGCCAGAGCAGGGAGAGGCCGACAAAGGTGGTGCCGAAGAAGATCTGATCGCCGGCCGGGCCGGCCAGGAGGAAGCCGATCGCCGCCATTTGCAGGGTGGTCTTCCACTTGGCGAGCTGAGTCACCGGCACGCTGACTCGGAGCCCGGCGAGGAACTCGCGCAGGCCGGAGACCAGTACCTCGCGCGACAGGATGATGATGGCGGCGATGAGCGACCAGCCGCCGATGGTTCCCGCCGCCGCCAGCATCAACAGGGCCGCCGCGACCAGCAACTTGTCGGCGATCGGATCGAGCATCCGGCCGAGCGCCGATTGCTGCTGCCAGGCGCGGGCCAGATAGCCGTCCAGGAAGTCGGTGACGCTGGCGGCCAGAAAGATCGCCAGGGCCAGCCAGTTGGCAATGTGACCGTCTAGATAGAAGGTGCCGACCAGCGCCGGCACCGCCGCGATCCGGCCATAGGTCAACAGATTGGGCAAGGCCAGGGCATGGCCGCGGGAATTGGTCACTTCGCTCGACATGTTTCCAGACACCATGATGGGTTGGCCGCGTCAATCATCGCCGTCGGACAAGGTTTCCAGCGCACGCGGCAAAACCACCTGTAGCGCAATTCCATGTCCTAATCCTGACGCTCGTGAAAATAGTCGTAAATCTGTCGGGCCGTCCGGGCATTGATGCCGGGCGTGGCCTCGAGGTCGGCCAGGCCGGCCTGGCTGACCGCCTTGGCCGAACCGAAATGATGCAACAGGGCCCGCTTGCGGGTCGGGCCGATGCCGGCAATCTCGTCGAGCGGATTGGCCGCCATCGCCTTCCTGCGTCGCGCCCGGTGCGAGCCGATGGCGAAGCGATGTGCCTCGTCGCGCAGGCGCTGGATGAAATAGAGCACCGGGTCGCGCAGGGGTAGCCGGAACGGGGCGCGGCCGGCCATGTGGAAGGCCTCGCGCCCGGCATCGCGATCGGGCCCCTTGGCCACGGCGACGACGGGAAGATCCTCGATGCCGAGATCGGCCAATACGCCAAGCGCGGCGCCGAGCTGGCCCTGGCCGCCGTCGATGATGACGAGATCGGGCCACGGGGCCGACTCCCCATTGGCCTCGCCCCGGGCGCCGCTTTCCTTCATCAGGCGGGTGAAGCGCCGGGTCAGGACCTCGCGCATCATGGCGTAGTCGTCGCCCGGCGCGAGGTCCTCAGAGCGGATGTTGAACTTGCGATATTGGCCCTTGTCGAAGCCCTCCGGGCCGGCGACGACCATCGCGCCCACCGCATTGGCGCCGGTGATGTGGCTGTTGTCATAGATCTCGATGCGCCGGGGCGGGGCATCAAGGTCGAACGCGCCGGCGAGGCCCTCCAGCAGGCGGGCCTGGGACGCCGATTCGGCGAGGCGGCGACCGAGCGCCTCACGGGCGTTCGCCATGGCGTGGTCGACGAGCTGGCGCTTGGTGCCGCGGTGGGGGGTGGCAAGCTCCACCTTGCGCCCGGCATGGACCGACAGCGCCTCGGCCAGCAGCGCACGCTCGGCCGGCGCATGGGACAGCAGGACAAGCCGGGGCGGCGGCTTGTTGTCGTAGAACTGGGCGATGAAGGAACCGAGCACCTCCGCTGCGTCCAGGTCCCGGTCGGCGCGCGGGAAATAGGCGCGGTTGCCCCAGTTCTGGCCGGTGCGGAAGAAGAACACCTGGATGCAGGTCTGGCCGGCCTCCTGATGGCAGGCGAAGACGTCGGCCTCCTCGATGCCGCGCGGGTTGATTCCCTGGTGCGACTGGATGTGCGAAAGCGCCGCGAGCCGGTCGCGATAGGTCGCCGCCGTCTCGAAGTCGAGCTGCTCGGCCGCCGCCTCCATCTGGCGGGCCAGCGCCTCGCGCACGGCGCGGCTCTTGCCCGACAGGAAGGCCTCGGCCTCGCGGACCAGCCCGTCATAGGATGCCGGATCGATCTCGCCGGTGCAGGGCGCCGAGCAGCGCTTGATCTGGTGGAGCAGGCAGGGGCGGGTGCGGCTCTCAAAGACCGAATCCGAACATGAGCGCAGCAGGAAGGCGCGCTGCAGCGCGTTGAGCGTCCGGTTGACCGCGCCGGCCGAGGCGAAGGGGCCGAAATAGTCGCCCTTGCGGCTGCGCGCCCCGCGATGCTTCAGGATCTGCGGGGCGCGGTGATCGCGGGCGATGAGAATGTAGGGAAACGACTTGTCGTCGCGCATCAGCACGTTGAAGCGCGGGCGAAGGCGCTTGATAAGATTGGCCTCGAGGAGCAGCGCCTCGGTCTCGGTGGTGGTGGAGACAAACTCCATTGACGCGGTTTCGGCGATCATGCGGGCGATGCGGTTCGACTGGCCGCCGGAGCGGGCGTAGCTCTGCACCCGCTTCTTCAGATTGCGCGCCTTGCCGACATAGAGCACGTCGCCGGCGCCGTTCAGCATGCGATAAACGCCCGGCCCGTTGGGCAGGCCCTTGACCAGGCCGGCGATCACGTCCGGGCCGGTGGCGGATGGGGCTGACGATTCGACACTCATATCGGCCCCTATATGGCGTCATTCTAGGCTGAGTGCGAGGCTCGCGCGGCAATTCGGCTCTGCGAGCAGATCGGCATTGTTTGCCAAGGATGCGCCTGGCAGTGGCCGGGGCAACCAAGCGCCGGCATCAGATGAAATGCTTGGACAATTTCAGGCCCTGGGCCTGGTAGTGCGAGCCGATCGTGGTGCCGTAGAGCGTCTCCGGCCTTTCGACGAGCCGTTCATAGACCAGCCGGCCGACGGTCTGGCCGTCCTCGAGGATGAACGGGACGTCCCGGCTGCGCACCTCGAGCACCGCCCGGCTGCCATGGCCACCGGCGGCGGCATGACCGAAGCCGGGATCGAAGAATCCCGCATAATGGACGCGGAACTCTCCGACCAGCGGATCAAAAGGCACCATTTCCGCGGCGAAGTCCGGCGGAACGTGGACAGCCTCCTTCGAGGCAAGAATGTAGAACTCGTTGGGATCGAGGATGAGGGTGGCGTCGGGCCGTGCCGGAATGCGCTCCCAGAAGTCGTCCACCGCATAGGCGCCGCGCCGATCAATGTCGATGACCCCGGTGTGGCGCTTGGCGCGGTAGCCGATGGTTCCCTCGCGGCCGGCCAGATCGACCGAGACCGCGATTCCGTCGGCAACGTCCGGCGCGTCGGTGTCGACCAGTCTCTGGGCCGCGTGGAGTGCGCGGGTCTGCTCGAGGCTGAGGCGCCCCGAACCGCGGCGGAACCGAATCTGCGACAGGCGTGAGGCGGTGCGCACGAGTATCGGGAAGGTGCGCGGGCTGATCTCGGCATAGAGCGGGCCCCGGTAACCTTCCTCGATCAGATCGAAGGCCCGGGCCCGATCGGCGATCACCCGGGTGAAGATGTCCAGGCGGCCGGTCGAACTCTTGGGGTTTGCCGCCGCGGCGAGATCGTCCGGCAGGTGAAGGGCCTCCAGGAGCGGCACGATGTAGACGCAGCCCGTTTCGAGAACCGCGCCCTCGCTCAGGTCGAACTCGTGGAGGGCCAGCTCCGCCAGCCGGTCGCCGACGCGGTGCTGGGGGCCCGGCAGGAAACTGGCGCGGACACGATAGGCGGTGCGGCCCAGCCGGAGATCGAGGCTTGCCGGCTGAATCTGGCCGGCGACCGG
>SKQW01000085.1 GCA_007118805.1 Rhodobiaceae bacterium | reverse complement strand
CGGAATCTCTCATCCCAATCGGCAGTCTCATGGCCGAGCAGTTGGTGTTGTCGAACGAGACAGGCGCAGGAGCTTGGGCAGGCTATCTCTGGCTCTGTGCCTTCGCCGCCCTGATCGGCTTCTCCGCGACGCTCATCGAGCCGACAGTGATCGCGGTTGCCGAGCGCGTGCGTGATCTTACCGGCGGCGCTGCCAGGCCGTGGCACTTTCGGATCATCGTCGCCATTGGCGTTGCCTGTGGGCTCCTTGCAGGCACATTGCGGATCATTGCCGGCATCCCGCTGCCCTATCTCCTTATGCCGCTCATTGTGGTCATCGCTGGCCTCGTTATCGTGGCGCCGCGCGCGGTCGTGTCGCTGGCGTTTGACAGCGGCGGACTGGCAACTTCCGTCGTCACCGTGCCGCTCATTGCCGCCTTTGGCATCGCCGTGGCAGCGTCTGTTCCCGGCCGGGACCCGTTGACTGATGGTTTCGGCCTGATCGTGCTGGCCCTATTGTTCCCGGTGGCCAGCGTCCTGACCTTCGCGACCATTCGTGATCGCGGCAGACCCTCGGACCACGTTGGAGAGGACCATGCAGTTCAAGCTGATCATCGCTCTGGTGGCTGACGGCAAGATCGACGCCGTGCTCGATGCCGCCAGAGAGGCTGGTGCCACCGGCTGCACCGTGATCACCAGCGCGCGCGGCGAAGGCCTGAAGCCCCAGAAGACATTCCTCGGCCTCGATCTGAGGGGGCAGCGCGACATGGTCCTCCTGGTGGTGGAGGAGCATCTGAGCCGCAGCATTCTGGAAACCGTCGCAAGGGCCGGGCAGTTCGACAGCGAGCCCGGATCGGGTATCGCGTTCCAGCTGGCGATCGAGGACGCGGTCGGCCTGTCCTCGCAGATCGCCGAATTGACGAAAAAGATCGAGGACGAGATATGACGAGCCTTCCACGTATCACGGTCCGTGAGGTGATGACCGGCGTTCCGGTCGAGATCGACGGCATGGCGAGCCTCGGCGACGCGCTCAGGCTGATGGAGGACCACAACATCAGCGCGCTGGTCGTCCGCCGCCGCGATGAGCGTGACGAATACGGTCTGCTTCTGGTTTCAGACGTTGCCCAGGAGATCATCAACAAGGGGCGTCCGTCGTCGCGCACCAACGTCTACGAGGTAATGCAGAAGCCCGCGCCCGGCGTGGATGCAGAGATGGATATCCGCTACGCCCTCCGCCAAATGAGCCGTTTCGGACTCACCCATTGCGTCGTCGTCGAGGCGCGCGAGCTCGCAGGCATCGTCACCCTGCGCGATCTGACGATGCGCTACATTGCCGTGGCGGAAGCAACGTCAGGCAAAGCCTGAGCGGTGCGCCACTAAAGCGGCTGTGATCACGATGTAAAGAATCAACGCAACGGCACCGATGCCAAGAATCCAGCTCCAAAGCTTATCGCTTCGCAAGTGAGCCTTCCGTTCGGTAGCCTGGCTCAAAGACCGCAAGTTCATTGTCCCAGCCCTCTAACCAGATCGCCGCGGCCGAATCCTCTCAGCGACCTTGCCAGGTTGTCATCAGATCATATCCGGCCGGACCGTGAAAGCCCGAACTCGAAAAGGGTCAGCGACGTCAGTGGAAACCTGTTCGCGACCGCTTCGTTCCACCGGTCGGTCCGCCGACAGTTGCGAGTGAAGGTCGACATCAGCCGCGGGTCCTAGCGAATGGTGTGGCCTTGCGCAGCCAATCCAGAATCTGACGGGCGTTGAGGAAGAGCGGAATGTTGGCCGAACGGGATGACTGGGGTTCGATTGCCAGCCCGACGCCCCTGATCGAACCGTCCTCATCGACGTCGCGGATCACCAATTCAACATTTCCGCACGCGACCCGATCACCAACTTCGGCGCGGCCACCGAGCCGACGCTCGATAAAGCCCGCGATCGGCATGTCGGGGTCGGCTCCGCCCGCGTCGACATCGTACGTCTCCGCGAGTTCCTTCAGTGGCTTCTTGGCGTCGACGGTGAACTCGCCGAAGAACTCCTTGTCATCGACCTTGAGCGGTGCCGGGCTGGCAAAGAGACGATCGAGCAAGCGGGTGTAGCGCGGTGCGACGAAGAGATAGACCCGATCTCCTGATTGAAGCCGTCCAGCATATTGGTATCGCATCGAGCGGCCATCGCGGATAACCAGAGAGGGCCGCGCCCATCTGGGAATACGCTCCCCCCTCGCCACCGGGCTGTCTGGCACGACACGATAGGAGACAAGCTCGTGGTGGGCGGCACCGGGCAGCCGGGCCGACAGGTCGCGACGCTGCCAGCGGTCGCACCCGTCCACTCCTCCTTCAGCCGCGCGATCACCGAAGGCGACAGGTTCGGCGCATCCTGGCCGAGCAGCCCCGCCAGCACCTCCTGAAAGTCGCCGGTCGAAACGCCGCGCAGATAGAGCACCGGGAACAGCGCCTCGAGGCTCTTGGTCCGGCGCGCCCATTTCGGCAGGATCGCCGAGGTGAAGGTGATGCGTTCGCCAGCTCCAGCGCCACGGTCACGCAGCTTCGCACGCCGCACCGGTATTGGGCCGATCCCGGTCTAGATCGAGCGCTCCGGCCCATGACCATGGCGCACGACACGGGCCCGGCCATTGGCAAGACGCTCATTTTCCATGGCAGCCAGGAATGCCTCAGCTTCCGCCTCAACCGCCTGCGTCAGGCGACGCCGAGCGCCCTCCCGCAGAACCGAAGTCAGGGGATCATCTACAATCTCGGGGTGCTGAAAGCTGACAACGGTGTTATCTGTCTTCATGGCGTATCGCTCCATTTGGAGATCCCATGG
>SKQW01000313.1 GCA_007118805.1 Rhodobiaceae bacterium | reverse complement strand
GGCCAGCAAAACCGCTCGCCCGATCATCGCCATCAACTGCTCGCGGCAAATCCATCGCCAGCGACTCCTTCCCGATATCGAAGGAGCATCGGCAAATGCCGCCTCGCCTCAAAGCGGAAAAGTAATGGGAAAAAACCGCCGCTTACCGACCAAGTGCGGCAGGTGAGCCACAAGCACAGCAGGATCCCTATACCAGATCGCGCGGGATACGGCTGTGCCAGTTACGGCTGAAGAAGCGGCGCTCGCCCTCGAACGCGTCGAGATTGGCTTCGAGCTCGAAATAGGTCGATGTTGAGGTGAGCACCGTTCGCGTGAGGCTGCGCACGCGCCAATCGCCGCGAGACAGACCGCGCTCCCAACGGGTCTCGCCGCGCACCGACTCAAAGTCATCCGCCCGCATGGTGTACAGCTCCCGGCCGCGATTGCAGACGGTCAGATCGATGTCCTCAAAGCGGAACATGCCGCGATCATCGATCACTTCGAGCGTCGACTCGTCACTCGCCAGATCGCGGTGAACGAGCCAGTTGCGATGCTCGGGTTCGAGCATCACCCGTTGCGGCTCGGGGGCGCCCACCGGCGCCTCGAACTGTGTGACCCCGACCGGTTCGCAAGGCCGGTAGACGGGCAGAACGAGAGAGCTGGCAGCAAGCCATATTGTCAGCGACGCCGGTTCCGGCGGCGGCCAAGCCAGGGGCCAATACGAGGTCGACAGCGCCAGCCGGATGCGGTTGCCAGCCGGGAAGTGTTGGCCGCAGCCATTGAGCTGAACGGACACGCGATAACGCTGGCCGGGTACGAGCGGCAAGGGGTGCTCGCTGCTGTCGCGATGGGTCAGATTGAGCAGGCCATAGCTCACGCGTGTCGCCTTGCCGTCGGGCGCGACATCGGAGAGCCGCGCGGCGATCATGGCGACCGGCCGATTGCAGGCCAGCTCGAGCTCGACACACGGGGTGCCGAGGATCTCGATCGGCGCCTCCAGCGGTCTCGTCTGAAACACCAGTGCGCCGCCGTCCTCCTGTCGCTGGTCATGCGCCAGGTCGGGGCTTGCCGCATAGGAACACCATTTGCCGGCGAATAGACCCAACGTCAGCGGCGACTGGATGTCCGTTGTCACATCGGGCACCTTGTTGTTCTCATCGACCAGCCGATACGGCTCCAGCCGCATGCGAATTTCGCCTGTGTCCGGGCTGGGCCACGACCGGGCGCCGACCCAGCGGCCAGGCCGATGGGCGTAGCTGGTGGTGGGGGGAACGCTGTCCTGCAGCCAAACCTGAAGCACAGGCTCGTCCATGATGCCCGTCTCGTGCCCCTTGAGCCACTGGTCCCACCACCGCAGCATCTCCTGCAAGAAGCCGATCGCGGGGCCAGGCTCGCCGAAATGGGGGTAGCGATGCCCCCACGGTCCGATCAGGCCGCGGCGCGGGCAGGACAGCCGCTCGACTAGCCGGAATACGGCGTTGGAATAGCCGTCAGCCCAGCCGCTGACGGCATAGACGGGACAGCGCACGGCGGAATAATCCTCGCAGATCGAGCCGTGCGCCCAATACGCATCGCGGCGCTGGTGGCGCAGCCAGGTATCGAGCCACAAGCCGCTGTGCTCCAGCCGCTCATGCCACATCTCCCGCCAGCGCTCGCCGACCAACGCCGGATCTGGCGGCAAGGTGTTGTAGGCAAACATCACCGAGGCCCAGGACAGATTGTCGCCCAGAAGGCATCCGCCCATGTGATGGACGTCGTCGGAATAGCGGTCGTCGGTGGACGCGATAGTAACGACCGCTTTCAGCGCTGGAGGCTGCAGGGCGGCGATCTGTAGTGAATTGAAGCCGCCCCAGGACATGCCCATCATGCCGACATTGCCATCGCACCACGGCTGCTCGGCGAGCCACGAGATTACCTCGACGCCGTCATCAAGCTCGGTTTGGAGATATTCGTCCTTTAGGACGCCGTCCGATTCGCCACTGCCACGCAGGTCGACACGTATGCAGGCATAACCGTGTCCGGAAAGATAGCCATGGGTCACGGCATCACGTACCGCGGTCCCGAAGCGCTTGCGATAGGGGATGTATTCAAGAACCGCCGGCACCGGCGCGCCCTGCGCCGATTTCGGCAACCAAATACGGGCCGCAAGCCGAACGCCGTCACGCATCGGGATGAAGACGTTCTCGATCTCCTCCACGTCGTGGGGGAATTCGGTGATCGTTCTCATGCAACCTGAAGCCGGAACGGCTTGTCGTTTAGGGCGGTCAGCTTGAGGCAGGTCTGGCGTTTTCGCAAGTGCCAAGCCCACATACCGCGCGATGACGACCCATTCGCGCGTGCTCAATGACAACGATTGCCGCGGCGGCTGCAAACTGCATCCACCGCTTTGCCGGTCAGATCAATCGTACCCATCGGAAGCTTAATCCAAATCAATGCCCGGTTCGGCAGCGATGGTTAACGAGGTATAAACAGTTTCACGCCCTGGATGGGGCCTGTAAGGAGCGGCCGGACGGCCGATCACGCCATGGCTGGCAACGAGCAAGCGTTGGATTCATGCGCTTCAGTCGATCGAAGCGGCTTGCAGGACGAACGAACTGCCTTACAGTTAGCCGTTCTGCCTCACCTCCCGCTTCTACGGGCGATGGCGCGCGTGAGGACAGGTGACACCGAGGCTGCTGACGACCTGGTCCACAAGACACTGGTTCGGGCAGCATGCCAGAATGGAGTCAATCTTTGTTCCGGAAGCGTAAGAGCTTGGCTACTGACTACGCAACGAGTGGTTCATACCACAAGCGTGGAGGGGCACTGCGATCCAATCAGACGGAGCGGCCGCATGTGGGCGAGACGCCCAGCTTTGCAAGCAGCTCTGCTCCGGCTCAGCGACCCGTTTAGAGAAGCCCTGTTTCTGTCAGATGGAGCTGGCCTGGTCGGCCAAGAGCTGGCCGATGCGCTGGACTGCTCGCCCATTGTGGCGAGGCATCGCGTTCTGCGCGGTCGCGCCGCGTTGATGGAGCTCCTCGGCGAGAAGAAACGCAGAACACACGAGGATTACGGACCTGTGCGAACGGCGAACCGTCAGAAAGCTCGGTCCGTCAAAGGTCAAAAACGGGTGACTGTCAAAGCACCGCTGGCCGCAGTGACGCACACCACTTCAAGTTATGTTAACCAATTGAATTTGCGTCTTTTTGAAAGATTGCTTGCCCAAACCTCCGACCCCAACAAGCGTCGGGCACTGGAAGCGCGCATCCAGCAGGAAATCGACAAGCAACACCCATTTGGCAGTGATCGGCCGCGCCTGGACGGGAAATAGCCAGCCAATTGCAGGATAGCCACGTATATGAAGTGAGGTCCCTGATGTCGTTAAGCCCCAGATCCAGACTGCGGCACATCCATTCACGCGTGGGTGCAGCCGATGTTACTGCGCGATGGCCGATCGGCGGCGCCGAACTCTCCAACCTCATCGACCTCGGACTGAGCGATGAGGCAATAGCTCGATACTTCGGCGTGGGACGTTGGAAGGTGGTTGCCTTGCGCAACTACTTCGGCATAGAGCCGCGGTAATCACGTTAGAGGGGACCAGACTGATCAACTGTCGGTGAGGCACCTTCCTAATGCGGGGGCGCACCGCCAGATAAACCGCACTGAGGTCCGTGCAAGCGGCTAGGGGGGAGTATGATTTCAGCGATGCCATTTCCTCCCGTGCCGACATTTCGGTGAGGCTGTGACTTCCTCGCCTGCCTCCTCGAGTTTTTCTCCTGGTCATGTTGCAGATGCCCTGGAAGCCGCCGGGATCGGCGAATGGGACGCCGATCTCGCTTTGGGCGAGGTCATCTTGTCTCCCCGCATCAATCAGCTCTTTGGCTTTCCCGTGGGTAGCCATCCTACAATCCACGAAATCCGGGCGCGCTACCATTCGGATGATCGGGAGCGGGTAGCCGACGAGACCGCGGCCGCCCTCAATGATCCTTCGGCTGGCTTCGTGCGCAACCGGTTTCGCGTAATTCGTGGAGACGGAACGATCCGCTGGCTCGAAGCGCGCGGCAAGATCTATCGCGACGGGCAGGGGCGTGCCGTGCGCACAATCGGGGTGATGCTGGACATCACCGACCAGAAGGCAACCGAAGCGGCGCTTGAAGAGAGCTGGCGCCGGTTCGAGCAGGCCTTGGCAAATACCACGGTCGTCGTGTTCCAGCAGGATCGCGCCCTCCGCTACACCTGGGTACACAATCCCAAGCTCGGCTACGACGCGCAGTCGGTGCTGGGTAAGACCGATGCTGATCTGATGCCCCTCGAATTAGCCGGGCGGCTTGAGGCGATCAAGCGAAAGGTTATCGAAACCGGTCGCTCGGCGCGGGAAGAAGTGACGACCCAAGGCAGTGAGGGGCGCGGCCAGTATGATCTCTATATTGAGCCCAAGCGTGACACAGAGGGGTCGATCATCGGGATCACCTGCGCGGCGATCGAGATACCCCGCGCCGAAGGAGCCAAGGGCAATGCGCCGGGTCGCGAACAGGCGCTGCGGGATCGTGACTACCTGCTCGATCGCATCGGTACGCGGAGTCGGGGCGGAGTTGGCGGGAAAGGGCTGTTCACGGTCTGTATGAATGCCCTGCGGCGGAAGCTCGGAGGATATGCGCTCCTGACGCCAGCGGAGGCGGCTACGCTATCGGAGCTTGAGACCAAGCGGCGCTTTCTCGCTGCCAAGCGCGAGGTGGCGCTCACAGAGCCTGCCGCCCACGGAGCGACATGGCTGATCGGCAATGGCTGGGTCTACTGCTACAAGCTGTTGTCTGCAGGGGACCGCCAGATCATCAGCTTTCATGTTCCGGGGGATACCATTGCAGTTGACGGTCGTGCTGGTCACACCTACGCCACCATCACCGACTGCGTGTTCTGCGAGATTGATAACCGCGCCCTAAACGAGATCAAGCGCTCTCAGACGAAGCTTGCAGGTGCCCTGGATTGGTCGGCGGCACGGGACCAAACGATCCTCGAACAGCATCTTGTCACCATCGGGCGGCGCAGTGCGATTGCCCGGGTTGCTCATCTGATGCTGGAACTGCACGCACGGCTACAGCTCGTCGGACAGGCCGATGATGACGGCTTTCGCTGCCCCCTCTCCCAGGAGATGATCGGCGATGCCCTGGGCCTGACCAACATCCACGTGAACCGGATGCTGCGCCAGCTGCGCGAACTCGGCTGCCTGACGTTCCGCCACGGCTACGTCAGGATTGAGAACTTAGAACACCTTGTTGAAATCGCGGAATTCGACCCGACCTACCTCAACCACAACTGTGCCGCCGAAGCGTCGGCTGTTGCGACCGGCTGATGTCAGCATGGGTGGCACCACTGCGTTCATCCTGTGCGAGACGATACTTGATCACACGATCACACATGCCGTCGCCAAGAAATTGGCACGCTGAGGACGAGCTGCGATTGAGGCTCTTCGAGAGGCTGCCGGGCAAAATCCCATTGACCCTCCCAGTAGGGAGGCTTAGGCACGTTCGCAAGAGACACAGGAAGCAATTGAGGAAGCGCAATGACCATGACCGATGCCAGATCCAGCGCGGCCCGTGGTGCGCTGCAAGAGGACACGGCGTTCGTCCGCTTTTGGAACGAGGTGCTGGCGCCAAAATTCACCCGCTTCCGCCACGTGCTGGTGGGCGGGCTCACCTATCACAGTGAGGCAGTGTTTCCCAAGCTGCCCGTTAAGGCGGGGGACCGTGTCCTTGATGTGGGCTGCGGTTGGGGCGACACGGCAATGAAGCTCGCTCGGATCGTCGGGCCGCAAGGTGAGGTCGTCGGTATCGACTGCTGCGATGCGTTCCTTGCGGACGCACGGACTGATCTCGAACAGACCGATCTGGGCAATGTGCGCTTCATGCGTGGCGATGCCGAGGTGATGCTGCCGGAGGGCGAGTTCGATTTCGTCTTCGCTCGTTTCGGCACCATGTTTTTCGCGAATCCCGTGGCAGGGCTGCGCAACATGCGCAAGGCGTTGCGGCCAGACGGACGCATGGCGCACATCGTCTGGCGTGATCCGGCCGACAACCCGTGGCTTTCGATGGCCAAGGAGATCGTGCTGCGCTACCTGCCGCAGCCGGGCGAGGACGCGCGCAGCTGCGGCCCGGGTCCATTCTCGATGGCCAGTGAGGAGCAGGTGCGCAAGATGATGGAAATTGCCGGTTACGAAGACATAGATTTCGTGCGTGTCGACGCGCCGGTCCGAGTGGGCGACGACGTTGATGATGCCATCGCCTTCCAACTCGCCATCGGACCGGCCGGCGAGGTCTTTCGCGAAGCGGGGGAACTGGCAGAACGGATGCGGCCTGAGATCGAGGCCGCGCTGGCGGAGGCGATAAACCAGCAGAGGTGCGATGCTGACGGCATCATAATGGACAGCTCCTCCTGGGTAATCAGTGCGCGAAATCCCGCCTAGCCGACGATCGCGTAGCCTTCGATCATCGCCTCGCGAACAAGTTGGTGAACGTCGGCTTTGGGTCCTGGTCGCGGTTGGGAATGAATCGACCGGAGGGCATGAACGCCGATTGCGCCGGAAGCCCGGTTCCGGGAGTAAGATCCGCATCTGAGGGTCTCGGATGGGTCAAAGTGCGGACATCAGAGCGACGGTTTTTCCCCATTGCTTTTCCGCTTTGAGGCGAGGCGGCATTTTCCGATGCTCCTTTCATTTCGGGAAGGAGTGGTTGGCGATGGATTTGCCGCTGGCATTTGATGGCGATGAGGGGGCGACGGGTTTTGGTGGCCGGATGCACGCGCTGGAGGGCCTGACCGGCGCCTTGAGGCAGCATCGCGGCTTCAGCGGGCAGGGATCGCAGTCCAGCTTGCTGGCACGGTAGCGCATTATGCCGTGCTCATCGACGCCTTCACGGGCTGAGCTGAACTAGCGACGGTAGTGGCACAGTTCATGGCCAGCGGGACAGATGTAGAGATTGCGCCTGTGGTCAGAGGTGAAGTCGATCCGGCTCAAGGTGCCGTCGTCGCGCTCGGACTTGTCCACCACGGGGATGTGCGACTCGCTGCCCTGCTCATGGACAAGCCAACCCAGCATCTCGGCTGAACCAGAGGTGCTGTCGGCGGTGAGCCGCTCCGGCCAGAGGCCGAAGCGATTCTGGGTGCGCTCGATCATGGTGCGCGCTGCGCCAACCCCGGCTTGGTGGATCGCGCGGCTTGCCTCGACGTCGAGATGACCGCATGGTCGAGATCGATCAGGTAATTGGCGGCATAGGCAAAGAAGGCGTGGCCCTTCAGCGCGCGATGGCGATAAGTCGCGTTGTTCAGAATCAACAGGCGACTGTGAAAGCTGCTTTGTGCGCCCCCGAGGGGCGAGGCGCGAGCTGATTACGTAATTTTCCTTAGGGACCAATCCGGATTTTGCGCTGGCTGAGCAGCGTCTACGGTCTCATCCAACACGAGGCCGAAGGAGTAGACGATGTCAGCTTCACTTCCACTGCGGCAGGATACCGTTCATCTTCATTGCCGTTCACCAATTGGGGTTCCTGTGGAAGGCTGGCTGGCGCTCGGCGTGGCAGCTATGCGGCCGCGCAACGCGGAGATCTTCGCCGAGGGCGACAAGGCTGCGAAGATCTACCGGGTGGTCAGCGGCGCGGTGCGCATCACCAAGCTCCTCTGCGATGGGCGGCGTCAGATCGCTGGCTTCTATCTGCCGGGCGAGTTCTTCGCGCTTGAGGGCGGGGCGGTGCACCGGTTTTCGGCCGAAGCGATCGTTGACACGACGCTGCAGGCGTTCTCACGCAGGGCGCTTCACGAGCGCGCCGAAACCGATCGCGGCCTGTCCGAGCAACTTTGGAGCCTCGCCGGCGCCAATCTCGAGCGCGCCCAAGAGCACATGCTGCTGCTCGGCCGCAAGACGGCGTCGGAGCGCATCGCCTCCTTCCTGCTCGACATGGCAGCGCGCAGCGAAGTGGGCGACGAGGTGGCGCTGCCGATGTCGCGCCAGGATATCGCCGACTTCCTCGGCCTGACCATCGAGACGGTGTCGCGGACGCTGACCCAGCTTGAGCGAGAGGGAACGATCGCGCTGCCCAACCCGCGCAAGGTGGTCCTCAAGAACCGCCGCCGATTGCTGGCCATGGAAGAGTGAGGGGAACGCTGGTTCCCAGTGATGCCTGATCCCATGCTCGCTACACGGGCCCGCTCGCTTGCTGTCGTTGATGACAATTCCGGCGCCTTGTTCGCCTTGCGCTTCCTGCTGGAGCTCGAGGGCTACAGGGTCGAGGCGTTCCGCAGCGGCAGTGAGTTCCTGGAAGCGGTGCGGGCCGAGCTGCCCGACTGCCTGGTGCTCGATCAGAACATGCCGGCGATGACGGGCCTCGATGTGGCGGACCGGCTGCGGCGCTCCGGCACCGTCCTTCCCATCGTCATGATCACCGCAACGCCCAGCGCAACGCTCACCGCCAAGGCCAGGGCCGCAGGGATCCACCGCGTCATAGAGAAACCGATCTTCGGCAGTGAACTGACCGAGGCGATAGACCTGTGCCTCACGAAGGGGGACTGCAGGTCCAGATCACAGTAGCAGCGACCAGAGCGGCACGCCCAGCTAGGGGGCCTCGGTCGGCTTCGCGAGAGCCGAGCGACTGCGACAGAAAACTTCCGATCAGCGTATGTGCACCAGGTTGGGCAAGGACGTCTGCGTCTCCATCGCAAAGCGCCGTGTGCCGGAGAGCTGTCCGACCCCTCCGCGATCTGACACCAGCAAGCACCGCTCGGTGATCTCTTGGATGTTGAGCTTGCAGCAGGCTGACAACCCGCCTCAACATTGATCTGCCTCAACGCTAGTGTGGCGCAAAGCAGTTTCGTTAGCAGATGGCGCCATCGCCGATCATTCTGGTCGGCCGGCAGGTGGCGTGTTCTTGGGAGGTGCCCCGAGAGACATCGTGCGGGTCCCTGCGAGTGCGCGGATCCTACGGTTTCGCGCATTGGACGGGCCTAAGAAGAATCTCTCCGAGGTGGCGAATGTGAAGCGCTCGCAAGTTGCTCCGGTGTGGGGGCTGGAGATTGGCACGCCGCTTATTCGCTACGGCCTCGCAGTGGGCGCCGTGGCTATCACCTTTTCCGTGCGTCTGGCTTTCACGCCGCTCCTTGAGGCGCATGCTCCCTATCTGCCCTTCATCCCGGCCGTATTGCTGGCTGCCGGCGTGGGTGGGCTGGGGCCGGGGCTGATGGCGACTGTCCTGAGTCTGTTCGGGGTCTGGTTTTTCATTGTGACGTATGGCGAGCTGGGCTGGGCGAGCGTTCTGAACAGCCTGGCGTTCGTCCTCATCGGGGTCGGATCGAGCCTGATCGGTGAATGGCTTCAGCGCGCGCGCATCGCGGCGGCCGACCGCCAGGCGCACCTAGTGTCGATCCTCGAGACCGTGCCCGATGCAATGATTGTCATCGACGAGCGCGGTATCATGCGCCACTTCAGCAAGGCGGCGGAGCGGCTGTTCGGTTATTCCGCGGCAGAAGCGATCGGCCAAAACGTCTCGATCCTGATGCCGCCTGCATATCGCGCGGAGCATGACGGCTATATCGAGCGCTATCTGCGCACCGGGGAGCGGCGCATCATCGGCATTGGGCGGATCGTGGTGGGCGAACGCAAGGACGGGACGACCTTCCCTATGGAGCTGTCCGTCGGCGAGATGTCGGAGGGCGACCAGCGCTACTTCACCGGCTTTGTCCGCGACATCACCGAGCGCCGGCACAACGAGAGCCGGATGCAGGAGCTGCAGAGTGAGCTGGTTCAGGTCTCGCGCCTGACCGCGATGGGCGAGATGTCGTCTAGCCTTGCTCATGAGCTCAATCAGCCGCTGTCGGCGATCGCCAACTACCTTAATGGCGCCCGGCGACTCCTCGCAAATCCACAGGGACCGAATCTCGAACTCCTCGCGCAGGCGCTTGGCAATGCCTCCGAGCAGGCGATACGTGCCGGCGACATCATCCGCCGGCTGCGCGACTTCGTATCTCGCGGCAAGAGCGAGCACCGCATCGAGAGCCTCTCCAAGATCGTTGAGGAGGCAGGGGCCCTGGCGTTGGTTGGGGCCAAGGAACATGGCGTCATCGTGCGCTACAAGCTCGATCCTGCCGCCGATCAGATCCTCGCCGACCGGGTCCAGGTGCAGCAGGTGCTGATCAATCTGATACGCAATGCCATCGAGGCCATGGAGGGTGCCACACGCCGGGATCTCACCATCGGCTCCCAGGCGAAATGCGGCGAGTGGGCGGAGATCAGCATCGCCGACACGGGTCCGGGCCTTGCACCCGATGTCGCCGGGCGGCTGTTCCAGCCCTTTGTCACCAGCAAGCTGAACGGGATGGGCGTCGGGCTGTCGATCTGCCGGACGATCGTCGAGACCCATGGCGGGCGCATCTGGGCCGAAGCCGGCCCACAGGGTGGCACCGTATTCCGTTTCACCCTGCCGCGGGTCAGCGAGGAGGTGCTGGAGGATGCATGATCGCGACCTGATCCAGATCGTCGACGACAATGAGGCGATGTGCAGCTCGCTTGAGTTTCGTCTTGGCGTGACCGAACGAGAGGCGACGCGATGGAGGTAAGACTGATCCTGCACCCCACGGACGGTTCGCCTCAGGCTGCCAAGGCGTTGGATGTGGCCGTCGACCTCGCGGCACAAAAGCGATCGAAGCTGGTGATACTGCATGTGC
>SKQW01000147.1 GCA_007118805.1 Rhodobiaceae bacterium | reverse complement strand
GTCGAGGGATTGCTCCAGCGTCTGGGTGCCAATGACAATCACTGGCGGGCGCGTCTGCTTCGGCGCTAGCGCGTCCTCGACCGCGCGATCGAGCTGCTTGCGATCCTCCGAGGCGAAGCGGCCATGGTGCAGGGTGGCAACCTCGTTCACCTTTAGCACCGGCGCATCGCCCCGCGCCGCCTCCACGGCTTCCAAGGTATCGATCGCACGGCTCACGGTATTGCGGATGACCAAGACCCGCGCGCCGGCATCGGCCGCTTCCAGGGCCCGGTGGGCGATGGCTTCCGGCGCGTCGATTTCCGCCGCAGACGTCATCGCGACCGTCTTGACGCGTTCGGTGCCGGGGATCGGTTCGGTGCGCGGCGGGCCGGCGCCACCGAGCGACAGCGCCGGATAGGGCAACGCTTCGGCGTCTATTCGGGGCGGCGTTTCGCTGCGCAGCCATTTCGCCCGCGCCGCGGCGCCGAGTGTCGCCGACATTAGCAGCACGTGGCCGCCGGGCTCAAGTTGAGCGTCGAGCACCGCGGAGAGGATGCGCGCCATATAGACGTCGGAGGCATGCACTTCGTCGACCACCAGCAGGGCCCGCCCCAGCGCGGCGCCGCGGAAATGCGCCCACTTGGCCTGCAGCGCCGACAAGAGCACCTGGTCGACAGTCCCCACCCCGACCTCGGCGGCAAGGAAGCGGCGCGGCGTCTCGGCGGCCCAGCGGGCGTCCCTGCGGGCCTGGTCGGGGTCGTCGTGCCAGCGCACTTCGAACCGCCCCAATGGCGCCCCCGTAGCATCACCTGTGGTGAGATAGCCGGGCACGGCGAGCACTGCGTCGAACTCATCGCCGAACAGAGCGCGCGTGGCGCGCTGCACCCGGCGATGGAGCTGGACGGCGGCGGCGCGCGTCGGCAAGGCGAAATACAGGGCGTCGACTGCGCCCGCCGCATACAGACTCTTGAAATGCAACAATGCGGCTTCCGTCTTGCCCGAACCAGTTTCGGATTCGAGGATGACAAGCGGGGCCGAGGCGCCTTCTTCTGCCAGCCGCGCCTGGAGCGGGCGCAGCTCGGCGAAGCCGAACATTTCGTCCGCGGTGGGTGCGCGCAGGTCGGCGCGCCGCTTCGCGGCATCGAACCCCACCGCGGCGATCGCCTCAGCCATGCATGGGCGGGCACTCTCAGGATAGGCCGCGTCGAGCTCGGCCCGCCACAGTGGTTCGCGTGAGGCGATCTGATCAGCGATGGCGACCAGCCCGGCGAAGAGATGCTGAAAGGCGGGCGCGTCGGGCAGCTCCGGTCCGTCTCGGAAGGCATCCTGATACCATAGTTTCAGTACCTCGCCGTAGCCGTAGGCAGCAGCAATCGGATCATAGTCCCCGACAGGCTTCCAAATATCGTCGCGCTGATCTCCATCCCGACCCGTTGGATCGATAGGCCGGCCGTGATGGGCCAGGGCCGCTATGAACAGGCCAGGCGCGGCCGGTCCCCAGGCAGCAATTTTTCCGATCCCCAGCGCCTCCCGGACAGTACGCACCGCCGGTCCTCGACCGCCGACGAGAAGCGCCCCTTCCGCCACATGCCCGACCCAGCCCAATGGCGAAGGCGATTGCCATTTGGTCTGGAAGCCTGCGTTGAGCTTGCCAACATCGTGGAGGAACACGAGCAGCGACAGCCGCGCCCGCGTCGTCGCATCCAGCGGCCGTCCCGCCACACGTTCCAGTCTTGCGCGTAACGCGGGCTCTTCGATCAGTCGTTCGAAGGCAGCGGAAACATCGGCGCAGTGGTGCGCGAGATGGTGTTCCAGCCCGCTCTCGCTTCGCTTTCCCCAAGCCGGCCGCGCGGTAGACAACTCGCCAACCTCGTTCCGTTCGCGAAAGCGTCATCATCAGGATAGGCTGACGAGCGTCGAGCGTGAAGAGAGCTTCCGCCTGCATCGAGAGAATCACGAGCTTCGTCAGGGGGGCGTCATTCTGCTTGGCGGTCTCGACATTTTTCGGCGCGGACGCAGAGCGATGAAGTGCTTAGCTAGTGGATCCGCACGATCCACATCATCTTGGCGGGAACCTAAGGACTCCGCGCGTTTAGGCCGAGTTTCGCGTAATGCGGGCGGCGAATTCACGTTTCCAGGAATGGCCGACACTTTCGTCCAATGAGAGCCGGCCTCGTTTATGGGCTTAAATGTGGGATAATACGACAATTCGTAAAAAAATATAATTATCACAAGGCATTATATAATCATTTGGCGGAGAGGGAGGGATTCGAACCCTCGGTGCCCGCAAAGGCACAACGGTTTTCGAGACCGCCCCGTTCGACCGCTCCGGCACCTCTCCGCGGAAGGCAGCAACGCTGCCGAGCCCCTACTACACGAGGCCGGCCGATCAGCACAAGGCATCAATCGATAGCGCCATCTCGCCCTTTGAGATAAGCGAGTCTACCGCCAATGAAAGGGTCGTTCGCCGGGCCGTGTCGGCGGAATCGCCGGCGGAGTCCTGGCCAAAGCGAGACGAGGGTCCAGACCAGCCATGCCCGCGCCGCCGGCTGGCTGATGCGATTCAGCCGGCACGGACGGCGCTCCCCTCCCCCTTGGGGCGCGTTAAATTGACCGGCGCCCGGGCCGCTCGTTTCGGGTTGCGCTTGTCGCCCCGCCCTCCCGGTGCTAACTCGCCGCCATGACCGAGCTTTCACGTATCCGCAACTTTGCGATCATCGCCCATATCGATCACGGCAAGTCGACGCTCGCCGACCGCCTGATCCAGCTCTGCGGCGCCTTGAGCGAGCGCGAGATGCGCGAGCAGGTGCTCGACTCGATGGATCTGGAACGCGAGCGCGGCATCACCATCAAGGCCCAGACGGTGCGGCTCAACTACACCGCGCGCGACGGCCACGACTACGTCCTCAACCTGATCGACACGCCGGGCCATGTCGATTTCACCTATGAGGTCAACCGTTCGCTGGCCGCCTGCGAGGGCTCGCTACTGGTGGTCGATGCCAGCCAGGGCGTGGAGGCCCAGACGCTGGCCAATGTCTACCAGGCGATCGACGTGGACCACGAGATCGTGCCGGTATTGAACAAGGTCGATCTGCCGGCCGCCGACATCGACCGGGTCAAGCAGCAGATCGAGGAGGTGATCGGCCTCGACGCCGACGACGCACTCGAGATCTCGGCCAAGACCGGGATCGGCGTTGCCGACGTTCTGGAGGCCATCGTCACCCGCCTGCCGCCGCCGCGAGAGGGCGACGCCAAGGCGCCGCTCAAGGCGCTCTTGGTCGATTCCTGGTACGACCCCTATCTCGGCGTCGTGGTGCTGATCCGGGTGATCGACGGCGTGCTGAAGAAGGGCATGAAGATCCGCATGCTGAAGGCCGAGGCCGTCTACGAGGTCGACAAGGTCGGCATCTTCGGGCCCAAGCCGGTCGACTGGGGCGAGCTTGGCCCCGGCGAGCTCGGCTTTCTCACCGCCTCGATCAAGGAGGTCGCCGACACCAATGTCGGCGACACCATCACCGAGGCCAAGCGGCCCTGCGCGGCGGCGCTGCCCGGCTTCCGCCCATCGATCCCCGTCGTCTTCTGCGGCATCTATCCGGTGGACGCGGCCGATTTCGAGGCCTTGCGCGCGGCCATGGGCAAGCTGAGACTCAACGATTCGAGCTTCACCTTCGAGATGGAGACCTCCGCCGCGCTGGGCTTCGGCTTTCGCTGCGGCTTTCTCGGCCTCTTGCATCTGGAGATCATCGAGGAGCGGCTGGAGCGCGAGTTCGGCCTCGACCTGATCGCCACCGCCCCGAGCGTGGTCTACAATGTCAAGCTCACCGACGGCAGCGCGCTCGAGCTGCACAACCCGGCCGACATGCCCGAGCCGGTGAAGGTCGACGAGATCTCCGAGCCCTGGATCCGTGCCACCATCCTCACGCCCGACGAGCATCTCGGCGCCGTCCTCAAACTTTGCGAGGAGCGGCGCGGCGAGCAGGTCGACATGTCCTATGTGGGCGCCCGCGCCATGCTGGTCTACGATCTGCCCCTCAACGAGGTGGTGTTCGATTTCTACGACCGGCTCAAATCGGTGTCGCGCGGCTATGCCTCCTTCGACTATCACATCACCGGCTACCGCGTCGGCGACCTCGTCAAGATGTCGCTTCTGGTCAATGGCGAGCCCGTTGATGCGCTGGCCATGCTGGTGCATCGCTCCAAGGCTGAGCAGCGCGGGCGCCAGCTCTGCGAGAAGCTGAAGGACCTGATCCCGCGCCACATGTTCAAGATTCCGATCCAGGCGGCCATCGGCGCCAAGGTAATCGCCCGCGAGACCATCGCCGCACTGCGCAAGGACGTGACCGCGAAATGTTATGGCGGCGACGTCACCCGCAAGCGCAAGTTGCTGGAAAAGCAGAAGGAAGGCAAGAAGCGCATGCGCCAGTTCGGCAAGGTGGAGATTCCCCAAGAAGCCTTCATCCAGGCCCTCAAGATGGGTGAGTGAGCGGCGCGAGCTGTGCCCATACGCGCATTCTCGCCGATTGCTTTTCCGCTTCGGCGGCGGCAGGATGCGACGCAAACAACCGCAGGAGGAGGCCGCCCGTGGCAAAAAAGCGCGAACTGAGAAGCCGGCTCTGGTTCGACAATCCCGATAATCCCGGAATGACGGCGCTCTATCTGGAGCGCTATCTGAATTACGGCCTCACCCGCGAGGAGCTGCAGTCGGGCAAGCCGATCATCGGCATCGCCCAGACTGGGTCGGACCTGAGCCCCTGCAACCGGCACCATCTCGATCTCGCCAAGCGGGTGCGCGAGGGCATCCGGGCGGCCGGCGGGGTCGCCTTCGAGTTCCCCATGCATCCCATCCAGGAGACCGGCAAGCGGCCCACCGCCATGCTCGACCGCAACCTGGCCTATCTCGGGCTCGTCGAGGTGCTCACTGGCTATCCGCTCGACGGCGTGGTGCTCACCACGGGCTGCGACAAGACGACGCCGGCCTGCCTGATGGCGGCGGCCACCGTCAACATACCGGCCATCGTCCTGTCGGGCGGTCCGATGCTCAATGGCTGGTGGAAGGGAGAGCGGACCGGATCGGGCACCGTGGTATGGCAGGCCCGCGCCAATCATGCGGCGGGCCAGATCGACTATGACGAGTTCATGGATATCGTTTCCTCCTCGGCGCCGTCGGTCGGCCACTGCAACACCATGGGCACGGCGACGACAATGAATTCCCTCGCCGAGGCGCTCGGCATGAGCCTGCCGGGCTGCGCGGCGATACCTGCGCCGCTGCGCGAACGCGGCCAGATCGCCTATGAGACCGGCCTGCGCGCGGTCGAGATGGTGTGGGAAGACCTCAAGCCCACCGACATCATGACGCGCGAGGCGTTCGAGAATGTGATCGTCGTCAATTCGGCGATCGGCGGCTCGACCAACGCGCCGATTCACATCAATGCCATTGCCCGTCACGTCGGCGTCGAGCTGACCAACGACGATTGGGAGCGTATCGGTTACGAGGTGCCGCTCCTGGTCAACCTTCAGCCGGCGGGCAAGTATCTCGGCGAGGAGTACCATCGCGCCGGCGGCGTGCCCGCTGTCATCGGCGAGCTGATGAGGAACGGACTGATTCGGGAGTCGGCGCTGACGGTCAACGGAAAGTCGATCGGCGACAACTGCCGCGACCGCGAGGTTGGCGATGCCGATGTGATCCGCTCCTTCGAGCGGGCGCTCACCAAGGATGCCGGGTTCCTCAACCTCAGGGGCAATCTGTTCGACTCGGCGATCATGAAGACGAGCGTGATTTCCGACACCTTCCGGCAGCGCTATCTGTCCAACCCGGACGACCCCAACGCTTTCGAGGGCAAGGCGATCGTCTTCGAGGGGCCGGAAGACTATCATCACCGGATCAACGATGCTGAACTCGGGATTGACGAGAACACCCTGCTGTTCATCCGCGGCGCTGGGCCGATCGGCTATCCGGGCGCAGCGGAAGTGGTCAACATGCAGCCGCCCGACGAGCTTCTCCGCCGGGGCGTCACCGAGCTGCCCTGCGTGGGGGATGGCCGGCAATCGGGCACGAGCGGCAGCCCCTCGATCCTCAATGCCTCGCCGGAGGCCGCGGCCGGAGGCGGGCTGGCCCTGCTGCGAACCGGCGACCGGGTGCGCATCGACCTCAACAAGCGTACCGCCGACATCCTGATCCCGGAGGACGAGTTAGCGGCGCGGCGCAAGGCGCTGGAGGAGGCCGGCGGCTTTCCCAGGCCGGAAAGCCAGACGCCCTGGCAGGAGATCCAGCGGGCGATGGTTGCCCAGCTCGACGAGGGCATGGTGCTCAAGCCGGCTGTCAAGTATCAGGACATCGCCGGCAAGGGCGTGCCGCGCGACAATCACTGAGGCGCGAATCGACCGATGGCGTCACTGTCAGCGCCTGTCGCTAAGGCCAGCGGTGCCACGGCGGAACTGCGGTTTCAACCAGGGGGTATGGACTGAATGAGCAAACGCCTAGAGGGCAAGCGGGCAATCGTCACTGCAGCGGCGCAAGGGATTGGTCGGGCAAGCGCCCTTGCCTTCGCGCGCGAGGGCGCGCATGTGATCGCCACTGATATCGACGAGGCCAAGCTGGCCGAACTGAAGACTGAAGGCGTGGCGGAGACCCACCGGCTCGACGTGCGCGATTCAGGCGCGGTGAATGCGCTGGCCGAACGGATCGATGGCGTCGACATATTGTACAACTGCGCTGGCTACGTCCATCACGGCGACGTTCTGGAATGCGGCGAGGAAGACTGGGATTTCTCCTTCGATCTCAATGTGAAATCGATGCATCGCATGATCCATGCCTTTCTGCCCAGCATGCTGGAACGGGGCGGCGGGGCAATCATCAACATGGCGTCGGGTGCTTCCTCGCTCAAAGGGGCGCCCAAGCGCTACGTCTATGGCGCCACCAAGGCCGCTGTGATCGGGCTCACCAAGGCGGTGGCCATCGACTTCATCCGCAAGGGCATCCGCTGCAACGCCATCTGCCCCGGCACCGTCCACTCCCCGTCCTGGGAGGACCGCGTTGCCGGCCTTGCCGATGAGCTCGGCGGCTTCGAGCAGGCCAAGGCGTGGTTCTACGAGCGCCAGCCCATGGGCCGCATCGGCGAGCCCGAGGAGGTCGCCGCCCTGGCCGTCTATCTGGCGTCCGACGAGGCCGCCTTCGTGACGGGCGTCGCGATTCCCATTGACGGCGGCTGGACCCTTTAGCGACCCGAGGAGACCGTAATGCATGTCCTGATCCTGGGGGCGGCCGGCATGGTCGGCCGCAAGCTGGCCGAGCGACTGGCGCGCGACGGTCAGCTCGCCGGGCGCACCGTTTCGCAGCTCACGCTCCATGACGTGGTGCCGCCGGCAGCGCCGGCAGCGGCGGCCGGCGCCGGCTTCGAGGTTTCGGCCCACACCGGCGATATTGCCGAGGCGGATACGATAAACGCCCTCGTCGCGGGCAAGCCCGATGTGATCTTCCATCTCGCGGCCATCGTCTCGGGCGAGGCGGAGACCGACTTCGACAAGGGCTACCGGATCAATCTCGAAGGCACCTGGGGCCTCCTTGAGGCGATCCGGCAAGCCGAATTCGTGCCGCGGCTCGTTTTCACGAGCTCGATCGCCGTTTTCGGCGCGCCATTTCCCGAGCCGATCCCCGACGAGTTCCACCACACGCCGCTGACATCCTACGGGGTCCAGAAGGCGTGCGGCGAACTGCTCCTCATGGATTACACCCGCAAGGGGTTCGTCGACGGCGTAGGCATCCGCCTGCCCACCGTGGCGGTGCGGCCCGGCAAGCCGAACAAGGCGGCGTCGGGCTTCTTTTCGGGCATCATTCGCGAGCCGCTGAGCGGGCAGGAGGCGGTCTGTCCGGTGGGCCCGGAGGTGCGCCACTGGGTGGCGAGCCCGCGCGCCTCGATCGGCTTCCTGATCCATGCGGCCGAGCTGCCCGGCGAAAAGATCGGGCCGCGCCGCAGTCTCACCATGCCGGGCCTGTGCGTCAGCGTGGGCGAGATGGTGGAGGCACTCCGGCGCGTGGCGGGCGACAAGGTTGCCGACCGCGTGCGCTGGGAGCGCGACCCCTTCATCGACGGTATCGTCGCCGGCTGGCCACAGAATTTCAATCCTCGCCGCGCCACCGAACTCGGCTTCCAGGCCGATCCCGATTTCGAGACCATCATCCGCATCCATATCGAGGACGAGCTGGGCGGGCGGATCCCGGGCTAGCAAAGTCCAGGCGGTGTATCCGGCGCGCCTCAGCCCTCGCGGCGGCGCCAGCATCGCCAGTCGGCCGCCGTGTCGACGTCGGCGAGCTCATCGAGATAGGCAACCTCCAGCATCCGGCAGTTCAACAGCGTGTCGGCAAGGGCGTGGCCGGTTGACCAGCGCACCCCCGCAAACACTCTTGGAATCATGGGCCGGCGCCTGAGACCGACCAGCCAGTAGCCGCCATCGGCAGCGGGACCGAACACAGCATCGCAGCGCCCCAGCAGGGCGAATGCCCTGGCAATGTGGGCCGGCGCGATCTGCGGTATGTCGCTGCCCACGATAACCGCCGGGCCGGGCGGCAAATCGTCGAACACCGCCTGCATGCGCGCGCCGAGATCTCCGCCGCCCTGGGGCTGGCAGATCAGCCGTGGCGGCCAGAGCGGCGCATGGGCGGCGCTATCGGGCGTGACCGCGAACCGCAGCCGCCAGCGCGGGTCCCATGCCAGCCGACGTATCAGTCGCGCCAGGGTAACCCGATAAAAGCGTGTTGCCTCCACAACGCCGATCTCCGCACCGAGGCGTGACTTGACCGCCCCGGCGACAGGCGCTTTCGCCATGACCACCAGATGATTGTCCATCACCCGTAGAGTCGCGCGATCACGCGGGGCGGCACCCGCAAATAGTAAAGGCTGAGGCAGACGAAGTTTCGCATCATGCGCGCCGCATAGCCGCGCTCGCGATAGCGCGCGGCGCTCGTGACGGCGCGACCGCGCAACCGGGCAAGCCGGCGCCGCCCGATGCGCCGCACCAGATCGACGTCCTCCATCAGGGGCAGGTCGCGAAATCCGCCCAGCGCTTCGTAATGGCGCCGGGCGATGACGAGCCCCTGATCGCCGAATGGCAACGCCAGCACCGCGCAGCGCAGGGCGACCACCCGTTCGAGCAGGCGCGCCCGACGTGAGCCGTCGTCGAGCGCGAAGCGGAAGGCCGCCGCGCGCGATCTCTCATTCTGCTCTTGTTCAGCGATGAAGACAGCAACCTCCTGGTACCATCCGGCCTCGGGCACCGTATCGGCGTGCAGGAACAGGAGCCACTCATGGCGCGCCGCGCGCGCGCCCGCGGCAAGCTGCGGCCCGCGCCCCCGCGCCGCCTCGACGATATCGCAGCCGAAGCCCTCGGCGATGGCAAGCGTCTCGTCGGAGGAGCCGCCATCGGTGACCACCACCTGGGCGACCACCCCCTCGCACGCCGCCGGCACTAGTGCCGCCAGCGTGCTTGTCAGCCCCTCCCCCGAATCGAGCGTTGGAATGATCACCGTGAGCATGGGCGTCCTTATAGCGCGTCTCACGTCGGCCCGACATGATCGCCAGAATGTTCTTGTTTTGTTCTGTTTTGCATGATATCAGTACCCCATGATGGATGCGCTGCCGCAAAGTCGTGATGTCCCGGCCGGGGCGGTGATGCCCGAGCGTCGGCGCGGGCGGGGCACGGTCACCAACCGCTCGGGCCGCTTCGAGGCGCACGCGCGCGAGGCCCTCGACGACGGCTGGGGCTCGGCCGAAGCGCTCCCGCCGCTGTCCACCGAGGTGGCGCTGGAGCGGCCGAGAAAGATCATCACGCGCAACCAGTCGCCCGACATCTCCTTCGATCGCTCGATCAACCCCTATCGTGGCTGCGAGCATGGGTGCACCTACTGTTATGCCCGGCCGACCCACGCCTATATGGGGCTGTCGCCGGGCCTCGACTTCGAGACCAAGCTGTTCGCCAAGCCAAATGCCGCGGAGCTTCTGGAGCGCGAGCTGGCGCAGGCCGGCTATCGGCCCAGGACCATCGCCATCGGCACCAACACCGATCCCTACCAGCCCGTCGAGCGCCAGTTTCGCATCACCAGAAGCATCCTGGAGGTGCTGGAGCGCTGTTCCCATCCCGTCGGGCTGGTGACCAAGTCGGCACTGGTGCTGCGGGATATCGACATTCTCAGCCGCATGGCCGAACGCGGGCTGGTCAAGGTGGCGCTGTCGGTGACCACGCTGGACAGGAAGCTGGCGCGCGCCATGGAGCCGAGGGCCGCAACGCCCACCCGGCGACTGGATGCGCTCCGGCAGCTGAGCGAGGCCGGCATTCCGACCGCGGTCATGGCCGCGCCGGTCATCCCCGGCCTTACCGACAGCGAGATCGAGGCGATCCTATCGGCCGCCGCCGCGGCCGGGGTGCGGCAGGCCGGCTATGTCCTGCTGCGGCTGCCCCTTGAGGTCCGTGACCTCTTTCGCGAATGGCTGGAAACCCACGCGCCGGACCGCGCCGAACGGGTTCTGTCCCTGATGCGCCAGATGCGGGGCGGGCGCGACTATGACGCTCAGTTCGGGACCCGGATGCGCGGTACCGGCCCCCTCGCCTGGACAATCGGGCGGCGCTTCGAGATGGCGACGCGCCGCCAGGGGCTCAACAGCGAACCGATCCGTCTGCGCACCGACCTGTTCGTGCCGCCGAACGGCCGCGGCC
>SKQW01000393.1 GCA_007118805.1 Rhodobiaceae bacterium | reverse complement strand
CCTATGCGGTTCGGGCCGCCGGCGCGATAGGCCCCTTGCCATGGCGACAGGACGCGGTAGCCTCGCCGGATGTCGGCCACTCGCGACTCATGGGGACAAATGCTATGCGCGCCGCTGATCGCGGCGGCCATGATCGCGGCGCTTGCCGTAATAGGTCAGAGCGCAGCCGCCGACAGCATCGAGGCTCGCTTTGCCGACTGGCTGCGCGCCGAGCTGTGGCCCGAGGCTCAGGCGCAAGGGGTCTCGGCCGAGACCTTCGAGGCAGCGTTCCGCGGCGTCTCGCCCAATCTCGACCTGCCCGACCTCGTCATCCCCGGCCGCGAGGGCCAAGCGCCCGAGGCCCAGCATCAGGCGGAGTTCCGGGCGCCGGGCGCCTATTTCGCGGAGAACGTCGTCGCCGGCGTCGCCGCCACCGGGCGCCGCCACGCCGAGCGCCATGGCGACACGCTCGCCGCCCTCGAGGAGCGCTACGGGGTGGCGCCGGGAATCCTGCTCGCCATCTGGGGCCGCGAATCGGCCTTCGGCACCGCCCGCATCCCCTACAACGCCTTCGAGGTGCTGGGCACCAAGGCGTTCCTGGCGCGCCGGCAGGAGATGTATCGCAACGAGGTGATCGCCGCGCTGCGGATGGTCGAAGGCGGCCATGCCCGGCTCGAGGACATGAAGTCGTCCTGGGGCGGGGCGCTCGGCCAGCCGCAATTCCTGCCCTCCTCTTACTTGCGCCATGCGGTCGCCTTCGACGGCAGCGCGCGCGCCGACATCTGGAGCTCCGAGCGCGACACGCTGGCCTCGATCGCCAACTATCTGGCAAGCCATGGCTGGGTGCGCGGGCGCGACTGGGGCTTCGAGGTCACCGTCCCCGATTCCCTGTCCTGCGCCCAGGAAGGGCCGGATCGCGGGCGGCCGATCGCCGAATGGGTGGAGCTGGGCGTCGAACGGGTCGGCGGGCGCCCCTTCCCGGAGCACGAGCTTGCCGGCGAGGGCTATCTGATGCTGCCGGCCGGGCGCCTCGGCCCGGCCTTCCTCGTCACCCCGAATTTCTACGTCCTCAAGGAGTACAATGAGAGCGACCTCTACGCCCTCTTCGTCGGCCATGCCGGCGACCGCATCATGTATGGCGACTTCCGCTTTGCCGGCGACTGGCGGCCCGTCGACCGCCTGCATCGAGCCGACATCGCCGCCCTACAGCGCGGGCTGGAGGAACTCGGCCACGATGTCGGCGGGGTGGACGGGCTGGTCGGCTTCCGCACGCGGCGCTCGATCGGCACATGGCAGGCGAATACCGGCCGCCAACCGACCTGCTTTCCCGACCGGGCGGTGGTCGAGGCGCTGCGCTGACAGGACCCGCAACGACAGGAGACAAGCATGCTGAACGCGGTGGGCGCCGCCCATGAAGAGCTCGAAACACCGGTCGTCCTGATCGACGATGAACGCCTTGGCGCCAATATCGTGGGCATGGCCCGGCGGGTCGACGGCAAGGCGCGGCTGTCGCCCCACATCAAGACCCACAAGTGCCGGGCGATCGCGGCGCGCCAGCTCAAGGCCGGGGCCGGCGGGATCACCGCCGCCAAGAGCCAGGAGGCCGTCGCCATGCTGATGCCGGGCCTTGAACGGCTGACCCTCGCCCACCCGCTGATCGATCCGGCCAAGGTGCGCCGGGTGGTGACGGTGGGCCAGCGCAACGGAACGGCGGTGCGGCTGGTGGCCGACAGCGCCGAAGGGGTGGCGGCGCTGGCCGAGGGCGTCGCCGCCGCCGGGGCAACGGCCGAGGTCATGGTCAAGGTCGATGTCGGGCTGCACCGCTGCGGCGTTGCCCCCCGGGCCGATGCCGTCGCGCCGCTCGCCGCCGCCATCGCCAAGCAGCCGGGCTTGAGCTTTGCCGGACTGATCGCCCATGCCGGCCACGCCTATCGCTGCCAGGGCGCCGAGGCGGTGCGCGAAGCGGCCCGCGCCGAACGCCTGCTGCTCGGCGAGATCCGGAACGGGCTCGGCAAAGCCGGCATCGATGTGCCGGAAATCTCGGTCGGCAGCACGCCGACCCTGCTCGCCCATGACGGGTTCGACGGCATCGACGAGGTGCGCCCCGGCAACTACGTCTTCCTCGACCTCACCCAGGTAGGCATCGGCGTCGCCGAGATCGACGACATCGCGCTCGGCGTGCTGGCAACCGTCGTCAGCCGCAATGACCGCCATGCCATCACCGATGCCGGCTCCAAGGTGCTGAGCTCCGACAAGGGCCCGCACGGCTCGCAATCGGTGGCCGGCCACGGCCAGGCCTTCGCCATCGACTTCCAGACGGGGCGCATCGACCGCGCGCCGATGACGGTCACGCAACTATCCGAGGAGCACGGCTTTCTCGCCCATGAGGGCCGCGACCTCAGTCCGGGCAGCCGGGTCGTCATCCTGCCCAACCATGCCTGCGTCGTCGCCAATCTGGCCCGGCGCATGGCGCTGATCGACGCCGCCGGCGCGGTGGCCGACTGGCTGGAGCCCGACGCCGCCCGCCTGACCCAGTGACCGGGCGCGCCGAATCGCGCCGCGGCGCTTGGCGCCCGGCGGGATGGTCTTGTCGGCCCCGCCCGGCGGCTTTGAGCCGAGGGCGGCGCGGGATACCGGGGCGGACCCGCCCCACGGACCTGCACGCCAAAGGAAAGGACGCACAGGATTTTGGTTAAGCCGCGAGGATCGGGCCTGGGCCCCGGCATCCCGCGCCCGCGGTGTTTTTGGGCTTGCTCCGCGAGGCCCCCGGAGGCCTGACCGTTGATAGCCTCCGCTGCGGCCGGGCGCTTGCGCGCCCGTCAAGGACACGCACGG
>SKQW01000015.1 GCA_007118805.1 Rhodobiaceae bacterium | reverse complement strand
TCGGTCGAGGTGTTCGACAGCGCGTCGATCAGGCGGTTGCCGCGTGTAGCGATGGCGCGGGCGACCTCGACGCCCACGCTGCCGAGCTGCTCGGTGTAGCGCGCCGAGTGGGCCGAAAGCTCGTCGGCGAATGACCTGCCGGACTCAGTCAGACGCGTGGTGAGCTCGTTGCCCCGCTCGGTCACGACGCTCTCGAGGGCCGCGTTCGCCTCGTCCAGCTTGCGGGCCAGCTCTTCGCTTCCCGACGAAATGGTCTGGGCCATCTCGCCGCTCGTCTGCGTCATTCGGTCGGCCAGCTCACGCGCACGATGTGTCACCGTATCGTCGAACCGGGCATGCGCTTCGCTGAGCTTGCGTGTCAGCTCCTCGCTGCTCGAGGACAGCGTTACCACGATCTCATCGCCGGTCTGTGAGAGGCGATCGGTGAGCTGTCGCCCGCGCGAGGACACCGTGCCGTCGATTCTGGCGACTGCCTCGTCGAGCTGACGCGTTAGATGGTCGCTACCCGACGACAAGGCGGTGGTCAGCTCGCTCCCGCTGACCTCCAACTTCTCGGTCAGCTCGCGCCCGCGCGTGGAGACGGCGCCGTCGATGCGCGCCACGGCCTGGTCCAGGTCGCGGTTGAGCGCGTCGCTTCCCGAGCTCAGCGCTGTCGCGATCTCGTAGCTGGTGCGCTCCAGCTTATCCGCCAGCTCGTTGCCACGGCTGGTCACAACGCCCTCGAGACGCGTGCTGGTTTCGCTCAGACGGTCGGTCAATTCGCTTCCGCTCGAGGAGATCCAGCCGGCGATCCGCTGGCCCGTGCTCTCGAGCCGTTCGGTGAGCTCGTTGCCGCGCTGCGACAGATCTTCCGCAACCCGTGCGCTGGACTCGTTCATGCGAACGGTCACGTCATTGCTGCGCTCGATAAGTGTCTCGATGAGGGTCTGGCCCGTGGAGGCGAGCCGGTCATTGACGCTGGCGCTGCGCTCGCTCAGATCCGTGATGAGCGCGCTGGCATTGAGTTCGAAGCCCTCGTTGATCTCCCGGCCCTTGTCGGCGAGCGCAGCCGTCACTTCGTGGCTGGTGCTCGCGAGGGACGCCACGACGTTCTCGCCCGTGTCGTTGAGCTGGCGCACATAATCGTCGCCATGGCTGTTCAGCGTGCCTATGAGGTTGTCGCCGGCCGCGGTGAGCGAGTCGGAAAGCTGGGTGCCGGTTTGCACCAGCGAGTCGTTAACCTGCGCGCCGGATGCGCTGATCGACTGTGCGATGTGATCGGCTGCCACGGACAGGTCGTGAGACAGACCCTGATGGCTGGTTTCAATCGACGTGCGCAGCCGGTCGGCGTTCGTCATGATCGCTTCGCGCTCGCTCGACATCTGGTCGAGCAGCGCGCGCATCCGTAACTCGTTCTCGTGATAGGCGCGCTCCAGGGAGGCTACTTCCCCCTGTATCAGGGATTCCAGCTCGCCGGCCCGCGCCAGCGCGCGCTCGACGCCGTCCCCCATCGCTGCGACCTCGCGGCGCACGGCCTGGCCGACGCTGGTGACGGATTCGGTCGCCACGCCTTCCGGTGAGGCGATGCGGATGGCGGCCTCGGTGAGCGAGCGGCTGGCCATCCGCAGGTCCTGCGCGCGCCATGCCAGGGCCGCTGTGGCAAAGAAGAACAGGACCGGAATGAAGGCCGCCACATAGACTAGGGCGACGCCCGGTTGGGCGGTCAGCATGCCGGGCGTCGTGAGCGCGAAGAGATCAGCCCCGTAGAGCCCCCAGCCAATCGTCGCCCCGAGTCCGATCCACACCAGCGACACGAGAAACGCGATCCAGTAGGGAGTGCGGGGAGGGCGGCGCTCCATGGAGTGGACAATGTGGCCGATGCTCGGGCGATCGTCATTTGCCGGGCGGGTGCCGTCGCGAGAAGGGGGCACGGGGTCGTTGGCCGGCTCGGGCTGACGGGAGCCCGGCGCGTAATCGGGCTGCGCGGCACGCTCGGACGTGGGCGCTGCGTCTTCCCCTTGAGGCGGTTCGACCGGCCGCTCGCGCGCGGCCTCGACCACTCGTTCCACGGCCCGCTGGACGGTTTCCGCAGCCTCCCCCGAACCTTCCTTCGTGGCGGGCTCTACTCCACCAGGGGCGGCGCGCGCCGCGTCCTTTCGATCGAAGGTCAATGCCTCCTCGACGGCCGACAACGCAGCCTGGGCTGCGTCCTGAGATTGTGGAGACTGCTTTGCCATCGGATCGCCCCTCGATACTCTGTACTGGACTATACTGTCGTCCGCCGCTCAACCGTGCCTTGCCGGACGCCGAAGGCGCATCGGGGCCCGTCTAGGTGGACTGCCCCTGTGCGACATCGCCCTTGTCCACTTGCAACAACCGGACAATGGCCGCCGACGATCCAGCTCGTGTCATGGGACACGCGCCGCCTGCATCAGTCTAGAGCCAAAAGCCGCAACGGAAAACACCCGGTGGTGCGAGTGTTAATTTATCGTTAACGGTGATGCTCGGCGTAAACCATCAACCGTAAAGGTATGATCGAAAGGCGGATTTCAAGGCCGTTGACATCCCCTTTTCGAGCGCCCGCCTGACAGCAGCGCCGGCCGTCGCTGTTGCCTCGCGGAGGTCGACGAAGTCAGACGCCCGCGCGCCGGCGGCGCTGGCCAAGTGGCCAGCTTCATTAACCGCATTTTATCGGCTTGTTATGCACCCTGTGAGATCTGAGCCAGTCTTGCTGGCCGGGCGCGGATAAGAAAACCCAGCGGGGCACCGAAATGTCGGCATCTGACGCAGGCTTGACGATGCGGATGCGTGATTGGGCGGGGGACGATCGGCCGATCGATCTCGTACATCTGGCCAGGCACACGCTCGGCGACCCCCAGCTAGAGCGGGAGGTGCTTCAGCTCTTCGCCGCACAGGCGCGTACCTATCTCAACCGGATCAAGGAAGCTGGTGACGCGCGGACCTGGCGGGAATCCGCGCATACCATCAAGGGCGCGGCGCGTGGTGTTGGCGCCTGGAAGGTTGCCGAAGAGGCCGACCGGGCCGAGCGCATGGCGTTCAGCCCCGATGATGAGCGCTGCCGGAATTCCGTGGCCGCACTGGAAAGCGCCATAGACTCGGCGCGCCGGTTCATCCGCACACTGTTCACCGAGCATTGAATCAGCAGGACAGCGCCGGCGCCTGCTATCAGTCGTCTTTCAGCGTGCGCGCGAATGCGGCGATGCGCACAATGTCCTCAAGTTCCAGCTCGAAGGGTGCCGCGTTTGGCGGATTGACTTTGGGGTCCGGTGCGGGAAATCCGGCAATGCGGACGAAGGGCGGATGGGGCACCCGCTGGTGGAACGTCAGAAAGCGGGCCTCCCAGTCCTCCAGGGCATTGACTATAAGCTGGAAGGAGGGTGTCGAGCCAATCCCGCCCATGGGATTGAAGTCGCCCACGACATGGCATCTCGAGCAATGCTGCTCAGCGATGCGGCGCCCCATTTCAGCGTCACTGTCGGCCAGGCCAGGCAAGGGGTAGAGGTTTGCAGCGAACATGGCGAGAACCAGGCTCCGGCGCCCAAACATCCCGCACCTCCCGTGTCATGCCAGCCCGGATCTCGTCCACTGGGCAACATTGTGAGCCAGTTTATCACAAACCGGCGACGGCGAGAAAAACACTGTCGCCGCATTGACACCGCGCAGAGAAATCGCGAGATGGAGCGCGCTGGCAGACAGGGGGCTGTTGTCGGCACATCGAAGTCGCAATCCTCACCTCGGTGAGCGCGCCGCGACGAGGGGCGCGGGCGATGTGTTCCGGGCTCATGGGCGGTCGCCAATAGGCCGGTAACAACCGCTTCCCGGACCGAAACGATGCGAAAGAGGCACACTCGTCCAATCAGGGTTCGGCGCGACCTTAACTGAACCTGCGGCCCGGGCTCGTGCCCGACGCTGAACAGTTCGGGCGGTCGGGATTGGGGAAGTTCGATGGAGACGGGAATTCCCGATATTGCGCATCAGGGTGTTGCCGAGCCGGCCGTGCGGACGGGGCGCCCGGCTGCGGTCGATGGCCTCGATCTGGGCGTAATCGGCAACTGCGCGGTCGGCGCCTTGGTCGACCGCCGCGCGCGGATCGTCTGGTGGTGCCTGCCCCGGTTCGACGGTGAACCGGTCTTCCACGCCCTACTGGGTCATCCGCAGGGCAGCCATCCCGACGATGGGGCCTTCGCGGTCGACCTCGACGACTTCTCGCATTCAGAGCAGAGCTACGATTCCAATACGGCGATCCTGCGCACGCGCCTGTTCAATTCGCAGGGCGAAGGTCTCGAGGTGGTCGACTTCGCCCCCCGCTTTCGCACGCGCGGCCGTATGTTCCGTCCCATGATGCTGGTTCGCCGCATCGCCCCGATCGCGGGCCAGCCGCGGGTCACCCTACGCCTCAGACCGCGCTTCGGCTGGGGCGCCACCGTGCCGGACAGCACCTTCGGGAGCAATCACGTCCGCTTCGTCGGACCCTCCACTGCGCTGCGCCTGTCGACCGATGCGCCGATCACCTATCTGCGCGAGGAAACCGGCTTCGTGCTGGATGGGCCGCTCAGCTTTCTGCTGGGACCCGACGAGACGCCGACCGAGGGAATCGGCACGCTTGCCCGCGAATTCGAGGAGGAGACTGCCGACCACTGGCGTGCCTGGTGCCGTCGTCTCGCGCTGCCGCTCGAATGGCAGGATGCGGTGATCCGCGCGGCCATCACGCTCAAGCTGTGCACCTATGAGGAGACCGGCGCCATCGTCGCAGCGATGACGACGAGCATTCCCGAAGCCCCCGGCACGAAGCGAACATGGGACTACCGCTATTGCTGGCTGCGCGATGCGTTTTTCGTGGTGCGCGCGCTCAACAGCCTGTCCGAGGTGGAGACGATGGAGCATTACATGCGCTATCTCTCCAACATCATCCGCGACACCAATGGCGGGCATCTGCAACCGGTCTACGGGATCGGACGAGAGCGTGTCCTCACCGAGACCCTGGCCGATCAGCTTCCCGGCTATCAGGGCATGGGACCGGTCCGGATCGGCAATCAGGCCTATGAGCATTTCCAGCACGACGTCTACGGCAATGCTGTGCTCGGGGCGGCGCAGGCCTTCTTCGATCGCCGCCTGTTCCGGCCTGCCGGCGCGCATGACTTTCGGGCCTTCGAGCAACTCGGCGATCGCGCATATTCGCTGTTCAGCGAGCCGGATGCGGGCATGTGGGAGCTGCGCACGCGCGCCCGGATTCACACCTCTTCCAGCCTCATGTGCTGGGCGGCCTGCGATCGCCTGGCCAGCATTGCCAATCATCTCGGCGAGTTGGAACGCGCTGCGCATTGGGCCAGCCGCGCAGACGAGATCCGCGAAACCATCGTGGAGCGCGCCTGGAACGCCAGCGAGCAGTCATTCGTCGAGAGCTTCGACGGCACGGACGTCGAGGCCGGGCTGTTGTTGATGGCGGAGGTCAGGTTTCTCGATCCAGCCGATCAGCGCTTCATTTCGACCGTCGAGCGAATCGGCCGGGAACTCAAGCGCGGTCACCACCTGTTCCGCTACACCGCCGCCGACGATTTCGGCAAGCCGACCACGGCCTTCAACATCTGCACATTCTGGTACATCGACGCACTGGCCCGGATCGGACGCACCGAAGAGGCCCGCGAGATCTTCGAATCGATGCTGGCGGCCCGCAATCATCTGGGGCTCCTGTCGGAAGGGATCGACCCGGCGACCGGCGCCTTGTGGGGCAATTATCCCCAGACCTATTCCATGGTCGGCATCATCAACGGTGCGATGCGGCTCGGCCGCCGCTGGGACAGCTTTATCTGAGGCGCCATTCGCGGGCGCATGCCGGCCCGCCGGACGGGTGCGGATTTACGGCTGAGCAGGGCGCGCTGCTCCGTCCGGTTCGGCCCGATCGCCGGCTTGTGCGGCTATTGCGGCATCGACCGAGGCCTCGAGTTCGACGGCCGATCTCAGCATGGGCGTTACATCGCGATAGGCCTTGGCGATCAGCAGGAGGCCCTCGATCGTTGCTTCCACCGAACAGGCCAGCGTCTCGGCGCCCTCAGGCGAAAGGCCGGCCTCCGCGAAGGCTTTGCGATAAAGGCCGATCCACGCGTCGAAGGCCTCGCGGCAAACCTGTTTGATCTCTTCACTGGCGTCGGCGCCATCGAGAATGATTGGCGCGACCGGGCAGCCCAAGGCGAAGTTCGACCTTCTCAGCATTTCCGCGGCCCCTTCGACGAATTCCCGGACCGCTCTGCCGGGGGTTTCTGCGCGGGCGAGTAGGTCAGCGAGCAGGCTCGTCGTCTGCCCGATTGTTGCCCGTGTGGCTTCCACCACGAGCTCGTCCTTGCCGCCTGGAAAATGGAAATAGAGCGAGCCCCTCGGCGCCCGGCTTTCGGTCAGGATGTCGTTGAGCGAGGTCCCGTGATAGCCGCGCTGCTGCAGAAGCCGCGCCGCCGTTGAAATCATCCATTCGCGTGTGTTGCTTCGCATGATGGGTCCTTACGCCATTGACGCAAATATGACAACCGGTCTATATAATATGATGATCGGTCTACTTATTATTGATCGGATCGCGAAAACCACTACGGAGGGACGGAAAATGGCGCTCATGGAACGAATTGGAGATGCCGAAGGCCGCGAGTTAGGGGCGGTGAGGGCGCCCGGCGGTGTGCTGCTTAGCTATGAACGGTATGGCACCGGCCCGCCGCTCGTCCTGGTCCATGGCAGCTTTTCCGATCACCGCTCCAATTGGGAGTTCGTTGCGCCCTCGCTGGCGAAGGAGTTCACCGTCTACGCGATAGCCCGTCGAGGTCGCGGTGGATCCGATGCAACCGGAGGACACGGTGTTGCGGACGAGGCGCGCGATGTCGCCGCCGTGATCGATTCGATCGGGGAGCCGGTATTCCTCATCGGCCACTCCTACGGCGCCCAAGTCGCGCTTGCCGCCGCCGCGGAACGGCCAGATCAAGTGCGGAAGTTGATTCTTTACGAGCCGCCCCGGCCCGACACCGCCGAGGCGCTGGGTTCGCAGTTTGAATCCCTCGCCGACTCCGGGGATTGGGACGGCGTTGCCACGTCGTTTTTCCGGCTCGCCTTGTCGGTGCCGGAAAGCGAATTGCAGTCCCTTCGCAAGTCTGACCTCTGGCCGCCCATCGTCGCCGATGCCAAGCCGACCTTGGGAGACATTCGCGCGATGACGGCCTATGACTTCCGGCCCGAACGGTTCCGCTCGCTCGCCATGCCGATCATGCTCCAGATTGGCACGGAGAGCCCGGCGGGCGCCTTCGCGACCGACGCTCTGGCCGAGGTCCTGTCCGATGTCCGCATTGAGCCTCTGCCCGGTCAGGCGCATGAGGGTATGACGACCGCGCCCGAGCAGTATGTGGACTCCGTCAGGCGGTACCTGTTGAGTTAGGGGTCTTTCCTGTCACTGAGATGTGGTGTTGACAGGCTGGACCCGGCATCTCCGGCGCGGCAAGATGGCCTCATGAGTCGTCTGGTGATTGTGTCGAACCGTGTCGGGCCAGTCCGCGACAGCGCGCGCGCGGGCGGCTTGGCGGTGGCGATTGTCGAGGCGCTCAAGGAGTCCGGCGGGCTTTGGTTCGGCTGGTCCGGCGAGGTCAGCGAGGACGGCACCCACGGCGCACTCAAAACGGAGACGGTAGGTCGGGTCGAACTGGCCACCGTCGACTTCAGCCCCGACGATTACCGGCTTCACTATGCCGGCTACACCAACCGCACCCTGTGGCCGATCCTGCATTATCGGCTCGATCTGGCCGAATTCGATCGGGAGATGGACCGTGCCTACCGGGCGGTCAATGAACGATTCGCCGCGCGGCTATTTCCGCTGCTCAAGCCCGATGACGTTATCTGGGTGCATGACTATCACTTCCTGCCCCTGGCAGCGACCTTGCGGGCGATGGGCGCCGAGCAGCCCATCGGCTTCTTCCTGCATATCCCGTTCCCGGTCCCCGAAATCCTCACCGCGCTGCCCAACCATGCGGCGCTTGTGCGGGCCATGATGGCCTATGATCTGATCGGCTTTCAGACCGAGCGGGACCGCCGCAGCTTCGAGCGCTACCTTCAGGAGGAGGCCGACGCCGTGGTGAGCGCCGAAGGCCGCGTACGCGCCTATGGGCGCACGGTGACCGCGGGGGCGTTCCCGGTCGGGATCGATGCCGAGTCGTTCGCGCGATTCGCCACCTCGGCCGACGCCCGGCGCCAGGTTGACCGCCTGACGCGAATGATCGCCGACGGGCTGCAGATCATCGGGGTTGACCGGCTCGACTATTCCAAGGGTTTGCCCGAACGTTTCCGGGCCTATGCCGAGATGCTCGAGAAGTATCCCGACACCCGCAGCCATGTCAGCATGCTGCAAATCGCGCCGCCCTCGCGCGAGGAGCTCGACGCCTATATCGAGATCCGCCAGGAGCTCGAGCAGATCACGGGGAATGTCAACGGGCGCTATTCGAGCTTCGACTGGGTGCCGATCCGCTACATCACGCGAGGATTTCAGCGGCGCACGCTGGCGGGCCTTTACCGCTTCAGCCGGATCGGCCTTGTCACCCCGCTGCGCGACGGGATGAACCTCGTGGCCAAGGAATACGTCGCGGCGCAGGACAGCGAGGATCCGGGCGTCCTAGTGCTGTCGCGTTTTGCCGGCGCTGCCGAGACGCTGGACGGCGCGCTCATCGTCAACCCGTTCAATATCGAGGCAGTGGCGGACACCCTGCAGCGCGCCGTGCACATGCCGCTCGACGAGCGCCAGGCGCGCTGGACAAGGCTGTGGGACACGGTCCGCCAGCATGACGCCGCAGCCTGGCGCGAAGCCTTTCTGACCAGCCTGAAGTCCTGCCGCGCGTGAGCCTGGACTGCCACAGGCGACCGCTCAGTCGGCATGCGGGACCGCCACCGACTGGCCGGTGGCCGGGATTGGGTGCAATCCCGCATCCAAGAAGTCATGGTCGCCAATCTGGCCGGTGAGCGACGCCATCGGCCGGCTTGTTTCGCCCTCGGACTTGAGCGGAGCCGCCCATGAGCAGTCCGCTCCCGGTCCGGGAACAAAGGTCGTTGGTCGCGATTGCTACGACAGGCGAAGAACAGCGCACGACGTCATGGGGCCCGCGTCGACGCGATGCCGATCGGGCGAAGGTGGAATTTGGCCATGAGTATTCTCTTCTTTGGTGGTGCGTCGGCTTTGGTCGGATTGCTGACCATCATGGTACTACGGGAGTTCGCGATTCGAGGTCCCGGCCTTCCGGGGCTCGAGCAGGCGGCACGCGCGACAGCGGCCGAAGAAAGAATGACGCGGCGAGCGAGGTTCGCCGCCGAACCGCGAGGGATCGGAATCTCGGTCCCCACGATGAAGAGCGCCGGGGCAGGGTTGGTGGGCGGCGCGCTGGCGGCCGTGGTTGGCCTCGCCGCCGGAGCCCTGGCAACGCTGGCCCTCGTCGCCTGGCTATAGTTGCCCAAACCCGGGCGGTGGAAACCGGTCGCGATAGGCGGGCAGGGCAGGTGGGCCGCGCCCATCCGCACCAGCCTCGTGGATGGCGCGGGCGATGGCCCGTGCAAGGCATTGCGCCGTTGCCGTCCCGAGCTTCAGCATGTCGCCTGTAGGCTCGGCGAGGGGGGACTTCGCGGTCGCCAGGGCGAAGACGATGTCGCCATCGAGCGGCGTATGCACGGGATGGAGCGCCCGGGCGAGCCCGTCCTGGGCCATGACGGCGAGACGCTCGGCTTCGGCCTTGGACAGGGCTGCGTCGGTGGCGACGGCGGCCAGCGTCGTCGCGCGGGCCGCGTCGAGCTTGCTGCGCGGCGCTTGTTCCGCCGCGCCGAAAGCGGGCGGCAGCGCATGACCGCCGAACTCCCCGTCGATCTCCCACGGCGCGGCCCAGAAATGCGGGCCATCGCCGATCGTTGCGCTGCCCAGGGCATTCACCGCGACGAGGGCGCCCACCATATGCCCCGTCGCCGTGGTCTGCGAGGCGCTGCCCAGGCCGCCGCGAAATGTGGCGGTCGTTGCGCCGAGGCCGGCGCCGACCGAGCCGAGCTCGAACGCATCCCCGGCAGTCGCGCAGCCGGCATAGCCCAGCTCCCGGTAGGGCGGGTAGAGACCCCAGTCCTTGTTGCCGCCATTGAGCAGATCGAACAGGTTGGCCGCCGGCACGATCGGCACGCGCGCCGGGCCGATGGCAAAGCCGCGCCCGCGCTCGCGCAGCCAGGCCTGCACGCCCGAGGCGGCGTCGAGGCCGAAGGCCGATCCGCCGGTGATCACCAGCGCGTCGATCCCGGCAACGGTCATTTCGGGCGACAGGAGGTCGGTCTCGCGGGTGCCCGGCGCGCCGCCACGAAGGTCGACGGCGGCTACGGTCGGCGCCTCGCAGAGCAGCACGGTCGTGCCGGACAACAAGTCGTCATCATCGGCATTGCCAACGGCCAGCCCGGCCACGTCGGTGATGAGGTTTCGCGGACCCGTCCTTGTCATCGGGCTAATAAAGCAGGCGCGGCAGGAACAGGGCAATGCCGGGAACCGCGGCAATGAGCGCAACCCGGAAGATCTCGGCGATCAGGAAGGGCACGACGCCGCGATAGGTCTCCTGCATCTTAACACCCGGGGCCATGGAATTGATGATGAACATGTTCATGCCGACCGGCGGCGTGATTAGCCCAAGCTCCACCACGATCAGGATGAGGACCCCGAACCAGAGCGCGGTTTCCTCCGGCCCCAG
>SKQW01000402.1 GCA_007118805.1 Rhodobiaceae bacterium | reverse complement strand
TGCCCCATGCGCCGGCCTATTGCGGCTCCAAGGCCGCGGTGACGGTCTATGGCGAGGCGCTGCGCCGCCTGCTCGAACCGGCCGGCGTCAGGCTGTCCCTCGTGCATCCCGGCTTCGTCGACACGCCGATGAGCGCCGCCCTGCCCTATGACCGTCACGCCCTGTGGACAGCCGATCGCGCCGCCCGGCACATCGCCGGGCGCGTGGCCCGCGGCGCCCGCCGGATCGACTTTCCGCTTCGCTTCAAGATCGCCCTCGGGGCGGTACACTTGCTGCCGACGCGACTGGTCGACTTTGCGCTGGCGCGAAGCATGAGGACGGGTCAGTGACGTCAACCCGCGGCGCCCTGCGGATTGCCGCGGTCGCCGGCCGGCGCGACCTGGAGGACTGGCTGGCGGTGCCGGGGCGCGCCAACGCCACCGATCCTGCCTGGGTGCCGATCCCCGATTATTTCGAGAAGCGGCGCATCTCGCCGCGTCACGCGCCCTTCTTCGCCAATGGCGAGGCGGCCCTGTTCGTCGCCCACCGGAATGACCAGCCCGTCGGCCGGATTTCCGCCCAGCAGAACGACAGGCATCTCCAGACCCACGGGGACGCCACCGGCCATTTCGGCTTCTTCGATTGCATCGACGACGAGGAGGCGGCCGCCGGCCTGGTGGCGGCAGCGGCGCAGTGGCTTTCATCGCGCGGTCTGAACAGGATGGTCGGGCCAGTCAGCTTCTCCCTCAATGAGGAGGCCGGCTGCCTGGTCGAGGGCTTCGAGACCGCGCCGGCGGTTCTGATGCCGCATCACCCGCCCTGGGCCGGCCGGCTGCTCGAAAACTGCGGCATGACCAAGGAGATCGACCTGTTGGCCTATCGCAATCCCAATGTCGATCTGCCACCCGCAGCCGCCCGCATCGCGGCCAAGGCACAGGCCAATCCGCGCGTCGATACAAGGCCGATGAACATGCGCCGCTTCGGCCCCGAATTGCGCCGCATGTTCGATATCGCAGGCGACGCCTGGCGCGACAATTGGGGCTTTGTGCCCTTCGCCGAGGCCGAGATCCGCAACGCGATCCGCGAGTTGCGGCCGATCCTGCGCCCCGAATTGGGGCAGTTCCTCACCGTTGATGGCGAGGATGTCGGCTTTCTGCTCGTCCTGCCGAATGTGAATGAGATCTTCGCCCGGCTAACCCCGCGCCGGCTCGCCCTCCTCGATCCGCTGCGCATCTACGCGACGCTGCTGTTGAAGCCGCCGCGCACCTTTCGCGTGCCCCTGATGGGAATCAGACAGGCCCACCAGGCCTCACCGCTCGGCGGCATGCTGCTCGCTGCCCTGTGCGGACGGCTGGGCGCCCTCGGAGAGCGCTTCCGGCCCCAATGGACGGAAATGTCCTGGATACTGGAGACCAACCGACCGATGATCCGGATTGCCGAGATGTTCGGCGGCGCGCCGGTCAAGCGTTACCGGATCTACGCCAAGGAACTTTGATGATAGACAAGGGTGGCTATCGCTCTACCGCCCGCGCCGGGCGCCGCGCCCCATCCTGCGCCCGCGCCGCCTCGGGGACCTCGCCGACATGCATGTCGTGCCCCCGCCACGCGAAGTGGCGCCCGCTCCAGCCCGACAGCCACACGAGGGGAACCAGCACATCGCGGATGAGCCAGTGGACAGGTGACAGCGCCGTCAGATGCCAGCGGGCAAGCGCGGCAAGCGCGGCCTCGCCACCATAAAGCGCAGCCGCCAACGCCGCGATCCATCCGAGGCTGTATCCGCCGCCAAGAATGAGCGCCGTGGCAAAAGCAAGGAGAACCGCCTGGGACGCGCCGATCTCACTGGCGTAGAGCCACGGAAAACATGCCCGGCGCAGCTTGGCCCATCGCGCCTGCCGGTTCCAGACGTCGCGCAGGGCGCGCCGGCCAACAGGATGCCGAAACGGACAATCGGTCATCCGCACCGACCGGCCGAGCCGCCGCATCGCCTTGGTCAGCCCGGAATCCTCGGCGATCTCATCGGCAAGCGCCGCGAGGCCGCCCGCGCTTTCGAGGTCGGAGCGCCGGAACAACATCATCTTGCCCTGCACATACCCAGCCCCGAGGGCATCGGAGGCATACAGCCAACGGGCCTGAAAGGTGTTGAGGAAGGCAAGCTCGATCTCCGCTGGAAACCCGTCGGGCGCGATTCCGATTCCCGGCGCGCTCACCGTGCCGATCCCCACGGTCCAGTCCGCCATTACCCGTTCAACTGAATCCGTCTCCATCAGCACGTTGGAATCGACCATCATCAGCAGGTCGTGCCGGGCGGCGCGATAGCCCTTGGCGATATTGTTGAGCTTCGGGTTGACGTTGAGCTGCTCGACCCCGACCAGCAGCCGCGCCGGAACCGCGGGATGCTCGCCGATCAAACGGTGGAGCAGCGGGATCGCCGGGTCGTCCGCCTCCTCGAGGCAGAAAATCATCTCGAACCGAGGATGGCTGAGCCGGAAACCAGACCGGATGGTGTCCTCCAGGCCGTGTTCCAGGCCGCAGACTGGCCGAATGACGCTGACCGCCTGGTCTGCCCCGGGGCCGGTCAGCGTTCGCCGGCGGACCGCCATCATCCGATACCCCGCCAGGAGCAGGCTGGCGAGCTGCCCCGCGGCAAGAATGATGACGATGACGGCAAACACGACGGTCAGCATGGGATCTGACCATAACCGACCCAGCCCCGGCACAGAACCGTCGTTCAGCCCTCCTGTACCCTTCTCATGCGGTTCCTGGAATGCACGCCCCGGTTGGCGCGAAGTGAAGCGTAGCGGAACGTAGCGTGATCCGGGGCGACGACCCGAATTGGCGTAACCTTCCAGAACCGAGC
>SKQW01000060.1 GCA_007118805.1 Rhodobiaceae bacterium | reverse complement strand
AGGCGCCGCGCGGCGTGGCGCACTTGCATGCGCGTGAGCACCGTGTCGCGGTCGGCGATAACGCGGCACTCGAACAGTTCAGGCGACTGGTCGGCGCGGATCTGGGCGCCGGCGTCGAAGGGAATCGGAACGACGGAGATCTCCATCGGCTCCCAGTCCACCGCGCGATGGAGCGGGACCTGTCCCCGCCGCTCCTTGCGCTCCATCACATGCACCTTGTAGCCGACCGAGATCGACCGAATCGCACCGTCCCGGATGCCCTGGACGATACCCGCCTTCTCCGGCGCCCGGGTCAGCTGGATCCGTGCCATGCCCTCGCCCTTGGTAATCCGGGCCGAGCCGGGGATCACCGAGCCGAGGATGTTCTCAACGCTCATCGCCATGTGGCTGTCGAGGAGCGGCGCCCCGCGGTTCAGACGATCGAGCCGCACCGCCTTGCCACTGACCACCAGCTCCTCGTCGAACTCGCCCTCGACGAAGGAGCGCCGGCGCACCGTCGCACCGGTGGTGAACACCACATCGATCTGGTGCTCGTCCTCGTCATATGAGCTGGCGCGCACCAGCACGTCCCGCATCAGCTGCGGGAGCCGGATCGTTCCGTGCATGATGATGAAATCCTCGAGATGCTGGTTCGACCGCAGTGGCCCTTGATCAGTACGGCGGCCGCAACGATGGTCGTGGTTGCACTCTTGGACCGGCTGGTTCTGAGAAGGAATGCGGCTTAGGCCAGGAGCGGCTGCACAGGGGTGTTCGAGATGGCGACGTCATGATCGGCATACTCCGTAATCTGACCTATCGGCGTCTGTTCGCAGCGCAAATATTGTCGTTGCTTGGCACCGGGCTGACCACCGTCGCCCTGGGACTGCTGGCCTATGATCTGGCCGGTGCCAACGCGGGCGCAGTGCTCGGTACAGCACTCGCAATCAAGATGATCGCCTATGTCTCGGTTGCGCCGATCGCTGGAGCTCTGGCCGGACGCTTTCCTCGTCGCGGTTTCCTCGTTGTACTCGATCTCTTGCGGGCGGGCTTCGTTCTGCTGCTGCCATTCGTCACTGAGGTCTGGCACATCTACGTCCTGGTCTTCGCCTTCCAGTCCTTCTCGGCTGCTTTCACACCGACCTTCCAGGCAACGATCCCGGACGTTCTGAAGGATGAGGGCGACTACACCCGGGCGCTGTCCCTTTCGCGGCTCGCCTACGATCTGGAATCACTGGCGAGCCCGATGCTGGCGGCTCTCCTGCTGGCCTTCATCTCCTTCCACTGGCTGTTCCTCGGCACCACGCTCGGCTTCCTGATGTCAGCGGCATTGGTGCTTTCGGTCTCTCTGCCTGGAGTGCGAACCGCCGTGCAGGAGCAATTTGTGTCACGCCTCACCCGGGGAACCCGGATCTACCTCAAGACGCCGCGGCTGCGCGGGCTGCTCGCGCTCACTCTTGCGGTTGCGGCGGCAAGCGCGATGGTCATCGTGAACACGGTGGTACTTGTCCGGGACGTCTTCGGCGGCAGCGAGCAGGATGTCGCGTTCTTTTTCGCAGCCTATGGCGCGGGATCGATGGCGGTGGCGCTTCTGCTGCCCCGCCTGCTCGATCGTATCAACGATCGCCCCGTAATGCTGGCAGGCGGCGTCATCCTCGTGGCCGGGTTGCTCATCGCCACGGTGACCCCCGATGTGTGGACTGCGCTGGCGCTATGGCTGCTGCTCGGGGCCGGCGCAGCTCTCATCCAGACGCCGAGCGGGCGATTGCTGCGCCGCTCGTCGCATCAGGAGGACAGGCCGCAGCTCTTTGCGGCGCAGTTCGCGCTGTCGCATGGCTGGTGGCTGCTGACCTATCCGCTCGCAGGCTATATCGGTGCAGTCTGGAATCTGCCTGTTGCTTTCCTGGTGGCGGCGGCGCTCGCCGCCTCAGGCAGTGTCGCCGCTCTGTTGCTCTGGCCATCGGGCGACCCGGCAGTGATCGAGCACACCCATGAGGCGACGCGACACGATCACTGGCATGTCCACGACGAGCACCATCAGCATGAGCATGAGGGATGGGAGGGGCCGGAGCCGCATCGCCACCTTCATACCCATCGTCCGTTCCGCCACGCGCACGCCTACGTCATCGACGACCACCACCCGACATGGCCGGGTTGAACGGTGCTGTGACCACATCATCACGCCACCGGTTTGCGCCGGCTGCCGGGCTGACCTCGTTCCTCGCTCTCGCCTCCATCGCCAGCATCCGCATCTGGATCATGCGGCGTGGTATCGGGCAGCTCGGTGCCGGGCGCGCGTCCCTGGGTGAGGCCGGCGCGGCTGACCTTGCGCGGGTCGATGTCGAAGACGAGGCCGGCGGCGTCGAACTGCTTGAGGCGCTCGATGTGCTCGCGCATGACGTCGTCGGGGTTCCGCCCCGTCTTGGCGACCGCGGCATCCCAGCTTAAGGTTCCCGAGCGCATACGGATCAGATCGGTGTTGGCATCGTCGATCGGGTTGATCGATTCGAACTCCGGCGGATCCCAGTCGACGGGAACGAACGGCACCGGCAGCGCGCCGGCGAGATAGGCCGCCTCGCAGAACCAGCGCCAGATCGGCTGCAGCGCCATCGGGATGACGGTCAGCCATTGCAGGGTGGTGACGAGGCGCCGGAACTCGATGATGCCGACCCGCGAGGAGGCAAAGCTGACCTGGCTGAGATCGCCGGTCAGAAGCTCATAGGGCACGAGATAACCGGCCGCGACGGTATGCAGCCCGGCGCTGCGATACTCGGCATAGCCGCCCGAGGCCGACGGCGTGTTGAACCGCACCTCCTTGCCGCCATGGGCATAGGCGATGAGGCCGGGCTCGAACTGCTCGATCGGCT
>SKQW01000118.1 GCA_007118805.1 Rhodobiaceae bacterium | reverse complement strand
CGACCGCCGAGCCGGACGGCTCAGTCGTCACGATGCTGGTGACAACGCTGACCACGGCGCCGCATACAATCGAAGGCTATCCGGTGACCTATGCGGATTTCGAACCAATCTGCCTGATCTCGGCCCCTCCTGTGGCGCTGAGCGTAAGTGCGGAATCGGGCATCGGCTCGCTCGACGACCTAGTGGCGCAGGCCGAGGAAAGCGGACGTCTGCCGACCTTCGGGACCGCTGGACCGGGTAGCTACACGCACCTCGCAGGCGTTGCGTTCACGCAGGCCGCCGGAATCGAAGGCCGTTTCGTTCCCCACGATGGCTCCCAGCCGGCACTGACGGCCACCTATGGCGGCCATATTGACGTTGCCCTTTCCGAGGCGGCTGAGGCACTGCCATGGGCCGAGGACGGCCGACTCAGCGTCCTAGCCATATTTGCCGGCTCGCGCTTTGCCGCCCTTCCGGACGTGCCGACCGCGGCGGAGCAGGGCTACGAGGTCGATGTCGGCGCATTCCGGGGCCTTGGTGCGCCGAGCGGCACACCGGACCATGTGATGGAGGCTCTGATCGAAGGTTGTCGCGCGACGACGGAGGATCCGGACTTCATCGCGCACATGGAAAATCTCGGCGTGGAGGTTGATCCGCTGTTCGGCGAGGAGTTTGGCACCTGGCTGGCCGGTCAGCACGAGACCTTCGCTCGCGCTGCAGCGGAAGCAGAACTCGACCAGTGACATCCTGACTCGGCGGGGCCGGCGCCCCGCCGGGTCTTCTATCAGTCACGTATTCAGGCGGAGAGCAGGCGATGATTTGCGATATGCGGATCTATACATGCAGACCCGGCACGATGAAGGACCATCTGGAACTTTACGAGGCGCACGGCTATCAGGTGCAGAAGCGGCATCTGGGCGAACCGGTCCTCTATGGCACGACGGAAAGTGGGCCGCAGAATTCCTACGTCCATGTCTGGGTCTACAAAGATGCCGCCGATCGCGCCCAGCGGCGTCGGGCCATGGAGGCCGACCCCGAGTGGGTCGCCTACCGCAAGAAGAGCGCCGCGGCAGGGTATCTCGTCTCGCAGGAGAATCGCATCTTAAACAAGGCACCGTTTTTCGCTCCTTCCTGGATGCAGAACGACTGAGGGGGCGGCCCTCAACAAGAGGCACGTGTGAGGCTGGACAGGATTGACAATGAGCAAGCATGAGTTTGAGGAGCCGGTGGCGGCCGAGGTTCAAGAGGTTGGAATGTTCGGACCCGTAGGCCGGCCCGTCCTCCTGTCGGAGGAAGTCGTCAACTCGATCAGCTCGGCAATCTCCGAGGGTCGGCTGCAGCCGGGCTCCCGACTCCCGACGGAGCAGGATCTTGCCCGCTCATTCGGGGTTGCACGTACTGTCGTCAGGGAAGCGATATCGCAACTCAGGCACGACGGCCTCGTCTACTCGCGCCAGGGCGTGGGGGCGTTCATCGCCCCGCCGGAGGCGCGAACCGCTCTTCGCATAGGCCCGGACTGTTTTGCCAAGCGCACCGAACTCCTGAACCTGCTGCAATTGCGGACTTCCGTGATGGCTGACGCGGCAGCGCTGGCGGCGGAGTTACGGAGCATGCAGCAGATGGCAGCAATGCAGGACGCGTTATCGGAGATGCAGGCCGCGCAGGCCGACGACAAGGACGGCCCGGAACGCCGAGTGGATGCGGAGCACCGCTTGTATCGATTGATCGCCGAAGCCTCCACGAACGAGTACTATCTCAAGATTACGCTGATGATCGACGGCCAGGTGCTCGGCAAGCTGCGTTCGGTGGCGGTCAAGAACGCACGCGCTGCAGAGTGGGATGATTATGTTCTCGCCGAACATGAGGCGGTCGTCTCCGCCATCGCCGAGCAAGATGCAGTTGCTGCCTCTCAGGCAGTCCGGAGGCATTTCGATCTGGCGGCATCACGTTTGGCCCGCCGAGCTGATATTGCGGACATCTAAACCAGCTGCTTCGAGTTTCACTCCCGCCATAACCGAATGGCCGTTGTGCAGATTGATCCCGAAAAGTCATAAAACGGAGCAATACAGCGCATGCGAAATGTATTGATGTGCGAGGCGCAGGTTACACCAACTTCATCGTAAAGGTTAGAATCCGGGTATGAATGGGGCATGGCAAGTTCGGTGCCGGACAAATGTCTCATCAAATCCAATAGGCTGGCGAGGAAAATAAATAGGGGTGGTTCGTGTTGCTTGCGACACGAACAAGCTCCGCGCCGAGGCAGCTGAGCGTCATAATGGGCTACTGCGGCAGAGACTTGGCTTTTCGCATGATGGATAATCGGCCGCGCCGCCCCGTGACGCTATTCCGGCCGAAGCTTGCTCTTCCTCTGTTGTGCCACACCCGCCACAATGCGACCGGAGGGTGCATCGGGGAGCCAGCGCGTGACACCTGACGAATTCATCGCCAAGTGGAAGGCGGCCGAGCTGAAGGAGCGCTCGGCAGCCCAGGAGCACTTCATCGATCTGTGCCGGCTGCTCGACGAGCCGACGCCGGCTGATTCCGATCCTCATGGCGAGTGGTATGCCTTCGAGAAGGGCGCCTCGAAAACCACCGGCGGCGAGGGCTGGGCCGATGTCTGGAAGCGCGGCCACTTCGCATGGGAATACAAGGGCAAGCGCAAGAGCATGCGGGCGGCGTTTGCCCAACTCCAGCAATATGCGGTGGCGCTGGAGAACCCACCGCTGCTGGTCGTCTGCGACATCGCAATTACCCACCCCCTTGCCAACGGGCCGAAAGCCTGAATCCATGGCGGCATGGATCGCGGTGATTTGCAGCGGCTTTCGAAGGATGAACTGATCGACCTTGTGCTGCGGTTGCAGCGT
>SKQW01000090.1 GCA_007118805.1 Rhodobiaceae bacterium | reverse complement strand
GGAGCCGATCACCGTCCACCAGATGTTCGCCTACACCCTGTTCAACTGCACCCCGATGGTGCGCGCCGACAGCGATATCGAGACCCTGGAGGACCTGCGCGGGCGGCGCTGCATGCCGTCCCCGGCAGGCAGTTCCACGGCAACCATGTGGAACGTCCTGTTCGAGGCAGCCGGCATTCTCGACGACATCGAATGGACCTTCGGCTCGTGGCGCGAGACTTATGACGCGCTGCGCGGCGACGCGGTGGACTGCATCCCGTCGCTGCTGACCAATGGCCGACCGGCGCCGATCATGAGCGAGCTGGTGGCGACCACGCCGGTGCGTATCTTGCCTGTGTCGGAGGACCTGGTCGCCGCCGCCCAGGAGATCAATCCCGGCATCTCGCTGGGCATGATTCCGGGCGGCGCCGTCGACGGCCTCGACGAAGAAGAGGCCGCGGCGTCCTTCGCCGGCGTGCTCGGCGCATCGCCGGACATCGACGAGGAGACCGCCTATACGGTGATCTCGGCGGTCTTCGACAATGTCGAGGAGGTGCGCGATCTCGGCGTGCAGTTCGAGGACATCGATCCCGCCTTCGGCGCGCAGTATCTGGTCCGTGGCTTCCCGATCCACAAGGGCGCGGCGCGCTACTTCAAGGAAAACGACCTCTGGACCGACGACATGGTCGAGGCCACCTGAGCGCCTTGGCGGCCGCCGGGCGCCTTGCGCCCCGGCGGCCACCGCAACGCCTGAACGCAGAGGCTCTCGGGACCGACCATGCGGCGGTTAGCGACACGCCTTGCCGGCTACTTTACCGACGACTCCAACAATCCCTGGCTGACCGTGCTGCTGGGAGCCGTGGCCCTCGTTTTCGTTGTCGGCCACGTCATCCAGGTCATCTACTACTTCCTGCCCTCCGGCCAGTTCAAGATCATGCATGTGGGGGGCGCGGCGCTCATCATCATGCTGTCGCTGGCCGCCGCGGCGAAGACGGCGCCGGTCCGCCTCGTCCATCTCGCCCTGGCCGCCGTCGCCGCTGTCATCATCTGGTATGTCTTTGTCGAGCACCAGGCGCTGACCACGCAGCGCTCCTTCCTGCCCAACCAGACCGATATGGTGGTCGCCACCGGCCTTCTGCTGCTCGCCCTCTATGCGGCGATCCGCGAATGGGGCTGGGTGGTCAGCCTGATCGCGATCTTCGGCCTGCTCTACGGCTATTTCGGCCAGTCGATGCCGGAGGGGCTGCTCTATCATGGCGGGCTCTCCCTGCGCCGCCTGATCGGCTATACCTCGATCCCCTATTTCGGCGGGCTGCTGGGCAGCCTGGCCGAATTGTCGGCCGGCACGATCTTCCCTTTCATGCTGTTCGCCGCCGGGCTGCAGGCGACCGGCTGCGTCGCCTTCATCATGGATGTGGCCTACCGCATCGGGGGGCGCACCCGCGCCGGACCGGCCCAGATCGCGGTGGTCTCGTCCGGCTTCATGGGCATGGTGTCGGGCTCCAGCGTCGCCAATGTCGCCTCCACCGGGGCGCTCACCATCCCGCTGATGAAGCGGGTCGGCTTCAAGCCGGAATTCGCCGGCGCGGTGGAATCGGTGGCCTCCACCGGCGGCCAGATCACGCCGCCGGTGATGGGGCTTGCGGCCTTTCTCATCGTCGGCATGACGGGCATCCCGTATGGCGAGATCATCATTGCCGCCGTGTTTCCGGCGCTGATCTACTATCTTTACCTCATGCTCGCCGTGCATCTGCGCGCGGTGAAGGTCGGCCTCGACGCCTCGCAGGACGAAGAGCTCACGAAGGAGTTCGCAGCGCGCGACCCGCTGTGGCTGGCCTGCCTCAAGCACACCCACTTCTTCGTCGCCGTGGTCTATCTCGTCTGGGTGCTGATCGCGACCAATCTGCCCGGGCGCACCGCCGTCCAGGCGACCGGCATCCTTTTGGCGCTGTTCCTGCTGCGCCAGGTGCTGTTCCACTGGCGCGGCCTCGGCACCATCCTCGACAACACCCTGCGGCTGCTCGGCCGCACCGCCTATGACGGGGCCCTGCGCGGGGCGCAGATCGGTATCGTGGTGGCGGTGATCGGCGTGCTGGTCGATATCTTCGCCGTCACCGGCTTTGCGCAGAAGCTGTCCTTCTTCATGCTGGAGTTGGCCGGCGGCCAGCTCCTGCCGCTCCTGCTGGTGGCGGCCGTTGCCTGCCTTGCCTTCGGCCTGGGGCTGCCGACCTCTGCGGCCTACATACTCGTCGCCCTACTTGGCGCGCCGGCCCTCGTCCAGCTTGGGGTGCCGCTCATTGCCGCCCATCTGTTCGTGCTGTTCTTCGCCAACATCTCCGCCATCACGCCGCCGGTGGCGGTGTGCTGCCTGGTGGCGGCCAAGATCGCCGGCGGCGGCTTCTTCCGGACCAGCTTCATCGCCGTGCGCCTCGGGCTGCCGGGCTTCATCCTGCCCTTCCTGTTCGTCGCCCATCCCGAGATCCTGGGCGTCGAGGCGAGCCTGGCCTATGCGGCGCTGTGGGCGGCCATGGCGCTGCTCGGGGTGGTGGCGCTTAACGTCATCCTCGAAGGCTACCTGTTCCGCCCTCTCGGCTGGCTGGAGCGGGTCCTGCTCCTGCCGGCCGCGCTGGGGCTGCTCCATCCGGCCCTGTGGGCCTCGATGATCGGCCTTTCCTTCTTCGCCGCGGTGGCCGGCTGGCAGTGGATGACGCGGGGGCCTCAGACCGCCCAGCTCGGCAGCCCCAAGGGGACGCCCACCGTAACGAACCCGCCGAGCGGCGACGGCAACACGTAGCTTGCCTCCGCTGCGCCGCTATCGCTCGCCTCAATCCCGCCGGCGGCAAAGCAGTCGCGCGTGACGCCCGGATCGCGGCTGCCGAGCCCATAGCCGACAATCCACGGCACCGCCGGGACGGTGCCGGCCCAGGGCGCGACGTCACCGAGACGCCCGGCCTCGACGAAGACCAGCGCGCCGCGATCGAGGGCGAGCACCTGGCGCCCGTCCTCGCGCCGCTGCGGCTGGCGGCCGGCGAAGCGTCCGAACCGCGCCGCCGCCTCCTCCGGATCGTCGACCGCGAGCAGAACGGCGTCGAGGGACTCGGCGGCGTTGGCATGGTCGAGCCAGCGTGGCTGCCAGACCGCCGCCTCGGTGTGGTGGCAGACGATCTGGATGCGGCCTTCCGGCATCCTGTCGGCAGGAAGGCGCAGCACGGTGAACTGCGCCTCGGCGGTGCCGCCATCCGGCAATTCCACCGGGCGGCGCAGGTGAACGGGCGCATCGGGCGCAAAGCCCTCTCCGGCGAGCCGCGCATGGGCGGCGTCCGGGTTGGCTTCGCCGAGCGCCACGAGATGCAGCCCGACATAGCGCTCGACGGCGGCATGAAAGCGCCTGGCAAGCGGGGTATCGGAGACGGCGGTCAGGAATTCGAGATAGCCTTGGCGCAGCATGACGCAGCGGTTGGCCATGCCGGCCGGCACCGGCCCCTCAGGGGTCTGATTCTGCTGATAGGCCAGCGGGGTGAGCGTGAAGCCCAGCCCGGTCAGGCGCTCGGCGGCCGTTGCCATCTCCGGCACGAAATGGGCCACGTGGTCAACAAAGACCTCGCCCTCGCGCGGCAACTGTCGTCCCATGGGCTATTCTCCCTAGTGTCCCGAATCCGAAATTCGTTACCATTCGCAACAGTCTCCGCACGAATTTCGGATTCGACAAGGACACTAGCAACTTCATGACTCTACTGTGGTTTTGGATTTGAAGTTTGTTTCGGGAGCCCGCTGCAAGCCTGGTAACGAACTTCAAATCCACCACACGTGTCGGCTGTAGCAGGATCGGCGCGGCCCGGCGAGGCTGCTTGGAAGACCCCTGCAATAGCAAGCGGCGGGCACGCGTGCCAGCTCGCGCCAGAACCACCATGCGCGGGCCCGACCCGAGGCGGGCCCGATTTGTCGCATCGCCCGGAACAACTCGCGCGCGGGCCGGTTGCCCTCTCAAGGCGAGCCGGGGCCTGCGAGGAAGGATCATGCTGACCATCGGCTCTGTGCATGCAGCGGATCTGGCAACGACAGCCGCGCTCCATCGCGAGCACCTGGCGCTCGGCCTGTTTCCCAGGCTGGGCGATCAGTTCCTTCGCCAGTATCACGCCAGTTTCATCGAATCGCCCTACGGGATCGCTCTGGCCGCCCGTGACCGCGGGCGCCTTGCCGGCGTTCTGTTCGGCACCACCTCCAACCCCGATCACTATCGCTGGACACTGCGCAATCATGGCTGGACGCTCGCCTGGCGCGGCGGCCTTGCGCTACTGACCCGGCCCATGCTCGCTTGGACGTTTGCGAAGACCCGCCTCGGCCGTTACGCCAGCGGGATCAACCGCTGCCTCACCCCGCCCCAGCCCGGCCCCGCGCGCGCCCAAGGGCCTCCGGTCGCCGTGCTGAACCACATCGTGACCGACGTCGGCGATCGCGGTCGCGGGGTCGGCCGCCGCCTGGTGGATGAACTGAAGAAACGGGCAAGGGCAAGCGGCATCGAGCGCATCCGGCTGGTCACCCCGGCCGGCGGCCCGGGCAGACCGTTCTTCGAGCGGCTCGGCGCGGAACGGATCGCGGACCGCCGGGAGACCGACGGCAAGCTGATCCATGAATACCACTTCCGGCTCGACCACGGCGTTAGGCCAATGCCCGTTCCAGCAGCTATCCAGCGCCACGAACCGGTGCGTGCACAACGGGCACGCCAAGGCGCCCTCGCCAATGCGCGGCGGCCACTTGTGGGCAATCCCCGCTGACCCAATCCGCGTGCGCACCGGCCGGCGAACCGGCGCAAGACCTCAGCGCTGCTTGAGCCGCTCCTGGGCGCGCCGGGTTGATCGCTGCGCCTCGGGGGCGCACCAGGTCGCGGCGAAATCAGCGTCGACGGCGGCGCTGTCCTGCGCCATCCGCCGCAGGGCCGGGGCCTGGAGCGCGCGTTTCGAGAAGGCATAGGCAGGCATGCTGTCCGGTCCCAGCTCACCGGCGCGTTTCGCCGCGGCATCGATCAGCTCGTCCTCGGGAACCAGGGCGTCGAGGATCCCCATCTCGAGCGCTTCCTCGGCGCCGTACATCCGCGCCCTCAGGATCAGCTCCTTGGCGCAGCGCGTGCCCAGCGCATAGCGGATGATCTCGGTGAAATGGGCCGGCATGGCCAGGCCGATGGCAAGCTCGTTCAGCCCGAACCGGTAGTCGCCCCGCACGGCAATGCGCCAATCGCAGCATAGCGCCGTGATCAGGCCGCCCGCATAGGCGTGGCCATTGACCGCGGCGACCGTCGGCCGTCCGAGGGTGAACAGGCGCTCATTGATCTTCTTGAACCGGTGATAGGACGCCCCGACGGCGTCCTCGTCGCCAGCCTGGATGGGCGGGAACCAGTAATTGAAATCGAAGCCCGCCGAGAACACCTTGCCGGCCGAGGCAAGGACCAGCGGGCGCCCTGCGTGATCGCGCTCGAGCCGGTCGAGCGCTTCCTCCATATCGGCGAAGAAGCGCTCGTTCTGACAGTTGACCTTGTTGGAATTCATGCGCATCAGCGCAACGTCGCGATAGGTTTCGATCTCCCAGGCCATGCCGTTCTCCGATGGATTGCCGCCTGCCGCGCCGGGCGGGCGGACAGCCGAACCTCAGTCTTGTCCCGGCCGGTGCTCCGCCGCGTGCCCGCCAAAGGTCATTGGCGCGCCGAGGTCGGCGCCGGCAACAGAGACGACACGCCCCCAGACGGCGGCGATGGCATGATCCATCACCGCGCCTTCCCGCATGAAGGCGTCCACCGAAGTATCCTGGGCCAGATTGACCTCGATCACCGCCTCGGCGAAGGGCTCGCCCGGCGCCACGCCCTCGCGCGGCTCGAAGCCCGACCATGAGGGCTGCCCGTTATGGAGACTCACCAAGCCCATCTCGACGGCGAGATGATCCACCGCCGCGGCCGGCGACAGCGCACCGTCGCGCAGGATCTCATAGGTCGCGTCGATTTCGGGGGCGCCGATTTCGTCCATGCCCTCCCACTCGGCGGCGTGATCGGCGAAGCCGTCCGGGCTGAGGCAATCGAAGCCGAGGCAGTCGCCATCCGGCCCGGCGAGCACGGCCCGCCCGGCGCCGACGATGTCGGCGGTCTGGCCCATGATCGGCCGCATGACCAGGCGGTATGAAACGTGCGGCCCCTCACCGAAATGCTCGGGCGGGGCAACATTGTCCGCGCCGTGGATGTCCGCGAGCTGGTCCCGCCTTGCCGGGCCGAGATTGAAGCGGTCGATGGTGACGAGACTGACCGGCAGCGGGTCGGCGGCGGGCGGCGCGTCGATCAGGGCCACGCCATAGCGGATGCGGTAGCGCAGATGGGGCAACACGCCTTCCGCCGCCTCGACCGCGAGGATGGCCTTGGCGAGCGGATTGAGGTCGCGGTCGGCGAGGAACACCGAGCCAGGGTCGCCCTCCAGCATATCCCGCAATTGGCTCTGCAGCGCCTCGGGGTTCTTGCTCGAATAGCCATCCGACCCGGCGAAGCCGTCGACGAGGTCGCTGACGGTGTCAGCTCGCGCCGCGTTGTCGGCGGCCCCCAAGCTGAGCCCGAGGACGGCGAGCGCCGTCGCCGCCGCGATAGTCCGGAAGAGATTGCCTGGACCCGTGGCGGCGCGCCATCCGGCGCCGGCCCCTTCGACCGTTGTGCTTGCGCGTGTATTCGATAGAACCATTGCCGTCCCCCTTGCCTGCGAACCAACCGGGAGTGTCCAGACAGAAAGAAGGTGGCGCAAGGGCAAACCCCCCGCGCCCGCGACGATTATCGCGCCGCCGGGCCCTGATTACGGCTCTGTGTGCGATCGTCCGGCGCCGTCAGGGCGAACCGGGTCGGAGAACAGTTCGTCGAGATCCAGCGTCGAGCCGACACCGATCTGCTCGAAATTCGTCTCCAGCCACATGTCGGCCCAGCGCCGGCCGCGCTCGAACAGAAGCTCCAGATAGCTCCACTCCGCGTTCATCTTGCTCGACGCGGCAAGGTCCTGAACCTCGGCATCGACATGGATGAGGTGGAGGTAGGTGCGGCCCGCCGCGCCGAGATCGAGCCCCTTGGCATCGACGAGGCGCTGCATCAGATTGATGGCGCGCAGTTCCTTGATCAGCGCGCCGTTGAAGCTGATCTCGTTGACCCGGTTGATGATCTCGCGCGCGCTGCGCGGCACCGCGTGGCGCACGATCGGGTTGATCTGCACGATCAGTATGTCCGGCGTCGCGGGGCTCTCGACCAGGGGCTGAAGTGCCGGGTTACCGCTGAAGCCGCCGTCCCAGTAATGCTCGCCGTCGATTTCGACGGCCGGATAAAGCTGCGGCAGGCAGGCCGACGCCATCACCGCATCCGCGGTCACCGCACCGCGCGAGAAGATGCGCGCCTGCCCGTTGCGCACATTGGTGGCCGCGACGTGAACCGCAATCGACTGGCAGGTGTTGACCAGGCCGAAATCGACCTGCGCTTCCAGGAGGTCGCGCAGCGGGTTGATGTCCAGCGGGTTCAGCTCATAGGGCGACCAGACGCGGCTCAAGGCTTCCATGAAGAGATAACCGGGCGAATAGTCGAGGCTGTAGCGCCCGAACAGGCGATCCCACGGGCTGCGCTGCACCGGCGAGAACCGGGCCGCATCGCTGACCGCCTTCCAGAACGCGGCGAGCGCCTTGCGCGCCGCGTCGCGTCCGCCGCGCTCATGGCCGTCGGCGAGCACCACCGCGTTCATGGCGCCGGCGCTGGTGCCGCTGATCTCGGCTATGGCCAGCCGGTCGTCTTCCAGGATCCGGTCGAGCACGCCCCAGGTCAGTGCCCCGTGCGATCCGCCGCCCTGAAGGGCGAGATTTATCGGCTTGGGGCCATGCTGCGGCGAAGTCGGATTGTCGGCGTCATTCTGCATCGCAATGAATTATGCTGCAACGCAGCGCAGTTCAAGCGGAGTGTGCCAACTCCTAATAGCGATCCGCCAGCAGCCGGACCTCCTCGTCGAAGGTCGCTTCCCTCAGCGCCTCCCATTCGGCACGGCGCACAGCCAGGAAGGACCTGGCCAGCATCGGCTCCATGGCGCCGGTCAGCACCTTGTCGGCGGTCAGGTGCTCAAGAGCTTCGCCGAGCGAGCGGGGGAGCGGATCTATTCCGGTGGCCTGCCGGTCGGCATCGCTCATAGTGCCTGGATCGACGGCGACCGGCGCGCCGGGTTCCAGCCCACGATCCATCCCGTCGAGTCCGGCGGCGATGAGCGCGCCCAGCGCGAGATAGGGGTTGGCCGAGGCGTCGCACACCTTGAACTCGATATTGCTCGGCGGCCCGCCGTCGGGCGCCCGCGGCACGCGCACCGCCGCCTCGCGGTTGTCGAAGCCCCAGGCGCGGAATGCCCCGCTCCAGAAATGCGGCTGAATGCGCCTGTAGGAGTTGGTCGAGGGCGTCGAGATCGCCATGAGCGCGGGAAGATGGTCGAGCAGGCCGGCCATGAAAGCCTTGCCCTCGCCGGAGATGCCATGCTCGGCCTCGGGATCGGCGGTGATATTGCGTCCATCGCGCCACAGGCTGATATGAATGTGGCACCCGCTGCCGGCGGCGTGCTCGAAGGGCTTGGGCAGGAACGAGGCCCGCAGCCCGTGACTCTGGGCGACGCCACGCACGGTTTCGCGCACCGCGATCTGGCGGTCGGCGGCCTCCAGGCCGAAGGCGTAGCGGGTGGCCAGCTCGAACTGGCCGGGGCCGGCTTCGGGATGGATCTGCTCGACCTGGATGTCCTGCGATTGCAGGGCCTCGGTCATGTCGTCGATGATCTCGGCGCTTTGATTGGCCGCGCCCGTGGTGGCGAATGCGCTGTAATCGATCGGCGTCACCGCCTCAGGATCGGCGTGCAGCAGGAAGAACTCGTTCTCGAAGGCGGCGCAAATCTCGAGGCCGCGTTCGGCGGCCCGGGCGAGCTGCCGGCGCAGGAAGCGCCGGGGGCAGGCCGGCCAGTCCTCGCCGGCGGACACCATGTCGCCCACGGACTGACAGTGGCCCGGCGCAAATGGCAGGATGGCGAGGGTGTTCCAGTCGGGCCGCAGGCGCACCTCGCCGACCGGCGTCAGCCCAGCATCCTGCACCACGGCGTCATACATGACCGGAATGGCCATCTGCGCCTCGGAGATGCCCACCCCGTCCACGAACCGGCTGTCCAGAAGGTCGAGATTGAACGCCTTGTGGCGGATGACATTGGCATTGTCGCACCACAAGACGCGCACCCAGCGAATGTCGGCGGCGCGAAGCGCCCTGGCCAGCGGTCGGATCAGCAACGCTATTCTCCCTGCTTTGAGTGCTGGCCCCGGGGCAGCTCGTCGAGCAGCTCGGCGGTGTCCATGATGCGGCAATAGCCGGCGAAGGCGCGCAAGGCCCAATCGTGCCGCTCCTGGCTGTAGGTCGCGCAGGCATCGGCGAGGCAGATCGGGTAGAAGCCCCGATCGGCCGCATCCCGCACCGTGTGGTCGACACACTGGTCGGTCAGGAAGCCGGTGAGCAGCAGGGTATCAATCCCAATATTGCGAAGCAGATACTCGATATTGGTCGAGTTGAAGACGCCCGAGGACGTCTTGGGCAGCACAATATCGTCCTCGCCCGGCGCGACCGCATCACAGACCTTTGCCTCCCAGGAGCCCTTCGGGATGAAAAAGCCGGACAGCTTGTAGTCGAGGCTCCGGTCCCGCCCGTCGCGGGTCAGATTCTCCATGACGGTGTACATCACCTCGCCGCCGACATGGCGCATCCGGGCGATCAGCGACTGGAGATTGGGGATCACGGTTTGCGCCACGCGCGCGTGGAAATAGGGATCGCTATCGCGCACTTGTGCGTTGAACACCTGATTCTGGACATCGATCAGGAGCAGCGCCGTGCGGGCCGGGTCGAATGGCCGCACGCGGCTCAAACCCCGATCCGCCTCGCGCGGCGTCGTCAGTCCACTATCTGTCATTTCACCCCCTGCTGGCCGGCGCGCCCCGCAGTGCCGAGCCCGGCGGCGTTGTGGCCGGGAATGCCCGCCCCAGCCATCCGCTGGGCGGCCTGCGGCAACAGCCTCGCCAGGCGCTCGGCCCATCTATCCCAGCCTGCCGCATCGGCAAGCTGGTCCTGCCGGATCTCGATCTCCACGTGGGGGATGCCGCGCCCCTCGCCATGGACCGGAATGGTGTAGTCGTTCTGCATATCCACCACGTATGGCTCGTTCACCCCGACACAGAGCCCCTCTTCCTGCCGCAGCAGGGCCGCAAGCTCCCGCCCCAGCCTAGCATCGCGATTGAACAGGACGCCGATATGCCACGGCCGGGCGCGTCCCGAAAGGTGCGGCGTGAAACTGTGCATGGCAATGAGGATGGCCGGGCGCTGCGCCTTCAGCCGATCGTCGAGCATCCGCGCCACGGCATCGTGGTAGGGCCGGAAGATCTCCGCCTCGCGCATCAGCGCCTCATCCGGAGCGATCGCCTGGTTGGCCGGCACCGCCGTGCCGTCGCTGACCGCTGGCATCGCGCTGTCGACCGATGGCGCCCGGTTGCAGTCGATCACCAGGCGCGAATAGAGCTGCGCGATCAGCGGCGCATCGAGCCGGTCCGACAGCCTTCGGGAGGTCTCGAATATGCCGATGTCCCAGCCGATATGCCGGTCCAGCTCGGATTGCGCCAGACCGAGCGTGCCGAGCCGGCGGGGCACCAGATTGCCGCCATGGTCGCACACCAGAACGAAGGGCGAGCCGCCTTGCGCCCGGTGAATCGCGACCGGCGAAGGATCGTCCCGCGTCAACAGCCG
>SKQW01000170.1 GCA_007118805.1 Rhodobiaceae bacterium | reverse complement strand
GAGCCCGGCCGCCAGGAGCGCCGTCACCAGAACGGGCAGGGGGCGCGGATAGAAGGGTTCTTGCGCCGGAACGGCACGGGTCACGATCCGCGCGGTCAGCGGCGCGGCATCGGTCGCGCCGCCGTCGGCGGCCCGGGTGCGCAGGTCGCTCAGAAGCTCGCGCTGCGCGCGCAGCTCGCGCTCAAGGCCGGGCAGCTCGGCATCGGGTGCGACCGGGCCGATTTCGGCTTCGAGCCGCTCGATGGCCGCGCGCAACTCCGCCTCCCGCTCGGTCGCGACCCGGGCCTCGGTTTGCGAGGCGCGGATGATGCGTTCGGCCTCTTCGGCCGCCTGTTGCCGCAGATCGGCAAGTTCCGCGTTGAGCGCGACCATGCGCGGATGGCGCGGGCCGAGCGTCGACGACAGCTCGGCGATGCGGGCTTGCACGCGCGCCTTTTCCTCTCCCAGGGTCTGAATCACCGGCGAATCGATGATCTCGCTGACTTCGAGCGCGGCGCCTTCCTCGATCAGGCCCTCCACCAGGCGGGCACGGGTCTCGCTGGCGGTACGCTCGGCCCGCACCTCGGCAAGCTCGGCGCGCAGGGCGTCGAGCTCGGCCTGGGCGTCGGCATCGCCCTGGGCCAGGGTGACCCCGCCCGGCGCCTGGCCGGCCTCGTCCCGCTTCTCCTTAAGGCGCTGCTCGGCCTGTCGCACCCGTTCGCGTTGCGTCGCGATCTCGGCCTCAAGAACGCCGTCGGCCTGCCGTAAGGCCGGGCGCGCGCTGTGCTGCATGCCGACATAGGCCTCGGCGACGGCGTTGGCCGCGCGCGCCGCGCGTTCGGGCTCGGCCGAGACAAAGGTCACAGAGATGGTGTTTGCCCGGCTTCCGCCCTGGGCCGTGAGCCGGTCGTGGAAGCGCTCGATCACCTGGTCCTCGGCCGGGAGCCGACCCCGGTCGCGCGCCGCGCCCAACAAGGCCAGCAGCCGGGCGGGACGGAGCGCGCCGTTCTCCGGGGCGAATTCGGGCGTGTTCTGCAGATCGAGGCGCCGGATCACCTGGCGGGCGAGGTCGCGCGATTCGACGAGCTGTATCTGGCCCGCGCTGTCGGCCCCGCCGTCGCCGCCCGTGCGCTCGATGGCCACCTCGGCGGTCGATTTGTAAAGCGGGGTGGCCAGGCCAGCCCACAGGCCAACGCCCGCCGCAGCGGCGGCCATCGGGACCAAGATCCATCGGCGGCGCTGCCACAGGACGCCGACCACGCCGCGCTTGCGGTCCGGCGCGGCGGGTCTCTTGCCGGTCTTACTGAGTTGCTCGGTATCAGGGCGCGACGCCATGAGATTCGCAGCCTCTTCAAGTGAGGTGCCAGCCTCGCTCCATCAAGGTAACCATAGCGTTAACGACTCCCCCGCAGCCGCTCAACTTTTGTTAACCAAGCGCGCTTACCGTTTGATCACCATAAGTTCAGCATTCGGGTCAAAGGATGCGTCATAGTCTCGTCATCCTCATCGTTGCATTGTCGCTGGCCGGTTGTGCGACACAGCCGCCCATGGAGCGCCATTACGCCGCGCCGCCGGAGGTCGCATATCGCCTGGACACCGGCGATGAACTGCGGATCGTGGTCTATGACGAGGCCACGCTGACCAACACCTATACGGTGGATGACGGCGGCCGCATCTCGATGCCGCTCATCGGCTCCGTGCGGGCGCGCGACCGCACCGTGCGGGAGCTTGAACAGGCGATCACGGCCGGGCTCGCGGGCGACTATCTGCGCGAGCCATCGGTCTCCGTCGAGGTTCAGACCTATCGGCCGTTCTTCATTCTCGGCGAGGTGGGGGCGCCGGGCCAGTATCCCTATGTCGCCGATCTGACCGCCGAGCGGGCCGTGGCGATCGCCGGCGGGTTTTCGCCGCGTGCGGTGAAGTCCCATGTCCGGATCACCCGGCGCATCGACGGCGAGATCGTGACGGCGCGCGTTCCCGCCGATTATCCCGTCGATCCCGGCGATACCATCGAGGTGATCGAGCGCTGGTTCTAAGTCCGTGACGCCGCTGGCCTGGCGCCCGGCCGCCGCGGGGCGCATATTGCAGGGAACCGGCAGCCTAGCCCCCGGCTTTCGCCTATTGCGATGCGACCGGACGCCGATATGTCAAACCGCGCCGCCGGCAACTTCCCGGAGGTGACGAATCTCGAAGGGCTGCTGGCGAGGCTGCGCACCGCCGGGGCGCATGAGGAGGTGGTGACGCTGGACGACATTCGCGGCCATCTGGGGCGCCGGGCCTTCGGCCCCGTGCTCGCCATCGCCGCCCTGCCGAGCCTGACTCCGATCGCCACGGTCCCGCTGCTGCCCACCACCCTGTCGATCATCATCTTCCTGACCTCGGTCCAGATGCTGATGGGCATGCGCCAGATCTGGCTGCCGCGACCGCTGCTGAGCCAGTCGATCGGCCGGGCGCGACTCAACCGGACAATCGAACTGGCGATGCCGGTTGCCCGCTTCATCGACCGGCTCATCCGGCCGCGGCTGGTATTCCTGACGCGCGAGCCAACCGTCTATGTCATCGGCACGCTGTGCTGTCTCCTGGCCCTTTTCATGCCGCCGCTCGAGCTGGTGCCGTTCACCGGCGGTATTCCGGCCTTGCCCGTCCTGCTGTTCGGCCTGGCGATGACGGCGCGCGACGGCGCGCTGGTGCTGGTCACCTTCGCGATGATCGGCGCGGCCGCGCTGGGGCTTGCCTATCTCGGGATCAGCCTGCTGTAGGCCCCGGCTCGCTAATAGCCCCGCTTCGGATCGACCTGGTGCATGAGCGCCTCCCCTCTGTCCACCCGGCGGATATTCTCGGCGATCTGCTTGGCCGAGCTGCGCGGCAGGGCAATGCTCGCCAGATGCGGGGTAATCAGGACCTGCTCCATGCCCCAGAACGGATGGTCGGCCGGCAGGGGCTCGGTCTGGAACGCGTCGAGCGTGGCCTCGGCGATATGACCGGAGTCGAGCGCGGCAACCAGCGCCGCCTCGTCGATCAGATCGCCGCGGGCGGCGTTGATCAGCTTCGCGCCGCGCGGCAGGCCGGCCAGCACCGTCCGGTCGATCATGCCGCGAGTGTCAGGCGTCGACGGCAGCAGGACGACCGCGATGTCGAGCGCGCTGAGGAAGTCCAGGAGCTCGTCAGGGCCGGCGAATGTCTCGACCCCGTCGATCTCGTGCCGGCTGCGCGCCCAGCCCCGCATGCGGAACCCCCAGCGGGAAAGCTCTTCGGCCGCCCGGCGGCCCAGCTCGCCGAGGCCCATGACCCCGACGGTGAACTCGTCTGGCTCCCGGGGGTGGATATAGTGCCATTCGCTACGGCGCTGGGCGCGCTCGAATTCGGGAATGTCGCGGTAGTAGCGCAGCACCGCGAACACCACATAGCTCGCCATCATGCGCGACATGTGCGGGTCGGACACCCGGGTGATGGGGACATCCGGCAGATCGCCGCGGGCCAGGATCGCGTCGACCCCGGCGCCGAGATTGACGATCAGCGAGAGATTGGGAAAGGCCTGGAAAAAGCCCTCCGGCGGCTTCCACACCATGACGTAGCGCACCTCTTGCGGATCGCCGACATCCGGCCAGATGCGGACATCGAGGTCCGGCATCCAGTGGTGCAGCGCATCGCGCCAGGTCGGGCCGATATCGACCTCGCTGTAGAAGACGAGCGCTCCCTCTGCCATGTCCTTTCCGCTTCCCCCATTCGGTACCGCCGGGAACGGCGAAACGCGGGCCGCCCCGACCCCAATCAGTGAGGGCTCTTAGCCGAGCGCCCCAAGCGGCGCAATGGCACCGGCGCGAGAACGGCAATCAGCATCGTGCGTTGACGGGCAAGGCCGCGCTCACCCGGCCAATTCAGGGATTCGTTAATAAATTACTGCTAGACAAATCAGTGGGCCTTTGATTCGAATAGTAACGATTCGGAGGAATGCGGCGCTTCGGCTCTCCGGCCGAAGCATTCCGAAGGGGGCCAACATGGTGCGGACCGGGTCCGCTTGGCGCATTTTGCGCATCGGGGAACGTGTATCCACAGTAAAGGGTATCGCACAGCTTATCGGGCGACCGACCTATGCCAGCATAGAGCGGGCCGAACCATTGCTGCGCCGGCTCATCCTGCCCCTGCTGGTGGTCTTGTTCCTGATGGTCATCGTGGCCGGGATAGTGCTGAACATGCGCGCCTGGCAGGATGCCGAGAACGAGCTGCGCCGCGAGCTGGAGCTGTCGATCGGCCTGGTGGCGGCCCGGCTCGCGCAGGCGGCGGATGCGGGTGAAACCGATGCCCAGGCGATCCTCGACACGGCGTTCGCGCATCTGAGCGATCACAACACAATCCTGGTCACCGGCGCCAATGACCGGGTCATTGCCGGGCTGCCGTCGGCAGATGCCTTCCAGGAGCGCGCTCTGCTGTCCGTCCTTGGACCGGCGCAGCCGCTCACCACCTTCGGCGCCCGTGCCGGCGTGTTTCGGATAACGCTTGCCGACGACACCGACGCGCTGACCACCGTTCATCACCTGCCCGCCCCGTTCACCAGCGTCGCTGCCATCACGCCGGTCGCCCATGTCAGCGAACGCTGGCGCGACCGCACGGCGCTGGCCAACACCACCTTCATCGTCACCAATCTGATGCTGCTGCTGATCGGCCTTGCGTTCCGGTGGCAGACCGTGCGGCTTCACGATGCCGAGCACGTCTATGACTCTGCGCGCCGGCGCATGGACACCGCCCTTCATCGCGGCCGCTGCGGGCTGTGGGACTGGGATCTGGCGCGCGGGCGGATGTTCTGGTCCGGCTCGATGTTCGAGGTGCTCGGCCTGCCCAACCGCGACCGCGTGCTGTCGATCGGCGAGGTGACGCGCCTGATGCACCCGGAGGACGTCGACTTCCACGAATTCGCGGAATCGCTTGCCGGACGCGACGAGGCGCTGATCGACCGTACCTTCCGCATGCGCCATGCCGACGGGCACTGGATCTGGCTCAGGGCGCGGGCGGAGATCGTCACCGATTCCACCGACGGGTCCAAGCATGTCGTCGGGATTGCCATCGACATCACCGAACAGATGCGCCTGGCCGAGCAAAGCGCCACCGCCGATATGCGCCTGCGGGACGCCATCGAGGCGACCTCCGAGGCGTTCGTGCTGTGGGACGCCGACAACCGGATGGTCCTGTGCAACCGGAAATACCAGGAGCTGCATCAGTTGCCCGATGCCGTCATCAAGGCCGGCACTCCCTATGAGTCGGTGATGGATCGAAGCAGGCAGCCCATCGTGCGCACCACCGACGACCATCAGATCCTGCTGGGCGCGGAGGGACGGAGCTACGAGGCCCAGCTTGAGGACGGCCGTTGGCTCCAGATCAGCGAACGGCGCACCAAGGATGGCGGCTATGTCAGCGTCGGCACCGACATCACCGCGCTGAAGCAGCAGGAAGAGCGCATGATGGAGAGCGAGCGCGCGCTGCTCGCCACGGTGGCCGATCTCAGGCGGTCGCGCCAGACGCTGGAGGTCCAGGCCCAGCAGCTCGTCGAGCTCGCCGAGCGCTATGCCGAGGAGAAGACTCGGGCCGAGTTCGCCAACCGGGTCAAGTCCGAGTTCCTGGCCAATATGAGCCACGAGCTGAGGACGCCGCTCAACGCCATCATCGGCTTTTCCGAGATCATGGAAACCCAGACCTTCGGGCCGCTGGGCAACGAGAAATATCGCGAATATGCCCGCGATATCGGCATGAGCGGCACCTTCCTGCTCGACGTCATCAACGACATTCTCGACATGTCGAAGATCGAGGCGGGCCGCTATCAGCTCGAAGTGGCCGAGCTCGACCTCGGCGAGGTGGTCGGCGAATGCGTCCGCATCATGGGCTTGCGCGCCGAGGAAAAGAACGTCGCCACGGAAATCGATGTCGGGCGCGGCCTCACCCTGCGCGGCGACCGGCGCGCTCTCAAGCAGGTCTTGCTCAACCTGCTGTCGAACGCGGTCAAGTTCACCGAGGCCGACGGCCGCATCAAGGTGCGGGCCCGCGCCGTGGCGAACGGGATCAACATCTCGATCGAGGATACCGGCATCGGCATTCCCAAGAACGCGCTGCGCAAGATCGGCCGGCCCTTCGAGCAGGTCGAGAACCAGTTCACCAAGAGCTACAAGGGCTCTGGCCTCGGCCTGGCGATCTCGCGGTCGCTGACCGAGCTGCATGGCGGCGCGCTGCGCGTGCGCAGCCAGGAGGGCAAGGGAACCATCGTGACGATCCGACTGCCCAAGGCGCCCGCGGAGCCGGAAGCCGACGACGCAGAGCAGGAGGCCCCGGCCCAGGCCAGCGCCTGAACGGGCGGCTGACCGGCCTGGAAAGGGCGGTGAAATGCTGTTCCGGAAGGCCGAGCTCCAAGCGATCTTGAGCGGCGAGGTCGACCTGGCATTTCGTCGCTGGCGGCGGCCCACAGTGAAGGCCGGTGGCCGGTTGACCACGCCGATCGGCATCCTGGCAATCGACGCTGTCGTCGCAATCGACGAAGCCGATATCGGCGATGCCGACGCCGTTCGGGCGGGATTTGCCAACCGCGAGGCGCTGCTCGCAGGATTGGCTCGTCGCGAAGGCACCCTGTACAGGATCTCGTTCCGACTCGATGGGCCCGACCCCAGAGTGCAGCTGGCAGAGCAAGCCGAGATCGAGCCGCAGGAGGCCCATCAGATCGCCGCGCGCCTCGGGCGCTTCGACCGGGCGAGCCGGAACGGGCCGTGGACCCGGTCGACGCTGGAAGCCATCGAGGCCGCGCCCGGCAGCCCCGCCCGCCTCCTGGCCGACGGCGCCCAGCGTCCATTGGCGGCGTTCAAGCGCGATGTGCGAAAGCTCAAATCGCTCGGCCTGACCGAGAGCCTGAAGCTCGGCTACCGGCCATCGCCGCGGGGCAAGGCCTATCTCGAGTGGCTCCGGTCGCACGGCAAGTGACGGGCCGGAGCTGCCGGATGGCAGCGATCTTCGCGTCATGTATGGACGTGTTAGGGGCAGCCACGCCTTGCGGCGCCGCCGCCCCAGCCCCAACGCCGCCGCGCTACGGGCTCGGCACGATCCGGATATAGGGCTTGGGTGCCTTCCAGCCCTGCGGATAGCGCTTCTGCGCCTCCTCATTCGACACCGAGCCGGCGATGATCACGTCCTCGCCCGTCTTCCAGTTGGCCGGCGTCGCCAGCTGGTGCTTGGCGGTGAGCTGGAGCGAGTCGACCAGCCGCAATATCTCGTCGAAATTGCGCCCCGTAGTCATCGGATAGGACAGCATCGCCTTGACCTTCTTGTCCGGCCCGATCACCACCACGTTGCGCACCGTCTGATTGTCGGCCGGCGTGCGGCCGGCGGCGCTGTCGCCGGCGTCCGGCGGCAGCATGTCGAGCAGCTTGGCCACCTTGAGGTCGGGATCACCGATCATCGGATAGGTCACCGTGTTGCCGGTCACTTCGCGGATGTCCTCCAGCCAGCGGCGATGATCCTCGATCGGGTCGACGCTGAGCCCGACTACCTTGACGTTGCGCGATTTAAAATCCGGCATCAGGCCGGCCATCGCGCCGAGCTCGGTGGTGCACACGGGGGTGAAGTCCTTGGGATGGGAGAACAGGATCGCCCACGACTCGCCGATCCAGTCGTGAAACCGGATCGGGCCTTCGGTGGTCTCGGCCTCGAAATCCGGAATCGCATCGCCGATCTTCAGTGCCATGACAGCCTCCGCGAATAGGGGCGCCACGATTGGCGCTCGCCCTTGCAATCTTCATAGATAAGCGACGGGCACGTGGGCGGCGAGGCCACGGCGTTGCGCCGATTGCGCCGAATGAGAAAAAGTGCTGCGCGTGCCGCCGCTGGCGCAGGGACACCGTTGCACGCGCCGTGTGGCGCCGGGTCAGGCGGCGGCCTCCCGGCTGAGCGCGGCGTCGAGGTCGAGCCCCCGGTCCCAATAGGGCTCCGGCCCGTAGAGCTCGGCCAGGAAATCGATGAAGGCACGGACCTTGGCCGGCAGGAAGCTGCGGCTGGGATAGACCGCATAGAGCGCGACCAGGCGGCACTCGCGATATTGCGGCAGGATGATGCGCAGCCTGCCCTGCTTGAGCTCCTCGCCGATATCCCAGGTCGAGCGCAGCGCCACGCCGAGCCCGGCGATCGCCGCCTCGCGCACCACCTCGCTCGAATTGGTTTGCAGGGTGCCGGTGACCCGCTGGGCGACGTAGCCTTCCGGCCCCTCGAGTTGCCAGACATCTTGATGGGTGGCGAACAGGCACTGATGCTCGGCGAGGTCGGCAAGCGTCTGCGGCTCGCCGTGCCGCTCCAGATAGCTCGGCGCCGCGCAGATGATGCGATGGCTGGGGGCGAGGCGGCGCGCGATCAGGCTCGAACTCTCCAGCGCGGCGATGCGGATGGCCACGTCATAGCCCTCGCCGACAATGTCGACGAACTCGTCGGACAGCATCAGGCTGACCCGCACCGCGGGGTAGCGTTCAAGGAAGTCTGCCAGATGCGGCGCGATATGCATGCGGGCGAACGAGGTTGGCGCGGCGACGCGAAGCGTGCCGCTCGGCACCTCGTTGGAGCGCGCCACGAACGCCTCGGCGTCCTCGATCGAGGCCAGGATCCCGACCACCCGCTCGTAATAACCGTGGCCCTCCTCGGTCAGCGTGATCTGCCGCGTGGTGCGCTGGAGCAGCCGGGCGCCGAGGCGCGATTCCAGGCGCCGGATGCGCTTGGAGATGACGGCCGGCGACAGGCCCATCTCGCGCCCGGCCGCCGACATGCCGCCGGCGCTCACCACGCGGGCGAAAATCTCCATATCGGTCAGTTCATTCATGGCCGATTCCCCCTGATGGTGCGGCTGGGAAGCGCTGCTTTTTGTTCTCTTCTCTTGAGAATAATCTCTATCATGTCACATAACGCAACAATAACTTGTTGGGCAGGGGGGTGCCGCCTGCCCGCTGATTGCCAGGAGGATGCCGATGTCGGGGCTGGAATTTCCCGCCGTGGACCGCCGTGCACTCGAGCGCCGCGAGTCGATCCTTGCCGGCCTGGCGCAGATCGTCGGCCCGCGCTGGGTGATTTCCGCCGAGGACGAGTTGCGCGCCTATGAGACCGACGCGCTGACCGCCTATCGCCGCCTGCCGCTTGCCGTCGTCCTGCCCGGCACCACCGAGGAGGTCAGCGCCGTCCTGGCCTATCTGAACGGCGAGGGCATCCGGGTCGTCGCCCGCGGCGCCGGCACCTCCCTGGCCGGCGGCGCGCTGCCCCAGGAGGACGCCGTGGTGGTCGGCGTCTCGCGCATGAGCGCGGTCCTCGAGGCCGACTTTCACAACCGGGCGATTCGCGTGCAGTCCGGCATCACCAACCTCGCCGTCTCGGGCGCGGTTGACCATGCCGGCTTCTTCTACGCGCCCGACCCGTCGAGCCAGCTCGCCTGCACCGTGGCCGGCAATGTCGCGATGAATTCCGGCGGCGCCCATTGCCTGAAATACGGGGTGACCAGCAACAATCTGCTGGGCGTCACCATGGTGCTGATGGACGGCACGGTCGTCGAGCTCGGCGGCACCCATCTCGACAGCCCGGGCTACGATCTCCTCGGGCTGATCACCGGCTCGGAGGGCCAGCTCGGCATTGTCACCGAGGCGACCTTGCGCATCCTGCCCAAGGCCGAGGGCGCGCGGCCGGTCCTGTTCGGCTTCGATTCGAGCGCCGATGCCGGGAAGTGCGTTGCCGACATCATCGGCCGGGGCATCGTGCCGGTGGCCATCGAGTTCATGGACAGGCCCGCCATCCGCATCTGCGAGGACTTCGCGCGCGCCGGTTATCCGCGTGACGTCGAGGCCATGCTGATCGTCGAGGTCGAGGGCTCGCAGGAGGAGATCGACGAGCAGATCGCCCGTATCGTCGAGATCGCTCAGGGCGCCGGCGTCACCCATGTCCGCGAGGCGCGCAGCGCGGCCGAGGCCGCCGCCATCTGGAAGGGCCGCAAGTCGGCCTTCGGCGCCATGGGCCGCATCTCCGACTATATGTGCATGGACGGCACCATCCCCACCGGCCGGCTGCCCGAGGTGTTGACCCGGATCTCCGAGATCTGCCAGGGCCACGGCCTCGGGGTCGCCAACATCTTCCATGCCGGCGACGGCAATCTGCATCCGCTGGTGCTCTACGACATGAACGATCCCGATCAGCTCGAGAAGGCCGAGGCCGCCGGCGCCGACATTCTCAGGCTGTGCGTGGAGGTCGGTGGCTGCCTGACCGGCGAGCACGGGGTCGGCATCGAGAAGCGCGACCTGATGCTCACCCAGTTCAACGAGACCGACCTGGCCCAGCAGATGGCCATCAAGTCGATCTTCGATCCCCACTGGCTGCTCAACCCGGCCAAGGTGTTCCCCCTGAAGCTGCGCGAGGCGGCGTGAGCGGGCAGGGGGACACGATCCAGCCGCACAGCGAGGCTGAGCTCTGCGAGGCGGTCTCGGCGGCGCGGGCCGATGGCGGGCCGCTCGAAGTGGTCGGCGGCGGCACCAAGCGCGGCCTCGGCCGGCCCATGCAGACCGCGGCCACCCTGTCGACCGGGCAGCTGACGGGCATCACGCTTTACGAGCCGGCCGAGCTGGTGGTCGCGGCGATGGCCGGCACACCGCTGGCCGAGATCGAGGCAGCCCTGGCCGAGCAGGGCCAGCGCCTCGCCTTCGAGCCGGTTACGCTGGGCGGGCTCTACGGGGCCGACGGCGCCCCGACGATCGGCGCGGTCGCGGCCTGCAACCTGTCCGGCCCGCGCCGCGTGCAGGCCGGCGCGGCGCGCGATGCGCTGATCGGCGTGCGCCTCGTCAACGGGCGCGGCGAGGCGATCAAGTCCGGCGGCCGGGTGATGAAG
>SKQW01000246.1 GCA_007118805.1 Rhodobiaceae bacterium | reverse complement strand
CGCGCGTTCTGTCCGATGCCAGAAACCGTGGAAACCTCGATCTGCGGCTTACCCGGGACTGGTATCGCGCCATCGCGGGGATCATCGACGTGGCATGGCAGGGCGTGGCGATCGAGGACTATCGCTATGCCGAACTGTCTGACCAGAGGCCAACCGCCTTGTGGCCACTACAATGGTATATGGAGCGCGTCCATCGGGCGACTCACGCCAGCGCCGAGGTCACCGATCGGTTCTATCGTGTCGTCGGCTTCCTCGAGCCGCCCAGCGCCTTGTTCCGGCCGCGGATGCTCGCCAGTGTCCTGCGAGCGGGATGGTAGCGCGGAAGCGCCGCACGAAGTGGACCGACCACAATTCCCGGCCCTGCAATGGCGCCAGCTTATGTTAGGACGCGCTCGGTGCCTGCAACCTGAGCGAAATAGAAATCAAGCATGGCCTTCAGCGGCGCCGGGTCGCGCCACAGGCGACTGCGCAGCGCCGCACCCTCCCAGCAGTCGAGCAGCCGGTTGGCCAGCGCCCGGCTGTCTGCCTCGGCAGGCAGATCGCCCTGCGCGCGTGCCTCATCGAAGCAGGTGACGAAGCGCTCGGCGATGGCGCTCAGGCATTGCTCGACCTTCAGCCGGAAGCGGTCGTTGATGCCTGACAACTCCTGGCCCAACCCGCCCAACAAGCAGCCGAGATTGCCCTCGCTGCGGTACTTCTCGGCCGACAATTCAAGAAAGTCACGCACCCGGTCGAGCGGCGCACGGGCGGGGTCGGACAACGTCTGATCGAGCCCGCGATGGACCTCCTCCATGTAGCGGTCGACGACCGCCAGGGCGAACGCCTCCTTGCTCGCGAAATGATGATAGAATGACCCCTTCGGCGTTCCCGTCTCCGCCAACAGATCCTGGATGCCAAGGCCATTGTAGCCGCGTTCCAGCAGCATCTGCAGGCCCGCGGCGAGCAGGCGTTCACGGGTGTCCTTGCTCATACTGCGCTCGATCTGGCTAGTAGCTCTGCACAGTGATTTTGACGGGTTGCGGTGTTGTTGTCATCGCAAGATCGGTAGCTGTTCTGGCGGCACGAGGAGCTCGATGCTCCGCGGCTTTCCTGGCGTTCGCCTGATGAAGCCGAGTTGCTCAAGGTTGAGCACCATCTGATGCACGGTAGGCGGCGTGACGCCGAAGTGGCGCTGCATGTCGGCCTCGGCGGGCGGTCGGCGGTGCAGACGTTCGTAGGCGTAGATGAAGGCCAGAAACTGGCCCTGCTTGTCGGTGAAGCTGGTCGCCACGGCTTGTCGACACGCTTTTGAGATCGGATTCATCTGCAGGCCCCTGATTCGCAGGAGGCCTGAGATGAACATACGCTATCGAGTGGACCTGACCCAAGACGAACGGTGCGAACTGATGTCGTTGTTGAGCGGTGGCAAGCATGGCTCGCGCAAGCTGAAGCGGGCGCAGATCCTTCTGGCCGCGGATGCCGGAGCGACTGACGCCGAGATCGAGCGCAGCGTTGGCGCCGGTGGCTCGACCGTGTATCGGACCAAGCGTCGTTTTGTGGAGAGCGGCGTGGCTGTGGCGCTGAGCGAGGCGCCGCGCACCGGTGCCAAGCGCAAGCTGACGGGCAAGCAAGAGGCGCTTCTGGTCGCCACCGCCTGCTCCAGTCCGCCCGTGGGCCGCAAGCGCTGGACGCTGGAGCTGCTGGCCGACGAGATGGTCCGGCTGACCGAACATGAGGAGCTGTCGCGCGAGACCGTGCGCCGGCGGCTGGCGGAGAACCGCCTCAAGCCCTGGCGCCGGGACATGTGGTGCATCCCCAAGGTCGATGCCGAGTATGTGGCGCGCATGGAAGACGTGCTCGATCTCTACGGCGAGACGCCCGATCCGAGGCGGCCCGTGGTCTGCTTCGACGAAAGCCCGAATCAGCTGATCGGCGAAGTGCGCGCCCCCATCCCGGCAGAGCCCGGCCAGCCTGAGCGCTACGACTACGAATACCGGCGCAACGGCACGCTCAATCTGTTCGTCTTCCTCGATGCTCATCGCCCTTGGCGCCACGTCAAGGTCACAGACCAGCGCACCGCAAGCGACTTCGCCGAATGCATGCGCGAGCTTGTCGACATGCATTTCCCCGAGGCGGACTGCATCCGCGTGGTGCTCGACAATCTCTCCACCCACACCTCCGCCGCCCTGTACCAGAGCTTCCCGCCGGCCGAAGCCCGGCGCGTGATCCGCCGCCTGGAGTTCCACTACACGCCCAAGCACGCCAGCTGGCTGAACATGGTCGAGATCGAGATCGGCGTGCTGCGCACCCAATGTCTCGACCGGCGCATCGACAACCGAGAAGACATGGAAACCGAGATCGCCGCGTGGCAATATCAGCGCAACGCCAGCGCCACGCGCATCAATTGGATGTTCTCAACCGAAAAGGCGCGAGCCAAGCTGGCCCGCGCCTATCCAAAGCTCGACCGCAAAGAGTCATAATCACTGTGCAGAGCTACTAGAAGTGTTGCTCGATTTTCAACAGGCATGAAACGAAAATGGATGTCAGCCCGCCGCCCTCCGCTTGAGTTCGGCGCGGATCTCCGCGCCGTGTTCGTCCAGCACCGGCGGCGGCAACACGTCGCGATCGGCTTCGCCGTCGAAGCTGTAGGGTGCGCGCACCGTGCGGAACGTGCCCATGATCGGGTGCTCGGCGGCAATCTCGACGCCCAGATGAACGGCCTGAGGGTCCTGCAGCGCTTCGTCAGAATCATAGGCCGGCGCATGCGGCACGCCCGCCTCGAGCAACTGCGCGCACCAAGTGTCACGGTCCTTCTGCTTGAAGATCGGCGTCATGATCTCGATCAGATCGTCCTGATGCTGGATACGCTGCAAGCGGTCGCTAAAGCGGGGATCGGAGG
>SKQW01000058.1 GCA_007118805.1 Rhodobiaceae bacterium | reverse complement strand
GCTGTCCCACGTTTGTCCCGTATCGCCAATTTCGACGATCTCGATCCGCTGCGTCTCGAATCGGCCGTCCGGCTCACCATCGTCCAGCCGGGCGTGCCGCTTCCCGGCGACGCCGATGTCGTCCTGCTGCCGGGCTCGAAATCGACCATGGCCGATCTCGTCTATCTCCGCGCCCAGGGCTGGGATGTGGATCTCGCCGCCCATGTCCGGCGCGGTGGCCAGGTGCTCGGGCTGTGCGGCGGCTATCAGATGCTGGGCCGGGCGATCCACGACCGCGACGGGGTCGAGGGGCCGGCCGGCAGCGTCGACGGGCTCGGTCTGCTCGATGTCGAGACCACGCTCACCGCGGACAAGACGCTCACCGAGGTCAGCGGAACGCATTCGGCAACCGGAACCTCAATCGCCGGCTACGAAATGCATCTCGGTCGCACCGAGGGCGCCGGCACAGCCCGGCCCTTCGCGCTGATCGAAGGCCGCGGCGAGGGGGCGGTGTCGGCCGATGGACGGATCGCGGGCACCTATCTTCACGGCATCTTCGCAAGCGATGATTTCCGGCGGCGCTGGCTCGCCCGGCTTGGCGCGGTGCCGGGGCCCGAAATTGGCTATGACGCGGAGGTCGAAGCAACGCTCGACGGGCTTGCCGCCCATCTGGAGAGCCATGTCGACATCGATCTCTTGCTTGCGATCGCGCGCGGCGATGCGCCATCGGCGAGGGTGGGCTGAAGGCGGCGCGATGCGATGACCTTCGATTCGACCTTCCAGGACGGCTTCGAGGCACTGCTGCGCGCACGCCGCGACGTGCGGCGTTTCCGGACGGATCCCGTCGATCCCGCCCGGCTCCAGGCGCTGATCGATCTCGTGCGCTATGCGCCCTCGGTGGGCCTCAGCGAGCCCTGGCGCTTCGTCGCCATCGAGGGCGATGTGGCGCGCGCGCGCATCCGGACATCCTTCGAGCGCTGCAATAGCGAGGCGCTCAATGACTATTCGGGGGCACGGCGCGCCCTCTATGCCCGCCTCAAGCTCGAAGGGATGAAGGAGGCACCGGTGCATCTGGCGGTGTTTTCCGACACCGCGCCGGACAAGGGGGGCGGGCTCGGCCGGCGCACCATGCCGGAGACCCTTGCCTATTCGGTCGTCATGGCGATCCACACCCTGTGGCTTGCCGCCCGCGCGCACGGGCTCGGGCTCGGCTGGGTGTCGATCCTTGAGCCGGAAGAGGTGCATTCGGTCGCCGAGGCCCCCGATCACTGGCAATTCGTCGCCTATCTATGCCTCGGCTGGCCACTGGACGAGCTGGACCGCCCGGAGCTCGAGCGTGAGGGCTGGGAAAGCCGCTCGGGGCATGTGCCGCTACGGATCATCGGCTGAGCGCGCGGAATGAGCGCCGTCCTGCTGTCTGCCGGCTCTGCCCTGGTCGCTGTGCTGGCGCTCATCCTCGAGCGCCTTGCCGGCTATCCGGACCGGCTCCATGCCGCGATCCGGCATCCGGTCGTCTGGATGGGCTGGCTCGTCGACCGGCTCGAGCGTACTCTCAATCCGGCTGACGGATCGGCTGGCATCCGCCGGCGCGGCGGCGCGGCGGCGCTCGGGGCTCTTCTGGCGGCGACCCTCATTGTCACGTTGCCGATCACCCTCTTCTTGCGGATGCTGCCCGGCGGCCTCGTCATCGAGGCATTGCTCGCCTCGACCCTGCTGTCGCAGAAATCCCTTCGCCAGCATGTCGCCGCCGTCGCCGACGGGCTGGACACCGGGATCGACGACGCGCGCGTCGCGGTGTCGCATATCGTCGGGCGCGACCCGCAGCAGCTCGATGCCTCGGACATCTCCCGGGCGGCCATCGAGAGTCTCGCCGAGAACGCCTCTGACGGCGTCACCGCGCCGCTTTTCTGGCTCGTCATTGCCGGGCTGCCGGGCATCGCGCTCTACAAGGCGATCAACACCGCCGACAGCATGATCGGACACAGATCCCCACGCTATGCCGATTTCGGCTGGGCTTCCGCCCGGCTCGACGATGCCGTCAACCTGCCGGCATCGCGGCTGACCGGGCTTGTCTTCGCGCTTGCCGCCGGGCTCGGCGATCGCGCTGGCGGTCGGGCCGCGTGGCGCGCCATGCGACGCGATGCCGGGCGGCACCAGTCGCCCAATGCCGGCTGGCCAGAGGCCGCCATGGCGGGGGCGGTCGGAATCCGGCTCGGCGGCCCACGCAGCTATGGCGGTGCGGTCACCGAGCTTGCCTGGATGGGCGAGGGGCGCACGGCGCTGACGGCCGCCGACATCCGGGCGGCGCTGACGATCTACGGCCGCGCGCTCAACCTGCTGCTCGCCGCCGCGCTAGTCTGGTTCGCCCTGCTCTGGACCGTATCCTGAATGGTCAGTCCGCGCGCCCGCTCACCCCGGCATCGGCGAAGGTCGCCATGCCGGTATGGGCGGCCGCCGCAGCGCGCAGCACGCTGACGGCGAGCGCCGCGCCGGTGCCTTCGCCGAGCCTCATGCCGAGATCGAGGATGGGCTCGAGCCCTAGCGCGTCGAGCAATGCTCGGTGTCCCGGCTCGCGCGAGACATGGCCGGCCACGCAATGGCTCAGTGCGTCCTGTCGGTTCAGGGTAAGGATGGCAGCCGCCGCCGTCGCCACGAAGCCGTCGAGCACCACCGGGATGCGCCGGCGGCGCGCGGCGAGGACGGCCCCGGCAATGGCCGCCTGCTCCCGCCCGCCGAGGCGCGACAGGGCGGCAAGCGGGGTGACCGCCGCCGCGCGATGCCGGGCCAGGGCCGCGTCGATGAGACGTGCCGTGTGGGAGATTCCGTCGGCGCCGAGGCCGGTGCCTGGCCCTGCCCATTGGGCGCCATTGCCGCCGCAGACACAGGCAGCGAGCGCCGC
>SKQW01000183.1 GCA_007118805.1 Rhodobiaceae bacterium | reverse complement strand
TGATGACCCTGACCGCCAACTGGACTTTCCCCACGCCGATCCGCTTCGGCCCCGGCCGCATCGCGGAGCTGGCGCGCGCCTGCCGCCGGGCGCCCATGGCCCGCCCCCTGCTGGTCACCGATCCCGGCCTTGCCGGACTTCCAATGATCGCCGCCATGACCGAGGCCTGCCGGAGCGACGGGCTCGAGGTCGGCCTGTTCTCAGAGGTGCGGTCCAATCCCGTCGAGGCCAATGTGTCGGCCGGCGTCGAGGCGTTCCGCGTTGGCGGCCATGACGGGGTGATTGCGGTCGGCGGCGGCTCGGCGCTCGATTGCGGCAAGCTGATCGCGTTCATGACCGCGCAGACCCGGCCGATCTGGGATTTCGAGGACAAGGGCGACTGGTGGCGCCGGGCCAATACGGAGGGGATCGCGCCGATCGTGGCGGTGCCGACGACGGCCGGCACGGGCTCCGAGGTCGGTCGCGCCGGGGTCGTCACCAATGAGGAAACCCATGTCAAGAAGATCATATTTCACCCGGACATGCTGCCCAAGGTGGTGATCTGCGACCCCGAGCTGACGATTGGCCTGCCGCCCGGCCTGACCGCCGCCACCGGCATGGATGCGCTGTCCCACTGCCTGGAGGCCTATTGCGCGCCGGGCTATCACCCGATGGCCGATGGCATCGCGGTCGAGGGCATCCGGCTCGTCAAGGACTGCCTGCCGCGCGCTGTCGTTCAGGGCGACGACATCGCGGCGCGCGCCGGGATGATGGCGGCGGCAGCCATGGGCTCAGTCGCCTTCCAGAAGGGGCTCGGCGCGATCCATGCGCTGTCGCATCCCGTCGGCGCCCTCTACGACACCCATCACGGGCTCACCAACGCGGTCTTCATGCCCTTTGTGCTCGCGTTCAATCGCCCGGCGGTGGAGGCGCGGATCGGTCGTCTTGCGGGCTATCTTGGGCTCGATCCTGCCTTCGATTCCTTCATGGACTGGGTGCTGAGCCTGCGTACCGAGCTCGACATTCCGCACAAGCTGGATGCGCTCGGGATTGACACGGCCCAGGCCGACCGCATCGCCGAGCTGGCCGAAGCCGATCCCACCGCCGGCGGCAACCCCGTTGAGCTGACCCGGGAACGGGCCGGGGAGATCTTCGAATCGGCCATGCGGGGAACCATCTAGAGCACGCGCAGTTGCCGGGAAACGAGATCAGCGCTGTCGGATCCTGGCCGTCATAGCCGGGCCCAACCCCATGGCTTGGTTGATCAGCACCGTGTTGGCGCAGCCGGCTCGACGCGGCTTAGGATGATGTGCCGTGGCTACGGCAGCGCCTCGCGCGCCGGCGCCCAATCGGCCATGCCGTCCCGCCAGACGAGGTTGCCCTCGGTGCTGCGGCCATCGGCGATGCGCGCGCGCAACGCATCGAGCGTGAGCGGGCCGACGGGGGCGCCGTTATCCTCGACATACCATTCGGCGGTGGGCAGCGGCGGCGGGGCCCCGACAGTCGGCAGCGGCGGCGGGGCCGATGCAGCGGGCGATGCTTCCGCCGCGACCCCGGCGTCGCCGTCGGCGATGCCTTCCCCGATGTCGCCGCGCGTGTTGAGCCCCCAATCGTCGAACACATAGCGGCCGGACGCGCAATGGAGCAAACCGACGCCGCGCCCGTCGATGCGGCTGTCGGAAATCGAGCCGACCTGATTGCCGTTGATGAAGAACTCGGCGCCGCCGCCCGCCTCGCGCGCCGCCAGGCGCAGCGTCGTGCCGCTTTCGTAGCCGACTAGCGTGCCGCGGATGCGCTGGCCGACCGTGCCATTGTCGAAGGCCACGATATCGTAGCCCTCATCCGTCGCCAGAAGGGCAAGGAAGCGGAGGCCGATTTGGTTTGAATGGCGCAGGAAAAGGCCGGCGCCGACCATCAGCGCCTCATCGTCGCGTTCGGATGTGACCTCGACCTGCACATCCACATATGTCGCGCGCACGCCATCGGACTCGAGCGCAGAGCCCGATATACTGCAATTGCCAGGCTCGGCGTCGGGCTCGGCGACGAGGCGCCCGTCGACGATCTCCGCATTGAGTTGGCGTTCCACCAGCTCATAGAACGGGGTGTACCGCTCGTCCTCGAAATCAACCACCAAAGGGATGGTATAGCTCTGCTGGGCGTGCGCGCCGCCGCCCAGCATCAGCACAGCCAACCCGGCGAAAACAGCAGATCGATTCATAGCCGCTCCACCCCGCTTCTAGCCGCCGGCCCGGCGCAGGGTGCTGCCATCGTCGTAGCGCAGCGTGTTCGGATCGACGACCTCGATGATCTCCGACTCTTCGAAGCTCTCCGTTTCTTCCTCAACGTCGATTTCCGGGGCCGCGATCCGAATGGTGCCGTTCGAGCGCAGGCGCAGGCGGTTTCCGTCCATGGCTTCCGCGCTCCAGGTGCCATCTAGTGATATGTTGAGCGTTACCGGCTCCGCCATGCCGTGCTCGCGCAGGTCGAGAAGACCGCTGCCACTGCCGGACAGGGCGCCGCCATCTGCGAAGGTCAGTGTCACATCGATGTCGACGGGTTGGGGCACGCCGTCGATGGGCTGCTGGATGCGGCCTTGCCAGCTTCCCACGAGGGCGGCCGCGGGATCGGTGGGAGGAGGCGGGGAAACCGGCGCGTCCGCCGACGGCTCGCCGCTCTCGGGCGGCTGTGCCGCCGCGGTGCCGTCCATCCGTTCGGGCCCGTCGAGGAGCACTTCAAGCTGCGTCTCGCCGAGAGGCGTCCACTCTTCGAGCCCCTCGAACCAGATCAGCGTCTCGTGCCGAAGGTCGCCGGCGGTGATGCGCGTTTCAATGACCTCGCGGCCGACGGGACCTTCGATCGCGCCGCTCGCGTCTACATAGTATTCTCGGTCGTCCGCTGTCTCCT
>SKQW01000317.1 GCA_007118805.1 Rhodobiaceae bacterium | reverse complement strand
GTGACGTTCCCGATAGAATCGCTGAAAGGCGCGGCTGATGGTCTCCGCCGCGCGGTTGAGACGGTAGGGCAGAAAGGTTTCAAGATCGAAGGATGTCCGTGATTCCATGGCCCGATTGATAGTTACAAAAGCAACAATTACACCTGAAATCTAACAGGAATTCCTGGCGATGGAAGGTGACGCCATGTTGGAAACGGAGCGAAATCGCACCAAGAGCGCGGAGGTGGACACGGGGCTGGCCTACATGCCCGGTTTCGGCAACGACTTCGAGACCGAGAGCCTGCCGGGGGCGCTTCCGCAGGGTCAGAACAGCCCGCAGAAGTGCAATTACGGCCTCTATGCCGAACAGCTTTCCGGCTCGCCCTTCACCGCCCCGCGCGGAATCAATGAGCGCTCATGGCTTTACCGCATCCGCCCCAGCGTGCGCCACACGCGCCGCTTCGCGCGGGCCAGCTATGCCCGCTGGAAGACCGCACCGGACCTTGACCAGCACGAGTTGCCGCTCGGTCAACTTCGCTGGGATCCGTTGCCAGAGCCGGAAGGGACGCTGAACTTTCTCGAGGGGATTCGCACCGTTACGACCGCCGGCGATGCGTTGACCCAGACCGGCATGGCCGCCCACGCCTATGTCTTCAATGCCGATATGGAGGATGACTACTTCTTCAACGCCGACGGGGAAATGCTGATCGTCCCGCAGGCTGGCGCTATCCGCGTCTTCACCGAGATGGGCAAGATGGACATCGCGCCCACGGAGATCTGTCTGGTTCCACGGGGCATGATGTTCAAGGTCACCCGGTTGGGCGAGGCCGGAAGCTGGCGCGGCTACATCTGCGAAAATTACGGCGCCAAGTTCGCACTGCCCGACCGCGGCCCTATCGGTGCCAATTGCCTGGCCAATCCGCGCGATTTCAAGACGCCGGTCGCCGCCTATGAGGACAAGGAGCGCGGCTGCCGGCTGACCGTGAAGTGGTGCGGCGGTTTCCACGTCACCGAGATCGACCATTCGCCGCTCGACGTGGTCGCCTGGCACGGCAACTACGCCCCTTACAAATACGATCTCAAGACCTATTCGCCGGTCGGCGCGATCCGCTTCGACCATCCGGACCCGTCGATCTTCACGGTGCTGACAGCCCCCTCGGGCGAGGAAGGCACCGCAAATGTCGATTTCGTCATCTTCCCGGCGCGCTGGGCGGTCGCCGAGCATACCTTCCGGCCACCCTGGTATCACCGCAACATCATGAGCGAGTTCATGGGGCTGATCGAAGGGCAGTACGACGCCAAGGAAGAAGGTTTCGTCCCCGGCGGCATGAGCCTGCACAACATGATGCTGCCGCATGGGCCGGACACGCAGGCTTTCGAGAAGGCTTCCAATGCGGAGCTACAGCCGGTCAGGCTCGACAACACGCTGGCCTTCATGTTCGAGACCCGCTTCCCGCAGCAGGTTACGAAATACGCGGCGGAGCTCGACACCTTGCAGGACGATTACATCGACTGCTGGAGGGATCTGGAGCGCAAGTTCGACGGCACACCGGGCATCAAATAGCGCGCGGCAGGGATGCTCGGTCGACCCCGTTGCGCCCTGCAAGGGCCGTGGAGGATGGCATGGTGACGGGGCTAGATGTTCAGACCCATGGTGTGATGGCATGATTGGCGGGATCATCGACCAGGGGGCACTATGGGACAGCTACTCCACGGCAGCGCCAAGACCACTCCCGCCATCCGAGCGGCGATACAGCGATCGAAAGCTTCGGTCGCGGAGTTGAGCGAGCGCTGCAACCTCAATTCCAAGACCGTGATGAAATGGAAGAAGCGGAACTTCCTCCATGACGCGCCGATGGGACCGAAGGCGCCATGCTCGCCGGTGCTGTCCCGGGAGGAGGAAGCGCTCGCGGTCGGCTTTCGGCGGCACACGCTCCTGCCGCTCGACGACTGCCTCTATGCCTTGCAGGCGACCATTCCCCACCTCACCCGATCCAGCCTGCATCGCCTGTTCCAGCGCCACGGCATCAGCCGCCTGCCCGGCCTTGAGGGCGACAAGCCGCGCAAAAGATTCAAGGCCTATGCGATCGGCTATTTCCATGCCGACATCGCCGAAGTGCTCACCGAGGAAGGCCGGCTCTTCATGCTCGCGGCGATCGATCGGGTGACCAGGTTCGCCTTCGCCGAACTTCATGAGAAGGCCACCCGGCGCGTCGCCGCCGAGTTCCTGCATCGCCTGGTCGCTGCCGTGCCCTACACGATCCACACCGTGCTCACCGACAACGGCACGCATTTCACCGATCCCCAGCATCCCGGCTCGGCCGTGCCCGAGATCAAGGCCGCGCTCGCCAATGGCGAACTCTTCCGTGCCCATGCCTTCGAACTGGCCTGTGCACGCAACGACATCGGGCACCGCCTGACCAAGCCCAACCATCCGTGGACCAATGGTCAGGTCGAGCGGATGAACCGAACGATCAAGCAGGCCACCGTCCGCCGCTACTATTATGACAGCCACGAGCGGCTACGCACCCACCTGCAGACCTTCCTCGACGCCTACAACTTCGCCAAACGGCTCAAGACGCTCAACGGCCTCACGCCCTTCGAATACATCTGCAAGCTCTGGACAGAGCAGCCGAAACGATTCAACGTCAATCCCATCCACCACATGGCGGGACCGAACATCTAGAGCACGATCCTATGATCGATGAATCGATTGCGCGAGCTGCGCGACGGCCACGCTCCCGCTGGCATCGCGCCCGACGCTAAACTAACATTGCCGATGGACCACCCGGCGGGGGCAGGTCAGACTGCTGCCGCGCGCGGCCTCAGCCGCGAGCTGGCACTACTAGTACATCGCATCTAAGGGTCGTAAGTAGACGCTCGGCGACGCTGCCAATGCTGCCCTCCTGGGGGCCGCCCCCAT
>SKQW01000127.1 GCA_007118805.1 Rhodobiaceae bacterium | reverse complement strand
GCCTATATCGCAGTCTCGCGGCCGGCCGGCAAGGCATGCGCCGCATTGTCTACGCAATTGACGCTGCACTATCCCCCGGCACTTGCGGCCGAGCGGCGTCTACGCATTGCTCGGCGAGGTGACCGATCGGCCTCGGCAATCTGGAGTTCCCTAGCATGAGACATCCTTTCAGCCATCCAGTCCGCGCCGGCCGGATCGCCGGCCTTGCCATGCTCATCGCCCTGTCGGCCACCGCGGTGTCGGCGGCGGACGCCCCGCCCACCCTGAGCGTATCGGGAATTGGCGAGGTGGCGGCCGTTCCGGACCGGGCCCTCGTGACCACCGGCGTGGTCACCGAGGCCGAGACGGCGCGCGAAGCGCTCGATCTGAATTCGGCGGCCCTCGAACAGGTAATGGAGGAGTTGCGCGAGGCAGGGATTGTCGACCGCGACATCGCCACCTCCGGCTTCTCGGTCGAGCCGCGCTATCACTATCCGCGTGGCGCCGACGGCGATGACGGCCCGCCGCGGATCGTCGGCTATCGGGTCTCGAACCAGCTCAATGTGCGGGTGCGCGACATCGACCGGCTGGGCAATGTGCTCGATCGCGCGGTGACGGTGGGCGCTAACCGGATCGAAGGCGTCGCGTTCCATGTTTCCGATGCCGACCGCCATCTCGATGCGGCCCGCGCCGAAGCGGTGCGGGATGCCCGCCGCAAGGCCGAGATCTATGCCGAGGCCGGTGAATTCGAGCTGGGGCGCATCCTCACGGTTTCGGAACAGGATGACCGCGCACCGGTGCGCCCGATGGCACTCGCCCGCATGGCGATGGATGCCGAGTCTGTTCCGGTCGCCGCCGGCGAGCAGACCCTGGCGGTACGGGTCGACATTACCTGGGAGATCGGCCAATAAGGGGCGCAATGCCGCCGTCCCGCGCGCCCTCGGGCTTTGCCTATCTCGATCCGCCCCGGCCGCGCGCCTTCGCCCATCGCGGCGGGGCGCTCGAGGCCGAGGAGAACACCATGGCCGCCTTCGTCCATGCGGCGGGCCTTGGCTATCGCTACCTCGAGACCGATGTCCGCGCGAGCCGGGACGGCGTCGCCGTCGTCTTTCATGATGCCACCCTCGACCGGATGACGGGCGATCCGGACCGGGTCGACTCCCGGAGCTGGCGAGAGCTGTCTGGCGTGCGCACCCGCAGTGGCCATGCATTGCCGCGCCTCGACGAGCTGCTCGACGCCTTTCCCGATCTGCGGATTAATATCGAACCCAAGAGCGACGACGTGGTCGGGCCCATGGCCGAGGCGATTCGTCGCTGCGATGCGCTCGGGCGCGTCTGTGTCGGCTCGTTCGACGAGCGCCGCACCCGACGGGCCCGCGCCCTGCTGGGGGAGGGGTTGTGCTGGTCGCCCAGCCATGGCGCCGTCGCTCGGCTGTGGCTTACCGGCTTTCACCTGCCCGTCGGCAGGACCGATTTCCCCGCCGTGCAGGTGCCGCCGCGCCATTATGGCATTCCCGTGGTCACGCGCCGCTTCGTATCGGCCGCCCACGCCCGCGGCATCGAGGTCCATGTCTGGACGGTGGACGAGGCCGAGGACATGTCCCGCCTGCTCGATCTCGGCGTCGACGGGTTGATGAGCGATCGGCCCAGCCTGCTCAAACAGGTGCTTGTCGAGCGCGGGCAGTGGCACGGGAACTGACCCGCCCCCGACGCCGCATTGAGGTCTATTGCCGCGCCACCTTGAGGCGCAGCAGTTCGAGAACTGTCGTGAACTGCGGCGCCGGCACGCCCAGTCGCTCGGCGAGCTCGACGATCACCGCCACCATCTCGTCGAGCTCGATCGGGCGGCCCGCCTCGATGTCCTGCAGCATGGAGCTCTTGTGACCGGTCAACCGCGCTGCGCCGGCAATGCGCGCCTGTGCCGTCTGCTCCGCGGCGATGCCCAGCGCCGTGAAGACATCAGCGACTTCCTCGAACAGTGCCTGCATGACCGGGGCGAACTCGGCCGAGCTCGCCGCCTCGCCGACCGTCGCGCCCGTCAACGCGGTAACTGGATTGAGAACCGCGTTGCCCCACAGCTTTATCCACACAGCTTGTCGTATGTCATCGATCACTGGCGCTTCGACCCCCGGCACCGCCAGCGCCTCAACCGCCCGGTCTACCGCGGGACGAGCGCCGGTCTCCGGCGCCCCCAGGATGAAGCGCGCCCGTCCGCCATAGCGCGCGTGGCCGGGCGCGGGGCGTTCCGCCGCACAATAGACGACGCAGCCGACATTGGGCTGGCCTCCGAGGGCCGCCATGATGCGGTGGTCGGGATCGACGCTGTTCAGCCGCAGCCCCTCCTGCGGCCCGCCGTGCCCGCGGAAATACCACCATGGCAGCCCGTTGATCGCGCAGACCACGATCGTGTCGGGCGCCAGCAGCGGCCGGGCCATCTCCGCCGCATCGGCGAGCTGATGGGCCTTGACCGCGAACACGGCGACATCGCACGGCCCCACGGCAGCCGGATCGTCCGTCGCGTTCACCGGCACATTGTCTGCGCCGTCCGGCCCCTCCAACACGAGGCCGGACTGGCGCAGCGCCGCCAGATGATCCCCGCGCGCGATCAGCGTGACGTCGCGGCCGGTCTTGGCCAGCAGCCCGCCCAGCGTGCTGCCGATGGCGCCGGCTCCGATAACCGCAGTGCGCGGCCCACGCCGCGCTTCAAAGGTGGGAGATTCGCTGAGCATTGTAGCTAAGTATCGCGTCTCGTTGATCAGCCGGCCGCATGCCGCCGTCTGCTTCCGCCCGCTTGAGGCGGGCGTTATACCAACCCGCGCTGATCAGAACTCATGGGCCCAATCCCGCAAGCCGATGGACATGATCAGCCAAGGCTGCTCGACAAGCCTGTTCCAGGCCTCGCAGCAATGGGCGAGGATGTCGTC
>SKQW01000323.1 GCA_007118805.1 Rhodobiaceae bacterium | reverse complement strand
TTCCCGGACCCACGAAACCGAAACGTCGGGGACGTCCCCGACATAGTGCCACGCGCGCTTGAATTTTCTGAATTCCGCAGCGAAATCAGCTAGTTCGCCAATCGCGGTGTTGAACTTGGGCCAAAGCGTAGCCCATGGTTCGCGCCTCGTTCTCAACTGCCGACCATCCCCAATGAGTATGGCACCCGGTTCCGGCTCGGCAAGCTAGGGCCGTTTCCGGTTCTCGTCGCGGTCCCGCTCCTCGGGCTTGATGAGGCGGAAGGCGCAGGTCTCGCCGGGAGCCAGAAAGCGGAACTGCCCACGATAGGCGACCTCGATGGGCGTGGCGGTGAACGCACGGCTGCTGATCCGCAGCCATTCGTGGTTGGCGGTGACATCGAGCAACTGGCGCCGGTAGCGAAGCTGCACCCGGATCTGATCCAGATCCTCGGGCAATACGGGATCGAAATGAAGCGCCTGGGCGCGCATCTCGACGCCGACATAGCAGCGCTGGACGAGATCGACGGTGCCCGCCATGGCGCCGACATGGATGCCCTCCGGGGTCGTGCCCCCCTGAACATCGGCGATGTCGCTGTCGAGCGCCTGCCGGAACAGGTGCCAGGAGCGCGGCCGGTCGAGGCGCGCCAACACCCAGGAATGGGCAACCCCGCTCAGCGTCGAGCCATGCGACGTCCGCGCGAGGTAATACTCGGCATTGCGGGGGATGCTCGCCGGTTCGAAGGGATAGCCGAGGCGCTCGAACAGCATCATCAGTTCGGGGAGCGAGAACAGATAGAACAGCATGAGGACGTCGGCCTGCTTGGAGACCTTGTAGCGATTCACATCATCGCCCTCGGCCTCCAGGATCCGGTCGAGCCGCTGTATGTCGCCGTACTTCGCCCGGTAGCCCTCCCAGTCGAACTCCTCCAGCTCGCCATAGCCCTCGTACTGGCTGATGATCCCGTCGCCGTGAAAGGGCACCCGCAGCTTCCGGCTGATATCGTCCCAGCGCTCGGTCTGATGGATGTCGAGGCCGATGCGCTCGCACAATTCCAGGCAGTGACTGCGCGGCAACAGCTCCAGGGTATCGAGGGCGCGCATCAAGACCCAGGAGGCCATGACATTGGTGTAGGCATTGTTGTCGATGCCGCCTTCGCCCTCCGGATCGCGCCCCGGATAGCCGGTCGCGTATTCGTCCGGCCCCATGACGCCCTTGATCTCGTAGCGATCGATGTCGGGGTTGTAGGTTGCGGCGCTCGCCCAGAAGCGGGCGATCTCGAGCATCATCTCGGCGCCGTAGGTGTAGAGGAACTCGTGGTCGTCGGTGGCCTGCCAGTACTGCCAGATATTGTAGGCAATGGCGGAATTGATGTGGCGCTGGCGATGGGTGTTGTCCGGGTTCCAGCGGCCCGAGCGCGGATTGAGATGCACGCGCTGGGTCTCCTCCCGCCCGTTGCTGCCGCTCTGCCAGGGGAACATGGCGCCCTCAAAGCCCTCCGCTCTTGCGGCCCGCCGGGCCTCGGGAAGCCGGCGATAGCGATAGCGCAGCAGGGCCCTGGTCAGGGTGGGCAGCCGCAGGCTGAGGAACGGGAAGATGAACAGCTCGTCCCAGAATATGTGGCCGCGATAGGCCTCGCCATGCCAGCCCCGCGCCGGAACCCCCGCATCGACGTCGATCGTGTTGTGGGAGGCGGTCTGCAGCAGGTGGAAGATGTGCACCCGCAGCTTGAGCTCGGTGTCGGCGGCGGCCTTGCCCTTCAGCGCGATGTCGCAATCGTTCCAGAGATGCTGCCAGGCCCGCTGATGTGCCGCGAGCAGCATATCGAACCGGCCCGCGCCGGCCGCCGCATGGCGGGCCTCAAGGCCGGCCTCGGAGATCGCCCAGTCGCGCGAGGAATAGAAGGCGGCGATCTTCTCGGCCGTGATGGTTTCGCCGCGCCCCACCGAGACGGTGAGATCCTGGTGGATGGACGTGTCCGACCGCCCGGTTTTCGGTGTTTCGTCCACCGGTTCGTCCCGCCGATAAAGGCGCGTGCTCGCCGCCTGGGCGACCTCGATATGGGACTGATTGGTCCGGCATTTCAAGAAGATGATATCGGGCTTCGGATCGCCAACCTCGATCACCTCGAGATGACGGCTGGCAAGGTCCCGGTAGCGCGCCACCCCGTCATTGACCACGCCGCCATCGATCCCCGAGCGCACGGTGAGCCGCCCCGCCCAGTCCTCGGCCGTCAGATCTATGCATAATCCGGCAAGATGCGGCTCGGCCATGCTGACCAGCCGCCGCTCATGCCACCGCGTCGTGCGCCCGGCTTCGTCGCGGAACCGGATATCGCGGGTCAACACGCCGCGCATCACGTCGAGCTGCTGGCGAAACGCAAGGATGTCCACGGCATCGATGGAGAACCAGGGCCCGTCATCGATCCGGAAGGTGAGCGGCAGCCAGTTGGGGAAATTGACGAGATCCTCGTTCTCGACCTCGCGCCCGGCCACCTCGCTGACCAGCCTGTTATATCCGCCGGCGAGATAGGTGCCAGGATAGTGCGTCCCATCGGCGGCGACGTCGGGCGCCGCCCCACGGGTTGCGAAATAGCCGTTGCCGAGTGTGCATAGCGCCTCGCGCAGCCCTTCCTGGCCCGGCTCATAGGCCTCGTAGGCCAGCACCCATTCGCGTGGCTGAGCCCCGTTCATGCCGATATCTCCATGGCCCCCTCAGCAAGCTGCCTCAGCATTTCCAGCAGGCGTCGGACCTCGTCGGTGTCGGCAACCGCGTAATCGGCCGCGGTGCGGCGCGCCTCGTCGCCATCGCGGACGACGACGGTAAGGCCGCGGCCGGAAAGCGACCGGAAGGCGTGCTCATCGGTGATATCGTCGCCGACATAGATGGGCAGTGACCTACCCTCGTCGTGGCCCAGCCGCTCCAGCAACCAGTCGACCGCGCGCCCCTTGTTCCAATCGATGCCGGGCTGGATCTCGAACACCTTCTTGCCGTAGCCGCGCGCAAGGCTCGGATAATCGGCAACTACTTCCTCGACGAGCTGCGCCAGCCGGTCCACCTGCGCATCGGCGACCTGGCGATAGTGAACGGCCACCGAGAAGCGCTTGCGCTCCACCGAATGGCCAGCGATTGCGGAGAGGCGGCGGCGCAGCGTGTCCTCGACCTCGTCGAGCAGTGGAAGGAACTCGACGCCCTTTTCGACGGTGTCGACGGAGCCGTCCGGCACGGCGATCTCAAAGCCGTGGCTGCCGGCAAGGTAGACCGTGTCGAGCGCGACCAGCCGGCGCAGCATTTCCAGATCGCGGCCGCTGACGATCGTGACGTGGCTCGTGCGCGACAGTGCCGCGACCGTTCCGCGCATGTCGTCGCTCATGATCGCCTTGCGATGGTCCGCGACGATAGGAGACAGCGTGCCGTCATAGTCCAGGAAGACCACCGGCTTCCTGCCTGCCAGGCGCGTGCGGATCTCCTCGGCACTGTCCCAGACGGAGGGCAAGGTCACCAAGGTCTTGGCGGCGAGCCGCCGTTGCTGCACGCCGAGCTCGGCGAGATCGCCGACAACGAGGTCCGCGCCGGCTTCGGTCAGCTCGGCCTCGTGCCCGTTGCGAGCCACCCCGACCACAAGCGCGAAGCCGCCGCGCCGACCTGCCTCGACGCCGGAAACAGCGTCCTCCACGATGGCGGTGACTTCCGGCGCCGCACCGAGCCGTGCCGCCGCCTCAAGAAGCATGCCGGGCGACGGCTTGCCTTCAAGGCCGAGCTCGGCAAGATCCCGGCCGTCCACCTTGACCTCGAAGAGATCGCCGATTCCGGCGTTTTCCAGCACCGCTTCGGCGTTGCGGCTGGAGGTGAAGAGCGCGGTTCGCACGCCCTGACGATGCAGGGCGTCTATGAGCGCGCGCGTGCCAGGATAGACCCGAACAACGTTCTCCGCGAGCCACTCCCGAAAATGGCGCTGCTTTTGATTGCCGAGGCCGAAAACGGTCTGCGCGTCCGGGCCATCGTCCGGCGAGCCCTCCGGCAAGTCGATTCCGCGCGCGGCCAGGAAGCTCCTGACGCCGTCAAATCGGGGCATGCCGTCGACATGGGCCCGATAGTCCCGGCTCGCGTCGAACGGCTCGAACGGTTCCCCGGTGCGGGTGGCGCGGGCGGCGAGAAACTCGTCGAACAGCCGCTTCCAGGCCGCGGCATGAGCCGCCGCCGTGTCAGTAACGACGCCGTCCATATCGAACAGCACGGCGTCAAGGCTCGGGGAAACGGTCATGGCATCACGTCCCCTGACTCGCTGTGGCATTGCCGCCGCCCGCCGCAGAGGTTTCCAACCAACCGCGCCGCACCGCCTTCTCGATCTCGACCAGCGCCAGGACCGCCACCCCGACGGCGATGCAGCGCGCCCAGGCCGCCGCGTCGAGCGGGGCGGTGCCGAACAGCGTGTTCATGACAGGCACATAGGTGAAGAGGAGCTGCAACGCGATACAGACCGCAATGGCGACCAGCACCGCCCTGTTCCCGGTTAGTCCTTCGACCGACAGCGACGTGCGATCGAAATGCCGCGTGGCAATGAGATAGAAGATCTGCCCCATGACCAGGGCGTTGACGGCAACGGTGCGTGCAAAGTCAAGCGTCGTGCCCTCCCTGCCCTGCTCATGGAGGAACAGGAAGCCGACCCCCAGCAGCAGCACAAGCCCCACGAATCCGATTCGCCACAACACGAAGCCGGTCAATAGCGGCTCGTCCACCTGCCGGGGCGGGCGCAGCATGACGTCACCCTCTGCCCGTTCCCAGGCAAAGGCGATACCGAGGGTGACGGCGGTAATCATGTTGACCCACAGAATCTGGACCGGCGTGATGGGCAACACCGCGCCCAGAAGTATCGCGGCCACGATTACCAGCGCCTGCGCCGCGTTCGTCGGCAGGATGAAGAGGATCGCCTTTTTGAGATTGTCATAGACGGTCCGACCCTCCTCGACCGCCTGCGCGATCGAGGCGAAATTGTCGTCGGCAAGCACCATGGCCGAAGCCTCGCGGGCAGCCTCTGTGCCCTTCTGCCCCATCGCGATTCCGATATCGGCGCGCTTGAGGGCCGGCGCGTCATTGACCCCGTCGCCGGTCATCGCGGTAATCTGTCGCCGGGCCTGCAGCGCTTCGACAAGGCGCAGCTTGTGCTCGGGACTGGCGCGCGCGAACACATCGGTCTCGAGCGCGACGCGCCTGAGGTCCTCATCGTCGAGGCCCTCAAGGTCCCGCCCGGTGAGGGCTCGGCCGGAATTCTCCAGGCCAAGATCGGCGGAAATTGCCCGCGCGGTCAGCGCATGGTCGCCGGTGATCATCTTGACGCGGATGCCGGCTGCCTGGCACGCCGCCACTGCGTTGATCGCCTCCTCGCGCGGCGGGTCGATAAGGCCGAACAAGCCCAGCAGCGCAAGGTCACGTTCCGCATCCGTTTCACGCAGCTCGCGAGTGTCCTGACCGACCTGCCTGCGCGCGATGGCAAGCACGCGCTGACCGCGATCGGCCAAGCCCTCGGCGCGCTTCTGCCAGGCGGCCAGGTCGATCTCCGCTTCACCGCCTGCGGTCACCACCTTGCTGCACATTTCGAGGAGGCGCTCTGGCGCCCCCTTTACGCAGATGAAGTGCCTTCCCTCATGGTCGTGGTTGAGGGTCGCCATGTAGCGGCGCTCCGAGGCGAAGGGAATGGCGTCGAGGCGCGGATAATCCTCCGCGGCGCCGTCGGGATCGAAGCCGGCCTTCCGCGCGAGCACGATGAGCGCCGCTTCCGTCGGATCGCCAACCGGCTGCCAGCTCCCGTCCTCGGCATGGCGCAGGGCGGCATCGTTGCACAGCATGCCGGTGCGGATCATCTCGGCTGCGACCGGGTTTTCGTCGGATTCGATCGGCTGGCCGTCATGAAGCAATCGGCCATGCGGTTCATAGCCCACGCCTTCCGCCTCGAGGTCGAGTTCGGCGATGGCCAATGTCTTGGCGGTCATTTCATTGCGGGTCAGGGTCCCCGTCTTGTCGGAGCAGATCACCGTGACCGAGCCCAGCGTCTCGACCGCCGGCAGGCGCCGGATGATCGCGTTGCGCCGCGCCATCCGCTCCACGCCGATGGCAAGGGTCACCGTCATGACCGCCGGTAGGCCTTCGGGGATGGCCGCCACCGCGATCGAGACGGCAGCAAAGAACATCTCGCCCATCTCCCGCTGCCAAACGATGACGCCGAAGGCAAAAGTGATGGCGGCCAGGGCGATGATGCCGATACTCAAGACCTTGGTGAAGCCGTCGAGACGCTGCATCAGCGGCGTCTTCAGCGTTTCCACCTGAGCCAGCATCCCGCTGATCCGGCCGATCTCGCTGGTATCGCCGGTCGCCACGACGACCCCGACGCCCTGGCCAGCGGTGACCAGCGTCGCCGAGAAGGCAAGCGATGTCCGATCCCCCAGCTCCGCATCCTCGGCGACCGGCTGGGTGGCCTTCTCCACCGCCACCGATTCACCGGTCAGCACCGCTTCCTGGATCTGCAGATCACGCGACCGGATCAGGCGCAGATCCGCCGGGACCCGGTCACCGGCATCGAGCAGCACAATGTCGCCGGGTACCAGCTCTTCGGCGGGTAACTCGCGGCGTTTTCCGTCCCGCACTACCCAGGCCTTGGGCGACAGCATCGTCCTTACGGCATCGAGCGCGCGTTCGGCCCTGCCCTCCTGGATGAAGCCGATGACCGCAATGATCAGCACAACGCCGAAAATGACCCCGCTGTCGAGCCACTCCCCGAGGGCACCGGTGACAACCGCGGCAGCCAGCAGGAGGTAGATGAACAGATTGTTGAACTGGGAGACAAAGCGCATCAGCATGGTGCGCTCGGCCTGCTGGGTCAGGCTGTTCGGGCCATACTTCTCACGCCGCCTGGCGACCTCTTCTTCACCAAGGCCGCGCTTGGCCCCGGTGTCGAATTCAGCGATCGCCTCTTCGGCAGTAGCCGCATGCCACTTACGGGCCGCGGGCGCGGTCTCGCCGGCCGGCGCCTGGCGCCGGGTCGCCTCGGTTACCTCAGCAGCCATCCGCCGCCGCCTGTTCGATGCCGCGCCGCCTAGACGCGGCGCCATTGGGTCGGGTCAAGTCCAGCGCCATCTAAAGCCGGCCCAGCGCATAATCCTCACAAGAATGGCCGAGCTGATTGTATCCCTCCTCGAGATAGTCGCCGAGCAGCGGGGTGCCAATGAGGTATTGCACCAGTTGCTCGTCCTGCACCGCCCGAGCCTCGCGGCAAGCCTCCATCCAGTCCGCCGCCGTATAATCTCCTCGGCCGAGCCAGCACAGGGCAAGGACTTCGCTACGCTGATCCGCATTGAGGGCCGAAATCGCGCCGGCGAGCTCCTGCAGGGTGGGGTTGTCGGCCTGATCCTCAAGCACGTCGATCTCCCGATCATCGGTCGGGTTCGACCCGGATTCCGGGTCGTCCGGCTCCACCAGGGCGTCGAATTCCTTCGCCTTAACAAGGATGAAGCAGATCTGTTCGGCCGCGATTGAAAGCTCGATGGCTGGGTCGGTGTCGGTGCGCCGAGACATGGTGATTTCCTTACGCGTCGGCCTCGTCATTTCAGCTACCTCACCGCGGCACTTACCTGATTGATCCAGATCAGGCGGCGGCAAAGAGCCCATTTCGACCATTGGATTGCGCTGGATCAATGAAGAGGCTGGGCAAGCGTTCCATTCGAGAATCATAAGGGCCGTGCGTTTGGAGGATGCAGGGCCGTGCGTTCGGAGGATGCGTTCAAATCCCTTCTCACGGTCGAACCATGTCGCGTTTCAAGCGTTTAACACAGAATGCGGCGCGGCCGGCGAGCCGCGAGCCGCGCAGATAAACACCAGTCTCAGGGAAGGCGTCAGATGCGGCTCATCGTTGTCTCTAATCGTGTGTCGGTTCCCAGCAACGATGGCGTTCAAGCCGGCGGTATGACCGTCGGCATTCGGGGCACCCTCGATCGCTGCGGCGGGGTCTGGCTCGGCTGGAGCGGCAGGCTTGCCGGCGATGGACATGCCAGGCGCCATCACGAGAACAGAAACGGCGTCGACTACATCACCGTCGACCTGCCTACCAACGACTTCCAGGGATACTATACCGGCTTCGCCAATCAGGTCCTCTGGCCGCTGTTTCACGGACGGCTCGACCTTGTTGCCTTCGATCCGCATGCCTATGGCGCGTATTGCCGGATCAATGCTCATTTTGCCGACGAGCTTGTCCGGGTGATCGATGTCGACGACGTTATCTGGGTCCACGATTACCACCTGATCCCGCTTGCCTACGCCCTGCGCCAGCGCGGCGTGAGAAACCGGATCGGCTTCTTCCTGCACACCCCGTTCGGCGATCCGGCCGATGTGATGAAGCTGAAAGTGCGGGACGATCTGGCCCAATTCCTCGACGCCTTCGATGTCCTCGGCTTTCAGACCAACGATGATCTACGCGCATTCCGGGGGTTCATGGCGGCGCAATCGTGGCTCAACCACCGCCAACCGATGCGGCGCGCCATGCCGCCGCTCGCCGCGACGTTCCCGATCGGCATCGACACGTCCGAGTTCGAAGCGATGGCGCGAGCCGAACTGAAGGACTTGCGCTTGCGCGCCGCCTTCGAGAAACTCGGCTCCGGCGCGAGCCCGATCATCGCGGTCGACCGGCTCGACTACAGCAAGGGTATCCCGGAGCGCCTTTGCGCCTTCGAGACCTTCCTTACCCTGCATCCGGAATTCGCCGGGCGCGTCGGGCTCATCCAGGTGGCGCCAAAGTCGCGCGACAGCGTTCCCGCCTATCGCGCGGAAGCGAAACGCGTGAATCGGGCCTTGTCCGGATTGTGCGCCACCCATGAATGGGGCGCCTTTCCTCCCGCCCAGCTCTTGACCGATGGGGTCGACCGGCGCAGCATCGCCGCCGCCTATCGCAGGAGCCGCGTCGCCCTCGTCACCCCCCTGCGCGACGGCATGAATCTGGTGGCAAAGGAGTATGTGGCGGCACAGGATCCCGACGATCCCGGCGTGCTGGTGCTGTCGCCCCACGCCGGCGCCGGCGCGGAGCTGAGCGATGGCGCGTTAATGGTCGATCCCCACGATCCCATCGCCGTCGCGCAGGCCCTTGAACGCGCGCTCACTATGGAGCGCGGCGAGCGGCAGCAACGCTGGGCGGCCATGATGCGGCCCATACGGCGCAACGACGTGGGCAACTGGGCCACGACGTTTCTCGCCGCGCTGACCAGCGAAGACCGGCGCGTCCGGGAACCCGTGCCGGCCATTGTATCGGATCCTCAGCCGGTCCCCGCGGGCGCGCGCGTCAGCCCAGCCTTGCAACCGGCGATCCACCCCGCGCGCTCGAGCCGGGCCTACGCGAGCGACTCGAAGGGCTCGGGATAGACCAGCCGCCCAGCCGGCATCGCCGTAACAGGTGCGGCCAGCCATCGCGCCATCAGATACGGGCCGGAATAAGCGCAGGTGAGGCCTGCGGCGAGCCTCGCATCGAAACCGAAACGGCGATAATAGGCAGGTTCGCCAAGCACCACGCAGAGCGCCTCATCGGCCGCTTGCAGCCGGGCGATGCCCGCCTCGATCAGCGATGAGCCGATACCCCGACCCTGCCGGTCGGGACGGATTGCGACGGGCGCCAGCGCGGTCGCCCGGATCGGCCCGGCCGTTCCGGTATCTCTCTCGATCTGCACCCGGCTGAACACGACCGCGCCCGCAATCTTGCCGCACCCGGATTGCGCGATCAGCGCCAGAACGACATGCCCACCGTTGCTCAAAGCCGCCACAAGGGCGGCCTCGTCGCGCCGGCCAAAGCCTCTGACAGGACTTTGTCGATAGCGTCCCAGTCTTCGCCGGTTGCCTCTCGGATCGAGACCGGCATCACGCGAGCACGGTGCCCGGCGCCAGCCTGGCGCCGCGCTGGAACGCCTCGGCCGACAGGGCGGCCTTGCCGGCACGCTGGACCTCGACGAGCCGCACCGCACCGGCACCGCAGGCCACCGTCAGCCCCCCATCGAGCAGTGTTCCCGGGGGGGCGCTGCCCTCCGCAAGGGCCGATCGCAGCACCTTGATCCGCTGGCCTGCCACTTCGAACCACGCCCCCGGAAACGGCGACAGGCCGCGGATGTGATCATGCACCTGCCGGGCCGGCTTCGCGAAATCGATACGAGTCTCCGCCTTGCTGAGCTTGTCCGCATAGGTCGCGCCATCCTCAGGCTGCGGCCGGCAGTCAAGCGTGCCGCGGGCCAAGGCGCCCAACGCCCGATGCATCAGGCCGGCCCCGAGGCGGGCAAGCCTGTCATGGAGTTCGCCCGCCGTCATGTCCGGGCCGATCGGCACCCGCTCCTCCAGGCACACCGGCCCGGTATCGAGGCCTTCCTCCATACGCATGACCGACACGCCGGTTTCGCGGTCTCCGGCCATGATCGCCCGATTGATCGGCGCCGCGCCGCGCCAGCGCGGCAGCAGCGAGGCATGCAGGTTGAGACAACCCTCGCGCGGCGCGTCGAGCACCGGCTTCGGCAGGATCAGGCCATAGGCGACAACCACCGCGGCATCCGCCTCGTGGGCGGCGAAGGACGCTCGGGCGCCGGCCTCCCTGAGCGAGACCGGTGTCATCACCGGCAGCCCGAATCTGGCCGCCGCCTCATGGACGGGGCTGCGGCGCTCGGCCATTCCGCGCCCGCCGGCGCGCGGTGGCTGCGTATAGACCGCCACGACGTCGTGGCCCGCGCCGACGATCTCGCTCAGCGTGGGCACCGCGAAATCCGGCGTTCCCATGAAGACCAGGCGCAAGACGCTCATTGGCCGATGAACAGTGACTGCCGGACCAGGGGGTGTCGGCCGCTCACGCCGAAGGCTCGGCGGCATCCGACGCGGCAGAACCTTCACTGTCGCGGCGCGCGGCCTTGGCAAACTTCTTGATCACGCGATCGCGCTTGAGGCGCGACAGGTGGTCGATGAACAGGACGCCGTTGGTGTGATCGACCTCGTGCTGCACGCATGTCGCCTGCAGACCTTCGCAGTCCAGCTCCTGCGCCACGCCCTGGCGATCCAGAAAGCGCACGCGGCAGCGGTCCGGCCGCTCGACCTCGGCGTAGTATTCGGGGATCGAGAGGCAGCCCTCCTCGTGAATCCGCGTGTCGTCGGACGTCCACACGATCTCGGGATTGATCAGAAACAGCGGGTTCCTAAGCTCGTCGTCCTTGGCAAGATCGATGACCACCAGACGCCGCGGCACGCCGATCTGGATTGCCGCCAGCCCGATGCCCGGCGCGGCGTACATCGTCTCCAGCATATCGTCGAGCAGCGCGCGCATCTCGTCGGTCACCTCCGCGACCGGGGCACTTTTTACACGCAGACGGGGATCGGGCAGCTTTATGATCTGGCGCTTGGGCATGGCGCTCAGATAGGCGATGGATCGGGTCGGGTCAACGCGCCACGACCGCGCTCATGCGGGATCGTCGCCGCCGTCATCCTCGCGCAAGAGATCCTCCATGGACAGCGCAAGCGCCGCACCGACGCCGCTTCCAACGGCAATCCCGATCGCGATCTGACCAATCGCAGCGCCCAAAGCCACGCCCGCCGAGGCCCCGGCCACTATCCACTTCGCTGTATCCATGCGGCCCCTCCTCACAGCAAATTCCGGCAACTCGATGGCGCCATCGACAGGCATCCGGCGCACCGCGAATCACCTACACTGGCCGAATGGACTATATCGCCTTCGAGGTCGGTGGTTTCCCCATATCTGCCGGCGACCTGTTGGTTGCCGCGGCGGGCGGCATCGCCATCCTGCTCGTCGCCTTTATCTGGCACGCTCTTGTCACTCGTCGCGCCGAGACGGAGCGCAAGCATGCCTTCGATGCCCGGATGGCGGAGCTTGCCCGGACACAAGCGGAGATGACCGGGCGCATGCAGACCATGGCCGAGGTTTTCGGGACGCGGCAGGCCGATCTGGTGCGCAACTTCAACGAAAGGCTGGATGGTATCGGGCACCGTATCGGCCAGAATCTGGACTCGCAGACCAAGACCACCCAAGACAGCCTGTCCAAGCTCCATGAACGGCTGGCGGTCATCGACACCGCGCAACGGAATATCACCGAACTGTCCCAGGAGGTGGTCAGCCTCCAGCAAATCCTCGCGAACAAGCAGACGCGCGGCGCATTCGGCCAGGGCATGATGGAGGCTATCGTGCGCGACGGGCTGCCCGCCGACTCCTATGAATTCCAGCCCACCCTCTCCACCGGACGCCGGCCCGACTGCCTTATCCGACTGCCCGGAAGCGAGGCGAGGTTCGTTATCGACGCCAAGTTCCCGCTCGAGGCGTTCTCCGCCTTTCGCGAGGCCGAGACCGCCGAGGCGCGCAAGCCGGCTGCCCAGCAACTGCGCACCGACGTCCTCAAGCACACCAGCGACATCCGCGAACGCTATTTCATTCCTGGCGAGACCCAGGACCTCGCGGTAATGTTCGTGCCGTCGGAATCGATCTATGCCGACCTTCACGAGCATTTCGACGACGTGATCCAGAAGGCGCATCGCCAACGCATCATCGTCGTCGGCCCCTCCATGCTCATGCTTGCCATTCAGGTAATGCAGTCAGTGTTGCGCGACCAGCGCATGCGGGAACAGGCGCATCTGATCCACAAGGAGGTGGCGCTGCTGTCCGACGACGTACGCCGGCTCGGTGAGCGGGTCAGCAAGCTCCAGAGCCATTTCGGGCAGGCCAACGAGGATCTGCGCCAGATCCTCATTTCGCGCGACAAGATCGCCAAGCGCGGCGACCGCATCGCCGAGCTCGACTTCGAGGAAGCCCCATCGGAGTCCCCGGCGCCGCGCCGCGATCTCCTGGCGGGCGAGTGACATCTCCCTACCCGATTCCACTGGCTGCATGCCACGCCGCAGTTGAGCAGGCCCGACGATGACCCGCGCAGAGACCATGGCGAGGCACTCGCGCGCCCGGCGGGTGTGGGCGGCGCTCGCCGTCTATGCCGAACGGCGTGTCCTCATCATACTGTTTCTCGGCTTTTCCGCCGGGCTGCCACTGGCGCTGTCCGGCTCGACCCTGTCCTTGCGCATGGCCGATCAGGGCGTCGATCTCGGCACCATCGGCCTGTTCTCCCTGGTCGGTGTTCCCTACACGATCAAGTTCCTGTGGGCACCACTGGTTGATGCGCTTGCCATTCCGGGGCTGACGCGCTGGCTCGGCCGCCGGCGCGGCTGGCTGGTCTTCACCCAGATACTGCTTATCGCCGCCATCATCGTCCTCGGCAGCCTCGATCCCATGCTCTCGCCCTGGCTCGTGGCGCTCGCCGCGCTGATGGTGGCGACCGCGTCGGCGACCCAGGACATCGTCATCGACGCCTTCCGCATCGAAAGCCTGAAGGATGAGGAACAGGCCGCCGGCATGGCCTGGTATGTCGCGGCATACCGCGTGGGCATGCTCAGTTCCACCGCCGGCGTCGTCGCCTTGGTGGCGATCCTCGAAGCACGCGGGATCGATACCGCAAGCGGTTGGACCATCGGCTACGCCGCTATGGGCGCCATGGTGCTGATCGGCACGGCCGCGGCGCTGTGGGCATTCGAGCCGGAAACCCCGGTGAGCCCCGACACGGCCGACAACCCACCAGGCGCCCGAATCCTCGACACCGCAACGGCCGCCTTCTCGGACTTCCTGTCTCGCGGGCACGCGCTAGCAATCCTGCTGTTCGTGATCCTGTTCAAGTTCTGCGATGCCATGGCCGGCGCCATGATGGGACCGTTCGTGCTCGACATCGGATTCGACATGGCCGCCTATGCCGGCATCGTCCAGGGGCTGGGGCTGGCCGCCACACTTGTCGGCGGCTTTGCGGGCGGCGCGGTGGCGCGCGTCTTGCCGATGGTCACGGCGCTATGGATCGCCGTCATCATCCAGGGCGGTTCAAACCTCGTCTATGTCTGGCAGGCCTATATCGGCGTCGACCATGGCGCCCTGGCGCTGACGGTCGCGGCGGAGAACTTCGCCGGCGGCATCGGCACCGTGATCTTCGTCGCCTATTTGTCCAGCCTGTGCGGCAATACGCTGTATACCGCGACGCAGTTCGCCCTGCTCTCTGCCCTCGCGGCGCTGGGGCGCACCGTCCTGTCGGCATCGGCCGGCTATATTGCCGCAGCGGTCGGCTGGCCTGTCTTCTTCTCGCTCACCGCGCTGGCCGCCGTGCCAACCCTGGCAATCCTGTGGCTCTTGCAGCGGTGGGGCCATTTCACGACCCAGCCCCCGCCGGCCGACTAACGACGCGCGCGCGAGCCGGGACTCCGGGCCCGCAGATCCGCCTTGCCCCCAAGCATTGGCATGATAGGCTCAAGGGACGATGAAGGAATGCGCGACGACACTCGCCAAGCTCGGGAAATCGGCGCTGCCAGCAGCCGCAGTGTCGATGGTGCCCGGCCGGGCGCTCGCCTACCATGAAACGCTTGGCGTGGGCGGCGGCGCACCGGTCCATGTCTTGATCGTGCTGGCCATTGCCGTGGTGGTGGCGCTGGTGCTGCTGTCGCGCTGGCAACCGAAGAAGCGCGGCCGCAAGAAGGCGAGCGTCGCCGCGCCCAAAACGGGCCGCAAGGGCCGGCGCTGAGGCCGCCACCCGCCGCCGAGAGGCACGGCACAATCCGATAATCAGGGGCTAGAATGGCGTGCGGGCGCGGAAGGCGGCGGCCAGCGTCCCGTCATCCAGATAGTCCAGTTCGCCACCGACCGGCACGCCATGGGCGAGCCGGGTGACCGTGACGTCGGCGTCGGCAAGCAGCTCGGTCACATAGTGGGCCGTGGTCTGGCCCTCGACCGTCGCGTTGAGGGCGATGATGATCTCGCTGATCTCCTTGGCATGGGCGCGCTCGACGAGCCCGGCGATTCTGAGATCGTCGGGCCCGACGCCGTCGAGCGGCGACAGCGTGCCGCCCAGCACATGATAGCGGCCGCGGGTGGCTTGGGCGCGCTCCAGCGCCCACAGATCGCTTACCTGCTCGACGACACAGATGAGGCCCGCCTCGCGCCGCGGGTCGGTGCAGACCGCGCAAGGGTCATGGGTGTCGATATTGCCGCAGCGGCTGCAAACGACGACCTTGTCGGCGGCCTCCCGGAGCGCGCCGGCCAGCGGCTGCAGAAGCTGCTCGCGACGCTCGACGAGATGCAGCACCGCACGGCGCGCCGAGCGCGGGCCGAGACCCGGCAGCTTCGCCAGAAGCTGGATCAGTCGGTCGAGCTCCGGCCCGGTTACGGGAGCGGTCATGACAAGCAGCGAACCACATCAATCACGGGAGAAATAGCGCTCCAGGAACGAGCGATAAATCGCCGTCAACGCATACAAATCGGCGATGGACGCACATTCGTCAATCTGGTGGATGGTCTCGCTCACCAGGCCGAACTCGATGACCGGGCAATGGTCCTTGACGAAGCGCGCATCTGAGGTGCCGCCCGTCGTGCTGGGCTCGGGACGGCGGCCGGTCTCGGCCACGACCGCCTCACTCATAAGCCCGATCAGACGCGGGTCATGGGTGCGGAAGACCTCGGCCGGATTGGGCGCAAGGGCGATCTCCACCGCCATCGTCCCTGCCAGGACACGATCCGCCGTTCCACGCAGCCGGTCGACCAAGCTGTCGACCGAGTGCAGGTCGTTGAAGCGGATATTGAAGCGCGCGACGGCGCGCTCTGGGATCACATTGAAAGCCGGATTACCGACATCGACGCTGGTAATCTCCAGATTCGACGGCTGGAAGGCCTCGGTTCCCTCGTCGAGCGGGCTTTCGGTCAGCGCCGCGATGAGCCGGGACAGCCCGTGAACCGGGTTGACCGCCTGGTGCGGATAGGCGGAATGGCCCTGGCGCCCGATCACCGTGATCGTCCCCGACATCGACCCGCGCCGGCCGATCTTCAGCATGTCCCCGAGCACGGCACGGCTGGTTGGCTCGCCGACAAGGCCGGCATCGAAGCGTTCGCCCCGCTCGGCCGCCCAATCGAGCAGCTTGCGCGTGCCGTTGATGGCCGGGCCCTCCTCGTCGCCGGTAATGGCCAACGCGATTGAGCCGCGAGGCGGCCCGGACTCGCTCAGAAAGCTGCGCGTTGCCGCCACGAAGCACGCGATCGCCCCCTTCATGTCGACGGCGCCGCGCCCATGGAGCATGCCGCCCTCCACCGCCCCCGAAAATGGCGGGTGAGTCCACAGCGCCTCATCGCCCGGCGGGACGACATCGACATGGCCGTTAAACAGGAGAACGGGCGGCTCGCTGCCGAAGCGTGCGTAGAGGTTGTCGACATCCGGCGTGTCCGCCTCGCTGAAAGTCAGCCGATGGCAGTCAAAGCCCATCGGTGCAAGCACGCCTTCCAGGCAGCTCAAGGCAGCCGCCGCATCGGGCGTCACGCTGGGGCACCGCACCAGCGCCTGGGCAAGGTCTAGGGGATCAGCCGCGCTGTGTGACTCGGAGCCCACCGTCCTGTTCATGGTCTCTCGTCCATCCTGTCCGTCGTCGTGGTCAAGTGCTGCCCCCGGCGGGCGGCGGACCGGCGCGCTGATCGGAATCCGGCCCGTAACTGTTGGGGCCTTCATCGCCGCGCATGACGCCGGCCAGGATCATCCAGACCAGTCCTATGAAGGGCAGAAACTTGATCAGGGCCCAGAACCCCGGCAAACCGCGATCGTGCAGCCGCTTGACCAGAAGCGCCAGCTCCGCCCACTGGCTGACCAGGAAAGCTATCCAAAACAGCCCGCCCGAGGTCGCCGCCTCGACGTCACTGCCGAGCGTGCTGACGAGGGCCAGAAATACGCTCCACACGAAGCCGAGCGCCAGCCAATAGACCTCCCGGCCTATCCGCCCATCGAAGAGAAAGAACAACCACCCCATGTCGGGCGGTCGCCCGCTTCCGCCCCGCTGGGCGTCTTGATGGTCATCGCCGCTCAATCGCGCAACAGATCGTTAATCGAGGTCTTGGACCGCGTGCCGGCATCGACCCGCTTGACGATAACAGCGCAATAAAGGCCCGGACCCGGTGAGCCGTCCGGCAGCGCCTTGCCGGGCATCGACCCCGGCACGACCACCGAATACGCCGGCACCTCGCCAGAAAACACTGCCCCGGTGGTGCGGTCCACGATCTTGGTCGAGGCGCCGAGATAGACGCCCATCGATAGCACCGACCCCTCCCGGACGATGACGCCTTCGGCAACCTCGGACCGGGCACCGATAAAGCAATTGTCCTCGATGATCACCGGATTGGCCTGCAACGGCTCGAGCACCCCGCCAATTCCGGCACCGCCAGAAACATGGCAGTCCTTACCGATCTGCGCGCAGGAGCCGATGGTGGCCCAGGTATCGACCATGGTGCCCTCGTCGACATAGGCGCCGAGATTGACGAAGGAAGGCATGAGCACGACATTGCGGGCGATATAGGCTGAACGGCGAACGACGCAGTTCGGCACGGCGCGTAGGCCCGCCTCGCGGAAGCGCGCCTCGTCCCAACCCGCGAATTTGGACGGCACCTTGTCCCACCATGTGGCCCCACCGGGTCCGCCCGGGATGGCGGTCATGTCGTTGAGCCGGAACGACAGCAGGACGGCCTTCTTCAGCCATTGATTGACGTGCCACGCCCCGTCGCGCTTGTCCGCCACCCGGCTTCTGCCGCTGTCCAACAGCTCGAGCGCCGCCTCGACCGCTGCCCGGACCTCCCCTTTCGTGGCAGGACCGACGGCATCGCGATCTTCCCAGGCCGCTTCGATGATGGGTTCGATTTCACTGGCCTTCACCTTGGCACTCCCCTGACTGCGCCGGCGCGACCTTAGTCAGCGGCGCCCCCGAGTCAATTGCGACCCGCACCAGTTCGTCGATCGCGCGATGCCATGTCATTGCATTAACCCGCGGGTCATCAATGACGTCGATAATTCTTGCCGATGAACTTTGCCCACATATTCAGGCTGCGAGAGAGCGTCGCATGAATGTTCTACGCGTTTCCGCCCTGATTGTCGCGGTCGGCGCCGGCGCCGCCGCGCTGGTCATGGCGCGCGGCATGGACTCCGACCCAGCGGAGATGCCGGTCGCACAGCAACCGAGCGATACCGCGCAGGTGCTGGTTGCCGCGCGCGATATCGCACCGGGCCGCTCCATTACCGCCGACGATCTGCGTTGGGACGAATGGCCACTCGAGGCCCTCAGCCCCCGCTTCGTGAGCCGGTCGGACGCCCCCGAGGCCGCGGACGGGCTGGCCGGTTCGGTTGCGCGGGCAACGCTCGCGGCGGGCGAGCCGATACGGCCTTCCAAGCTGATCCGGGCCGAACGTGGCGGCTACATGTCGGCCGTGCTTCCGCCGGGCAAGCGCGCGGTGTCAATGAGCACCTCGCCGCAGACCGGGGCCGGCGGCTTCATCCTGCCGAACGACCGCGTCGATGTCATCCTCATCCGCCCGGATGCCGACAATACCGATTCCACCGACCGGACACAGCGCTACACCAGCGAGCGTGTTCTGCAGAACATTCGGGTCATGGCGATCGACCAGACGGTCGAGGAACAGGACGGGCGTAGCGTCGTGGTGGGAAGCGTCGCCACGCTGGAGCTGACGCCGTCCCAGGTCGAGACCCTCACCCGTGCGCAGAAGCTCGGCGAATTGTCGCTGGCACTACGCAGCGTCCTCGACGGCGATCCGATAGCTGACGCCCCCGCCACCCGTCAGCAGCCGCGGGCCGTCAACGTCGTGAAGTTCGGTAATCGCAGCCGCCGAAGCGTGAACTGACCGCAGTCAGTTCTGGCTCAACGACGCCCGCGGCTCAGACATCGTCATCATCTGCGGCGGGTACGGGTCCGTATTTGCGTGCCCAGATCCGCTTCAGGCCGCTGCCCAGCGCACCGACAAGCATGAGTAGCGAGCCGGTGATGAACAGCCATACCCCGATCGTCATCCACGGATGATACTGGGGCATGAACAGGATGGAGCCGACGAAGAAGGTGGCGTTGCCGATCACCCCGATTGAAATGTGGACCCACTCATACTCCTGCAGGAACCGGTGGATCTCCTTGCGCATCGATCACCCCCTACGCTGACCTCATGAAGCGGCCACGGGCGCCGAGCCGCGCCCGTGGATCGTCGGAAATTCGTGCGGCCCTGGTCAGGCCGATGTCGCCGTGCTGTGCTGGGAGTGCAGCCGGTCACGCAGCGACATGAGACGATTGAGGGCGTGGACATAGGCCCGCGCCGATGCCACCAACGTATCGGGATCTGCGCCCCGGCCGTTGAACTGTCGCCCCGCACTCTCGAGCTTGACCGTGACCTCGGCCTGGGCGTCCGTGCCCTCCGTCACGGCGTGGACCTGATAAAGCGACAGCTTCGCCTCGTGCGGCACCATGGCATGGATCGCGTTGAAGGTGGCATCCACCGGCCCGTTGCCGCTCGCCTCGCGGGTTTCGTGACGCCCGTCGATATCGAGCGTCAACGTTGCCCGCTGTGGACCGCTGGTGCCCGCAATCACCGTCAGCGCCACCACCTGGATCCGGTCGTAGGAGGCCAGGATCTCGTCGTCGATCAGCGCTTCGATATCCTCGTCATAGACCACCTTCTTGCGATCGGCCAGGTTCTTGAAGCGGGTGAAGGCGTCCAGCAGGGCATTGTCGCCCAACTCGTAGCCAAGCTCCTTCAGCTTCTCGCGGAAGGCGTGACGGCCGGAATGCTTGCCCATGACCAAGGAGGTGGACTTCACGCCAACGCTCTCGGGCGTCATGATTTCATAAGTCTGATTGTTCTTGAGCATGCCGTCCTGATGAATGCCCGACTCGTGGGCGAAGGCATTGCGGCCGACGATTGCCTTGTTGTACTGGACCGGGAACGAGGTTACCGCCGAGACCAGCTTCGACGCCCGGGTCAGCATCGTCGTATCGACATTGGTGAAATACGGCAGGACATCATTGCGGGTCCTGATCGCCATGACGAGCTCTTCCAGCGCCGCGTTGCCCGCCCGCTCCCCAATGCCGTTGATCGTGCATTCGATCTGACGCGCGCCGCCGACAATACCAGCCAGGCTGTTGGCGACCGCCATGCCGAGATCGTCGTGGCAGTGAACCGAGAACACCGCCTTGTCGGCGTTGGGTACCGCCTCGCGCACGCGTCGGAACAGATCGGCATACTCCTCCGGCGTCGTATAGCCCACGGTGTCGGGAATGTTGATGGTGGTGGCGCCGGCATTGATGGCGCCCTCCACGCAACGGCACAGGAACTCAAAATCGGTGCGCGTGCCATCCTCGCAACTCCACTCCACGTCGTCGACATGGCCCCGGGCACGCGACACCGAGGCGATGACCGCCTCCAGCACCGCCTCGGGCTCCATTTTGAGCTTGTGCTTCATGTGGATGGGGGACGTGGAGATAAAGGTATGGATGCGGCGGCGCTCGGCCGGCTTGATCGCCTCGGCGCAGCGGTCAATGTCCTTGAAGGAGGCGCGCGAAAGTCCGGCGATCACGGCTTGCTTTGCCCGCTTGGCGATCTCGTGGACCGACTCGAAGTCGCCTTGGCTGGCAATGGGGAATCCTGCCTCGATAACGTCGACGCCCATCGTGTCCAGCACTTCAGCGACCTGAAGCTTTTCATCGAGCGTCATCGAGGCGCCCGGGCATTGCTCGCCGTCGCGCAACGTGGTGTCGAAGATGATCACGCGATCATTCGCGGAACCACCGGCTGACGTTTGCGGCGTGTCTTGGCTGCTCATTGTGAAACTGATCCTTCTCGCAGGCGGCCCCCGTCAGGGGCAAATCTTACCATTGGCTGACTTGCTTCCCCTGAGTGCCTGCCCGCTACAAGTCGGGCCACCGGCGCTCAGGGGCCGATAAGGAGCAGGTTGCCGTCGAGAAGGGCGCAGCAGGAAGCGCTTGCCGGGCGACCGGCAATGCGGACGGGGTCAATCTTCGCGAGGTTGGTCATTGCGGCGACCCAGTATCCTGTTCGCGTCGATCCTGCGGGGCGGAACGTTAAGCCTTCGTATACCGCCCGATCAAGCCCCTTGTTTAAACGAGAGCGCACCGGCCCGACAACCCCGAACTTCCCATACGCCTCCGCCAATCGGCGGCACCCCGGCGGACAACGGTCCACGGTAAATATGTATTGAATAGTCTGAATACTGCCTATATTTACTATAACTTCCTCTCAGGAACAAACCCCAACGTATTGTGCCGCCTTTTCACCCATTTTCAGCCCCATTCTGGCCCATAAATTACCTATAAATTGCCCAATAATCGCTGGAACAAATCGCACTTCTTGCTGGTTGTTTGGTCGTCGGGTTCTGTGACGCATTTAATGCCCGATGTAATCCAAGACTGGAGGAGAGTAGTTATGCGAAAGCTCTTGATGACAAGTGCCGCGGCTGGTGCCATCGCCCTTGCAGGCCCCGTTGCAGCGGCGCCGGCGGACATCGAACCGGGCGCTGCTTCCGTTGATGCGGTCAGCATTGAGCGCGATACAATGAACTCCCCCGCGCGGCACGAGGCCATCCTCGCGCAGACTACCCTGGAAGATGACGACGAAGACGGGGACGACGAAGACGACGACTATGATGCCGTCGGCTCGCAGAGTTTCGACCTGTCCGCCTCGCACGAGGATGATGAGGACGAGGACGGCGAGGAATCCGAAGACTATGACGCCGTTACCTCGCAAGGGTTCCGGCTCTCCGACATGCATGACGACGACGAGGAAGACGACGAGGACGACGAATACGACGCCGCGTCGTTCGAACGACTGGACCTCGCCGCATCCCACGAAGAGAACGGTGAGGACGACGAGGACGACGACGAGACGACCGAGTAAGCTCGGGCTTCACAAAAGTCGTCAAAGGGGCGGTCGCAATGGCCGCCCCTATTTCGGTATGCTCGCGGATGTTTCGCGCCGGGGAACCGCCATAGTTTTTCCCGATTAGCCATGATAGCGTCGCCCCTGCAGGCGCTCCAAGAAGGGGCGCAAACTCCGGAAAGGGAGGTCTTGTCATGAGAACAACGGTGTTTTCCCTTGCCTTGATAATGGGACTGGCGGCCGGACCCGTGTTCGCCAGTCAATGCCCTGCCATGATGGCGCAGATCGACGAGGCGCTGCAAACCGCCGACGTCTCCGACGCCGACCGCGAGCGCGTCATGGAGCTTCGCCAGCAGGGCGAGGACGAGCACAATGCGGGCGATCACGCCGCATCCGAAGCCTCCCTCGGCGAAGCGATGGATATTCTGGGGATCAACTAGGAGCACTGAGAAACCGGCGGCGGGCGGTTTTCTGCCCGCCGCGTCGTATCAGACGTGCAGCTCGCCTTCGGCGACGATCACCGCCGAGCCGCCGATGCGGACAATCTGGAGTCCGCCTTCGATCACGAGTTCGATCTCGACCACGCTGGGACGGCCCATGATGTGCCCCTGCTCGACCTTCCAGCGGTGGGTTCCCGCCGTCGGCTGGTCGTAGGTCATCAAGACGCCGGCCAGGGCCGCGGCGGCTGAACCGGTCGCCGGGTCCTCGTCCACGCCAAGCCCAGGCGCGAACATGCGCGCGTGCAGGTCATTGTCGCGCGATAGGGTCTCGCGGCAATAGACATACACCGCATCCCCGAACGCCTCCCCAAAAGCGCGTCGTTCCACCTTGCATTTGCGCAAGACCGAAAGGTCGCGCACCGGCACGAACGGAAAGGTAACGCCCACCGTCCAAAGGCTCGGCTTGTGGTTTTCAAAACCGATTTCGCTGGGCAGTAGACCGAGCGCGGCCGCGGCCAGCTCGGGGTCCACCGGATCGTCGAGCCGCTCGGGCATGCGCGGGATGTCGAACTCCGCAAAGGCGCGTGCCTCGCCGAAGGACACGCCAACCCGGATCGCCCCGATCTCTTCCTCGAGCACGATGATCCCGTCTCCGGTACCGCGCAGCGTCGCCAGAAGGATCGCCGCGCCGATCGAGGGATGGCCCGCAAAGGGCAGCTCCCGCGATGGCGTGAAGATGCGCGCCTTGGCCGAATGGACCGGATGATCGGGCGGGAGCAGGAAAACCGTTTCCGACAGGTTGAACTCGCCCGCGATCGCCTGCATCCGCTCGGTATCAAGGCCGTCGCAGTCATGGATGACCGCGAGTGGGTTACCGGCCAGCGGCCTGTCAGTGAAGACGTCGAGCACGTGATAACTGCGGGGCACGGCACCTCTCCCCGGTTTGGGTGGCCAGCGGATAGCAGTCGCGAAAAATCCGACTAGGGTGACCTCACCAGACGCGCTGTCACCCTGCCGGCCATCGACGCCTCAGTTCTTGTCCCGATCGACCAGCTGGTTGGCCTGGATCCACGGCATCATCGCCCGCAATTTGGCGCCGACCTCCTCAACGTGATGGGCATCGTTCAGGCGGCGCGTCGCCTTGAAGCTCGGCTGACCCGCCTTGCATTCGCGGATCCAGTCCGAGGTGAAGCGACCCGTCTGAATGTCCTTGAGGATACGCCGCATCTCGGCGCGGGTCTCATCGGTGATGACCCGGGGCCCGGAGACATACTCGCCATACTCAGCGGTATTGGAGATCGAGTAGTTCATGTTGGCGATGCCGCCCTCATAGATCAGGTCGACGATCAGCTTCACCTCGTGCAGACATTCGAAATAGGCCATCTCCGGCGAATAGCCGGCCTCGACGAGGGTCTCATAGCCGGCCCGGATCAGCTCCACGAGGCCCCCGCACAGGACAACCTGCTCGCCGAAGAGATCGGTCTCGCACTCTTCGCGGAATGTCGTCTCGATGATGCCCGAGCGTCCGCCGCCGATTGCCGCAGCATAGGACAGGCTGAGGTCGTGCGCGTTGCCGGACGCGTCCTGATGAATGGCCATCAAGCATGGCACACCACCGCCGCGGGCATATTCTGAGCGCACGGTATGGCCGGGCCCCTTGGGCGCCACCATGACGACGTCGATCGTCGCTCTCGGCTCGATCAGGTTGAAATGGACGTTGAGGCCATGGGCAAACGCGATGGCCGCCCCGTCGCGGATGTTGCCCTCGATGTGGTCCCGCCAGATATCGGCCTGGAGCTCGTCCGGCGTGCACATCATCATGAAGTCGGCCCACTGCGCCGCGTCGGCCACGCTGAGCACCTTCAGGCCTTCGCCCTCGGCCTTACGCGCGGAAGCCGACCCCGGCCGCAGCGCCACCGCGATCTCGGACACGCCGGAATCTCGCAGATTGAGCGCATGGGCATGGCCCTGGCTGCCATAGCCGACGATGGCGACCTTGCGCCCCTTGATCAGATTGAGATCGGCATCCCGATCATAATAGACGCGCATGATATGCCTCTCCTTGTCGCGTGGGATTGTTCGTCCATGGCGGATCGCCACGGCAGGCGGGATCGCAGGCCTTTTAGCCTCGGTGTGCGCGGGGCGAAAGGGTAAACCGACCAATGCATGGCACGGTTGCCGGCTCAGCGTCCGCCGGACACATCGAGCAGGGCACCGGTCACGTAGCTCGACCTGTCGGAGATAAGCCAGACCAGGGCTTCAGCCACCTCGTCGGCGGTGCCTGCCCGCTTGACGGGGACGCCCGGGGCCATTCGTTCCACCCGGTCCGGCACGCCGGCGGAGTCGTGAATTTCCGTCTCGATCAGCCCGGGGCGCACCGCGTTGACCCGGATCCGTTCATCGGCCACCTCCTTTGCCAGCCCCAACGTGAAGCTGTCGATTGCCCCCTTCGAGGCCGCATAGTCGACAAACTCGCCCGGCGAGCCGAGACGGGCCGCGGCGGACGATACATTGACGATCACCCCGCCCCGGCCACCATGGCGCGTCGACATGCGCCGCACCGCCTCGCGAGCGCACAGCATTGCACCCACCACATTGATGCGCAGGATCCGCTCGATGCGCGCTGCCTCCATGACGTCGAGCCGCGAGACAGGGCTCACGATGCCGGCATTGTTGACGAGCGCATCGAGCCGGCCGAACTCAGCGTCGACCGCCTCGAATAGGGGTGGGATCTGGTCCGGCGCCCCGACATCGGCCTGGATCGCGATGGCCCGGCGGCCGCGCGCTTCGATCTGCCCCACGACGCGTTCGGCCGCCGGGCCGTCGCTGCGATAGTTGACTGCCACGTCGTAGCCGGCGTCCGCGGCCAGGATCGCGGCCGCCGCACCTATCCCCCGGCTGCCGCCGGTGACTAGAACCACCTTTTCCATGAATCCCCCGGTTTTGCGTCAGCGCACGATCGTAATCCGCTCGGCCGCGCGCGTGATCGCGGTATACAGCCAACGCGCCGGCGCGTCACGAAACGCAAAGCTTTCATCGAACAAGACCACATCGCTCCACTGCGAGCCCTGCGCCTTGTGCACCGTCAGCGCGTAGCCGAAATCGAACTCGTCAGAGCCGCGCCGCTGCTTCCACGACAGGGAGTCCGGCCCAGCCTCGAAAAAGGCCTTGTTGACCCGGATCTTGGCCGAGGCGCCATAGGGCGCCTCCTCCTCCGAGCGCACCAGCATCTGGATGGACTGACCGCGCCCGGCGCCGCGCGAGACGACGCGCCATAGGCTGCCGTTGAGCAAGCCCTTCTCGGTCGAGTTGCGCAGGCATACCAGCTTGTCGCCGGCCTCGGGCAGGCTGTCCTCGAAGCCGCGCAGGTCGCGTATGCGGCCGTTGAAACGCCGTCGGGTGCGATTGATCCCCACCAGGACCTGATCAGCTGACAGCACCGCGTCGCTGTCCACCTCGACGCGGCGTATCACCCGGCTGTCGCCATAGCTGCCGTAATCGATCAACCCGCCTTCGCGCACGGTCTGGGCCAGCACGATGATCGGATTGTCGCGCGCCTGACGGTGGACCTCGGTGAGCAAGACGTCGGGCTCGGCCTCGGTGAAATAGCCGCCCCCGGAAACCGGCGGCAACTGGCCGGGATCGCCGAGCACCAGCACCGGGGTCGCGAAGGACAGAAGGTCACGGCCGAGCTCCTCATCCACCATCGAGCACTCGTCGACTATGACGAGCGATGCCTTGGCGACCGGGCTCATGCGGTTGAGCGAGAACAAGGGCGCGGCCTCACCGCTTTCCTCGTTCTCGGTCTCGCCGCGCGGCCGATAGATCAGGGAGTGGATGGTGCGGGCATTCTCGCAGCCCTTGTTGCGAAGCACCTGTGCCGCCTTGCCGGTGAAGGCGGCAAACAGCACGTCGCCATCGACCGCCTCGGCGATTTTGAGCGCGAGCGTGGTCTTGCCGGTACCGGCATAGCCGAACAGCCGGAACACCTGCCGGTCCGGCCGCTTGAGCCAATCGGCCACCTGCTTGAGCGCGGCATCCTGCTGGGGAGACGGTCTCATGTCACCGCAGCATCGGCCAAAGGGACAGGGCAAGCAAAGCGCCCATGGCGATGTTGAACCATTTGAGCCGCGCCGGCTCAGCCAGCCAGCCGCGCAATCCCGTTCCGAAGGCCGCCCAGACCGACACGCTGGGCAGGTTTACCAGGGTGAAGACGCCGCAGACCATCAGCATCGTGGCCAGATAATCCTGAGGGTGGGTGTACGCGGCCATGCCGGCAACCGCCATCACCCAGGCCTTGGGATTGACCCACTGGAAGGCGGCTGCCTCGATGAAGCGCAAGGGCCGGCCATCGGCATCGGCTTCGTCGAGCTTTCTCGTCGTCGCAATGCGCCAGGCAAGATAGAGAAGATAACCCCCGCCGAGGACCTTCAAACCGATAAAGGTGGCCGGGAACCGTTCGATCAGCGCACCGAGCCCGCCGCCGACCGCCAGGAGCAGCACGCAGAAGCCGGCCGCGATGCCCAGCATATGCGGCACGGTGCGGCGAAACCCGAAATTCACGCCGGAGGCCAAGAGCATCAGATTGTTGGGGCCGGGCGTGATCGACGCCGCGAAGGCGAAGGCGATCAACGCTAGCAGGACCTCAGGGCTCATGCCCGTCAGAGCCCTTCGGGGCCCCTTTGCACTGCGGCTACACCGGTCCGCGAAACCTCGACCAGGCCGAGCGGCTGCATGATGGCGATGAACTGCTCGATCTTGTTGGTTCGCCCGGTGATCTCGAACACGAAATGCTCGGTGGTCGCATCGATGACATTGGCGCGATAGGCGTCCGCCAGGCGCAGCGCCTCGACGCGCGCGTCTCCAGAACCGGCAACCTTGACCAGGGCCAGCTCCCGCTCAACCGGCTTGCCGCCGGCCGTCAGATCATTGACCCGGTGCACCGGCACCAGCCGCTCGAGCTGACTCTTAATCTGCTCGATCACCATGGGCACGCCGGTCGTCACAATGGTGATCCGCGACAGGTGCGCCTCATGGCTGACCTCGGAGACCGTCAGCGAATCGATGTTATAGCCACGGCCGGAGAACAGGCCGATCACTCGGGCGAGCACGCCGGGCTCGTTGTCCACGAGAACCGACAAAGTGTGGGTTTCGAGCGCGTCGGGACGATGCAGCATGGCTAAAGCTTCCTCAGGCAGGGGCGAGTTCCGGCTCGTCGACCTCGTCATGGGCAAGCACCCACGGCTCGGCAACGCCGGCAAGCCGCCATTCGTTGAAGGCAGGCATTCCCATCACCGCCGACATATAGGAACGCGCCGTGGCATCGACGGAAATCGAGTAGGAATGAAAGCGGCTGACGACCGGCGCATACATGGCATCGGCCGCGGTGAAGGCGCCGAAGAGGAACGGACCGGCGTGGCCGAACCGTTCGCGGCAGTCCCGCCAGATGTCGAGAATACGGGTCACGTCGCGCGCCACCTCTTCGCCGCGATCGCGTTCGGCAAAGCGCTTGCGCATATTCATCGGACAGGCATCGCGCAGCGCCCGAAACCCGGCATGCATCTCGGCCGAGATCGAACGGGCCATCGCTCGGGCAGCTGGATCGCTCGGCCAGAGAGCGGCATCGGGATAGCGCTCGGCCAGATGGTCGAGGATGGCGAGCGACTCCCAAACCGTCACTGCCCCGTCCTTCAGCACCGGCACCTTGCCGGCGGGAGAGTGCTCCAGGATGCGCGCCTTGGTGTCCGGCTCGTCAAGCGGGATCAGCACCTCCTCAAAGGGGATGTCCGCCTGCCGAAGGGCGATCCATGGCCGCAGCGACCATGACGAATAGTTCTTGTTTCCGATGACCAGCGTGAGCATGGAACCCCATACCGTTCTGAACAGTGGCAGCAACGCCGAATGACCGGCAGAGCCGCCGCTAAACGAGCACCCTGCCCTCTTCGTCGATCGCGGACTCGATGTCCTCGTCGCTTGCGTCGTCGGCGAGCAGGATCTCGTTATGGGCCTTGCCCGACGGGATCATCGGGAAGCAGTTGGCGAGCGCGGCGACCCGGCAATCAAACAGCACCGGCCGATCGACGGCGATCATCTCGCGGATCGCATCATCGAGCTCATCCGGCTTCTCCGCGCGCATACCGACCGCGCCATAGGCTTCGGCGAGCTTCACGAAATCGGGCAGCGAGTCCATGTAGCTTTCCGACAGCCGATTGCCGTGCAGCAATTGCTGCCATTGCCGGACCATCCCCATATATTGATTGTTGAGGATGAAGATCTTGACCGGCAGGCGGTACTGCACCGCCGTGGAGATTTCCTGCATCGTCATCAACACCGAGGCGTCGCCGGCAATATCGACGACAAGCGCATCGGGATGGGCGAGTTGGACGCCGATCGTCGCCGGCAACCCGTAGCCCATGGTGCCGAGCCCGCCCGAGGTCATCCAGCGATTGGGCTCCTCGAAATGGAAGAACTGGGCGGCCCACATCTGATGCTGGCCAACTTCGGTCGTGATGTAGACATCCTTGTCCTTGGTCAGTTCCCACAGGCGCTCGATCGCGTATTGCGGCATGATGACCGAATCGCTCTGCCGATAGCGTAGGCAGTCACGCCCGCGCCAGCCATCGATCTCCTCCCACCAGCGCTTGAGCGCGGCCTTGTCTGGCGTAGCCGAGCTGGAGCGCCACAGCCGCACCATGTCCTCCAGGACATGGGCAACGTCACCGACGATCGGCACGTCGACCCTGACGTTCTTGTTGATCGAGGAGGGGTCGATATCAATATGGATCTTCTTGGAGTTCGGCGAGAACGCATCGAGCCGACCGGTGATCCGGTCGTCGAAACGGGCTCCGACGCACAGCATTACGTCGCAGTCGTGCATCGCCAGATTGGCCTCGTAGGTCCCGTGCATGCCCAGCATGCCGAGCCATTGCGCCCCCGAAGCCGGATAGGCGCCGAGCCCCATCAGTGTCGAGGTGATGGGATAGCCGGTGAGCCTGACCAGCTCGCGCAGGAGCTGGCTCGCCGCCGGGCCGGAATTGATCACCCCGCCGCCGGTATAGATGACCGGCTTCTTGGCCGACGCCAGCAGCTCCACCGCCTCGCGGATCGCCGGCTGGTCGCCCTTCAGCTTGGGCCGATAGGTCTTGTGCTGGATGTTCTTCGGCCCGATATAGCTCGCCGGCGCGAACTGGACGTCCTTGGGAATATCGACGACCACAGGACCAGGCCGCCCGGTACGTGCGACATAGAACGCCTCGTGGATCACTCGAGCCAGATCGTCGGGATCCCTCACCAACCAATTGTGCTTCGTGCAGGGCCGCGTGATGCCGACGGTATCGCACTCCTGAAAGGCATCATTGCCGATGAGTGCCGTGGGGACCTGACCGGTTATGCAGACCAGCGGGATGGAGTCCATCAACGCATCGGTGAGGCCGGTGACGGCATTCGTGGCCCCCGGCCCCGAGGTGACCAGTACCACGCCGACCTTGCCGGTGGAGCGGGCGTAGCCTTCGGCCGCGTGGGTCGCCCCCTGCTCGTGCCGTACCAGGATGTGGCGAATGTCGTCCTGCTGGAACAGCTCGTCGTAGATCGGCAGCACCGCCCCGCCAGGATATCCGAACACGCACTCCACGCCCTGATCGGCCAGGGCTTTCAAAACGACCTGGGCACCGTTGAGATCTTCCCTCATAACCCTTCAATCCTTCCCGGATGCATTCGCCACGCAATTCGGCAACAAAAAAGGGCCTCGCGGGCCCTTGTCTGCGCACCATCCCTCGCGGCGGCTATCTTGCCGCCACGCCGATGGCGCGCCCTCCTACGATAAGTGTTCCGCCGGTCATTGTCGGCTTCAATCCTCGTCCTGATCCAAGGCGGGAAAGGTAGGCGCCTTTGCGCCGACGGTCAAGCCGCAATGCCGCACCCGATTTGCCGATGCAACCGGCGCGTATGCGCGGCGCCGAACAGCGCTTGGCCCTCAGGCTTTACCGACTCTCAACCCAGGCTCGATAGGGCTCGACCCTACGGTCTGATC
>SKQW01000283.1 GCA_007118805.1 Rhodobiaceae bacterium | reverse complement strand
CTTGCCCTTCCAGCTGTGCTGATGCGGGGCTTCGATGACGACAGTGCAGGAGGTGATGCGATCGTGGAACCGCTCAAGCCGCTCGATGCGTTCGCGCACCGCAGCCTCCATGGCCGGCGATGGATCCATGCCGCGAAAGCGGATTGAAGGTGTGACTTCCATTTGTTTCTCCGTTGTGTTCCCAAGTGTGCAACTCGCAACCACCTTAATGCGACATCACCACCGGCAGGGTCATGCTATCGAGTATGGACCGCGTCATGCCGCCGAGGATGAGCTGGCGCAGTCGCGGCCGGGCGAAGCCGCCCATGACCAGTAGATCGGCGCCGTAATCGGCAGCATGGGAGAGCACAGCGTTGCCGATGTCGATGTCGGCGGCGCTGACCCTTTTGGCAGTGACGTTGACGCCGTGCCGGGCGAGATGGTGCGCCAGATCGGCCCCCGGCTCCTCGGAGCGCGAGGCGATCGATCGGTCACCGATGACAAGAACCTCCACGCTACGGGCGCGGGTCAGGAATGGCAGGGCGTCATGGGCAGCGCGCGCCGCCTCGCGCCCGCCGTCCCAGGCCACGATGATGCGATCGAAGCTGACGTCTTCATAACCGGCATAGGGCACGATCAGCGCGGGACGGCCGCTCTCAAAGAGAGCTGCCTTGATGAGCTCATCCTGGAACTCGAGGGTGCGTTCCGCAGCGCGCTGGCCCAGGACGATCAGATCCGACACCCGGCCATGGGAGGAAAGATGATCTGGCGCCGCGCCGAGCCTGGCATGAACGATGCGCGGTTCGCATTCGACTGCCTCAGCGTGGGCGGCGCTTGTAAAGGCGCCGGCGGCAAGCTGCGCCGCCTCAGTGGTCTCCTGCCGCAGGCTCTCCAGGAAATCGGCGGGCAAAGAACCCAAGCCTACCCACGGTACCACCGGTTCTAGGTTGAAGACGAGACCGGTCAGATGCGCCTTGAAGGCGGCGGCGAGCGAGATCGCGTATTGCCGCCGACGGTTACCGGCGGCGCTGACCGGCTCGGCATCGAGGTGAACAAGAATTTCGCGGTAACTCATCGTCAGGCTCTCATCCGGCCGCGCCGTCCTCCCGGCGAAGTGGGTCTTAGCGCGCGCGGGCAGGGGAGGAGGATGGGCCTGCGCGCGCCCCCTTCAGCTGAAGCTCAGGCGGCCGCCGTGATGTCGATCTTCCTGGCATTTGCCGGCTTCGGCTTTGGCAATGTGACCTTGAGCACGCCATTGGCCATGCTCGCCTTGATGTCCTTGGCCTCGATGCCGCGTGGCAGCTCCAATGCCCGGTAGAACGACCCGTAGCTGCGCTCGGTGATGCGGTAGTTCTTGTCCGTCTCCTCCTTCTCGGCCTTCTTCTCGCCGCGGATCACCAGAACGTCGTCTTCGAGGGTGACCTCGACATCCTTTTCCTCAAGGCCCGGCAGTTCGGCGGTGATCTCAATCTCCTTGTCGGTTTCGCTGACGTCCATGGTGGGGGCCAGGGCGGTCGGGGTGAATGCCGGGAAGCCCCCGGTGAACTCTTCGAACACCCGGTCGATCGCGCGCTGCAGGCTGGCGAAGCTGTGAAAGTCCGGCCGCGTCAGGCGCGTGCGCTCGCGGCCGAAGGGAATGAGGGATCGCAGTGACATGGGTGGTCTCCTTAGGCTTGATCCCCGACCTGCGGGGATATGAATGCCTAGTAGCCACACCCGCGCGCCAGCTGCCTTGACCTGTCGCAAACCATTTTTCCCTGGACCACACTTGTTTGAAGCCCTGCTGCCCGAGCAATCGACTCTAACGTCTTGATGCCGGGCGCAGATTACGCCTCATGTGGGATCATCGAACACCAAGAAGACAGCGATGATCACCACCACTGGGCAGCGCCAGGCGCTCGCCGCCTTGCTCGAAGCTCCGCCCGTCACCATCACGCCTGGCCGCCTTCCCGGTGAACGCCTGCCAGCGCTCGATCACCACGTCGCAAAAGCCTTCCGGCAGCTCCATGTTGTAGACGCGCCGGCCGGTCCGCTCGCCAGCAATCAGCTGAGAGCCCGAGCCCGCGAACGGCTGGTAGCAGATCTCGACTGGTCGGGTGTGAAGCTCCATCGGCAGGGCGAACACGCGCACCGGCTTCGAGGTCAGGGGGTGTTGGGTCTCAACCTATGCTGAAGGAGGGTTCCACAGCCAATGCCGGCCAACGCCGACAGCGAAGAATTCCGCAATGGCAGGCAACCATAATGCCAATCCCAACGCACTCCTAACGAGCGGCGCAAGCGCAGCAAGAGCGGCCGCTGCTACCGCCGCTTCGGGGTCAGCGCTGGGTCGACAGGAGGCCTGCGGCGAAGCCGCCGATCAACGCGCCGGGCGGTCCGGCGATCAGGCCGCCGGCCAGCGCCCCGCCGGCGATCCCCAGAAGGGGCGCGGCTGTTTGGACGTGCTCTGCCTGCACCTGGGGGCCGGGTTGCGGCGGCGTGGGAGGCGGGCCGGCGATGGCGACGACATGCTGATCGAACTGCAGATAGCGGGCATGCGACCAGCCGGTGGCGGGTCCGTAGCTCACCTCGCACCACCGCCCGTCCTGGGTGCAGCCGTGAACTACAGCGTGATGATAACTGGGAATGACGCCGACGATCGCGTGCCCGGAACTCGGTCCAGCCCGCATGTTGAGGTCCGTCGTTGTGGTGGCCATGATCTGCGCGGACGCTACACTTGGCAGAGCCAGCAATACGAGCGCCGCAAGCCCAGCAAATCTGAAGCCTCGCCTCATGTCTGACACTCCTGTCCTTGATCGCAAGAAGAATGCGCAGGCTGCAAGCAATTACCCACCCCCTTGCCAACGGGCCGAAAGCCTGAATCCATGGCGGCATGGATCGCGGTGATTTGCAGCGGCTTTCGAAGGATGAACTGATCGACCTTGTGCTGCGG
>SKQW01000075.1 GCA_007118805.1 Rhodobiaceae bacterium | reverse complement strand
TGCGGATTCCGATGAACTCGTCCAGCTTTTCCGATTTGAAGCCGTCCAGGCATTCCAAACTGAAGCCGTCCACTGTTCCGAGGCGAAGCCGTCCACTTTGACGGTGCCTTCCGGGCTGGTTCTGGATGGTTGTTGAGAGCCTCCTGATGGTCAAGCGCCGATTTCGGCGCGGCGTCTTTCCTGGCAGGTTTCTGTGGTCGGCGGTGAGGTATGGGAGAGCTCGTCCCGGTAGTCCATGGGAGGGCCCCGCGCGCCGGTCCGCGCCGTGGCGCGGGCTGGCGGAGCGGCGCGCGGGAGGGGCCTGTGGACCCACCGGGACGAGCGCCGGTCATGCGGTCTCCATCTGGCTGGTCGGTGTGGTGCGCTTGCGCAAGGACTCGCCGTGCAGCGTCAGGCGGTGGGCGTTGTGGACGATGCGGTCGAGGATGGCATCGGCAAGGGTGGGACTGCCGATGATCTCGTACCACTTGTCGACCGGCAGTTGGCTGGTCATGAGGATGGAGCCGGCGTCGTAGCGGTCCTCGACGATTTCGAGGAGGTCGCGCTGCTGGTCGGCGGCAAGCGGCTCGGGACCCCAGTCATCGAGGATGAGCAGCTTGACCCGGGCGATCGCCTTGAGGAGGCGACCGTAACGTCCGTCATGGCGGGCGAGATCGAGGGCGGCGAACAGGCGAGGCACGCGGTAATAGGTGACGGCGAGATCCTCGCGGCAGGCTTGGTGGCCGAGGGCACAGGCGAGCCAACTTTTGCCGACGCCGCAGGGGCCGGTGACCAGCAGATTGTGGCGCTGTCGGATCCACTGGCAGGAGGCGAGCGTGCGGAAGAGGGCCCGGTCGAGGCCGCGCGGGGCGCGGTAGTCGACATCCTCGATGGTTGCGGTGTGGCGCAGCCCGGCGGCTCTGAGGCGGGTATCGAGGCGTTTCTGGCTGCGCGCGGTGAGTTCATGGTCGAGCAGCAGACCGAGCCATTCGGCATGGCTGAGGCGCTCGGCTTCCGGATCGCCGGCGAGCGCCCTGAAGCCCTGGGCCATGCCATCGAGGCCGAGGTGGCGGAGCTGTTCGAGGGTCGGGTGGTTCAACATGATGATCTCCTGTCAGTGGAAGTAGTCTGGCCCGCGCAGGTTGGGGTGGGTGATGACGGGCGGTTCGGGAGCTTTGGGCGCGGCCTTGTCGCGCCCGGTCTCGAGGATGGAGACGATGCTCTTGTAGTTGAGGGCGCCGATCTCGAGAGCCTTGGCGGCGACGGCTTCAACGCGATCCTTGGGGATGGCGCGCATGCGCTTGAGGATGCCGATGCAGGTGCGGAAGCCCTGTTCGGGATGGCGCCGGGCGGCCAGGATGGCGGTGATGAGGGCTTCGGTATGGGGGCCGATGGACGCGGCCCAGCTGCGGAAGCGGGCTGGCGTCCAGGCGGCATAGCGGCGATGGGCGCTGGGCATGTGTTCGATGTTGGTGCCGTGGGCGGTGCCGCCATAGCGGCGCTGATGAGCGGCGACGCGGCTGCCGCGATGGAAGGCTTCGATGGTGCGCTCGGTGATGCGGACATCGACCTGCTGGCCGGTCAGGGTGAAGGGCACCGAGTAGAAGAAGCCATCGATCTCGATGTGGTAGTCGAGGCCGACGCGGGCGAAGCGCCACTCGGCATAGACGTATGGCTCGGCTGGCATGGGGCGCAGTGCCGGCTTTTCGACGGCATCGAAGAGCTGGCGGCGGCTGATGCCGAGGCGGCGCATGGGGGCGTCGTTCAGGCGCTCGAGGATCTCCCGGATCGCGGCATTGGCCTGTGCGAGGGAGAAGAAGGTGTGATGGCGCAGGCGGCCAAGGACGTAGCCCTGGGCGAAGCGCACTCCGGATTCGACTTTCGCTTTATCGCGGGGCTTTCGCACGCGGGCTGGGAGGATGCCAACCTGGTAATGGGCGGCCAACCTGCCATAGGTGCGGTTGACCTCGGGGTCATAGAAAGACGGCTTGTGGACGGCGCTCTTCAGATTGTCGGGAACGACCAGCCGCGGCACGCCGCCAAAGAACTCGAACATGCGGGCGTGAGAGGCGCACCAGTCGGGCAGCCGCTGCGTCCAGCTGGCTTCGGCATAGGTGAGGTTGGAGGCGCCGAGGACGGCGACGAAGATCTCGGCAGCGCGGATTTCGCCGGTCAGCGGATCGACGATCGGCAGCTTCTTGCCGGAATAGTCGACGAAGACCTTGTCGCCGGCGACATGGTGCTGGCGCATGGTGGGCGACAGGCGCCGCTCGAACTCGCGGAACAGGTCGCAGAACCGGGAATAGCTGTAACCCCCGGGATGGTCGGCGAGATACTCCTCATGGAGGATGGTCAGGGTGACGCCAGGCCGCTTCAACTCGCGGGCCAGCGCCGGCCAGTCCGGTTCGGGCTGGCGGCGCTGGCCGATCCTCGCACCAGTCCGGGCAAACAGCTGCCTTTCGAGTTCGCCATCCGTCAGCTCCTCGGGCAACGGCCAGGCCAGCCCCGCCGCATTGGCGCGCTTGATGGCGTCGCGCACCGTGGAGCGCGCGGCGCCCACCGTTCGGCCGATCTCGCGGTCGCTGGTTCCGCTGGCATGAAGACGCAACACTTGCCGCATCTGTCGCATGGTCATCTCCCTCTTCGCTGGCATCCCCGCCTCCTCCTCGATGGAGAGGCTGGAATGCCCGATCGGATGACCCGGCGCGGCACCTAAATCGCGATCGCTCCCCTGGACGGGATCAAATCGGAATGGTGGACGGCTTCACGTCGGAATGGTGGACGACATCACGTTGGAATAGGTGGGCGGCTTTGCTCGGAATCTGCAGTCCAGGCGGCGCGCGCCGACCAGGAGCGGATGCGCAACGAGGCGCAGGCTTACGCCAATCGGGTTGTGCCGGAAGCCCGCGGTGAGTCCGCCCGCATCATC